>CBFGXU010000034.1:0-18824 GCA_965652935.1 uncultured Nitrosomonas sp.
CGCACGCCCGCACCGCAATGGGTACGCATCGTCGGTGGCTTCACCGAAATGCAATTTGTGGAGAAGCGCTTGCCGACACTCGACGAAATCAATGCGGTGGCGCCGGACACACCGGTCTTCATTCTGCACCTCTACGACCGCGCGCTGCTTAACCGTGCGGCGCTGCGTGCCTGCGGCTACGACCGTGACACGCCCAACCCGTCAGGTGGTCTGATTGCCAAGGACAGCAACGGGGAACCCACCGGCCTGCTGCTGGCGGAGCCGAACGCAATGATCCTGTATGCGGCGCTTGCCAAAGGCCCCAAGCTGCCTTACGAGTATCAGCTCAATTCCACGCGCCATTTCATGCGGGAAATGAACCGCCTGGGCATCACCAGCGTGATCGATTCCGGCGGCGGTTTTCAGAACTACCCGGATGACTATAAAGTCATTGAAGAATTGCACAAAGCGGGTGAGTTGACCTTGCGTATCGCTTACAATTTGTTCACGCAGAAAGCCGGGGAAGAGGTTGCCGATTTCACCAAGTGGACAAAAATGGGAAAACCCGGCGATGGCGATAGCTATTACCGTCATAACGGCGCGGGCGAAATGCTGGTCTTTTCCGCAGCGGACTTCGAAGATTTCCGCATGCCACGCCCGGATATGGTGCCGAACATGGAAAATGACCTGGAAGCCGTGGTGCGTATCCTGGCCAGTCATCACTGGCCGTTTCGCCTGCATGCCACTTACAATGAGACCATTGCGCGCGCACTGGATGTATTCGAGAAAGTAAACCGGGACATTCCCTTTGATGGATTGCACTGGTTCTTTGATCACGCCGAAACAGTAACCGACGCCAATCTCGAACGCATCGCCAAACTTGGCGGTGGCATTGCCATCCAGCACCGCATGGCTTACCAGGGAGAATTTTTCGTACAGCGCTACGGCTGCAAGGCTGCGGAGCGCACACCGCCCTATCAGCGCATGCTGCAAATGGGCGTCAATGTCGGTGCAGGCACTGATGCTACCCGCGTGGCCAGCTATGACCCTTGGAATGCGCTCTATTGGCTCACTACCGGTAAGACTTTGGGCGGTCTCTCACTGTACCCGGCGGCAAATCTCGTCGATCGCGAGACAGCGCTACGCCTTTACACGCAGGCGAATACCTGGTTCTCGAACGAGGAAGGTGTCAAAGGTCAGATCAAACCGGGGCAATACGCGGATCTCGCCGTGCTGTCTGCCGATTACTTCAGCGTGCCGGAAGAAGAAATTCGCAATCTCGTTTCGGTACTCACTGTTGTCGGCGGGCGCATCGTTTACGGTGACGACGAGTTTAACGCGCTTTCTCCGCCCATGCCGCCAGCCATGCCCGATTGGTCGCCTGTGAATCATTTTGGTGGTTATTTCAAGCCTGCGGCAAATGCAACAATGCTATACCCGCTTGCTCAGACGGCCTGTGGTTGCGGAAGCAGCTGTTCCGTGCATGGCCATGCGCATGGACGCGCGTATCAGGATGCGATAGATGCCAATGACCAGCGCGGCTTCTGGGGTGCGCTCGGCTGTTCGTGCTGGGCAATATGATGCTTAACCGCACTTCCCTTGCCCGGCAAATCTGTATGTGCCAGCAAACAGCAAAAAAACAACCTGGCTGCTGTAATGCTCACCACGTAATCTGGCTGGGCTACGAAAGGGATCAGGAGCAGTTTGCAGCGGTGCGGGGGCGGGAACACAGGCATTCATTCGGCAACCGGTTTTTTTCTGCAAGGGGCTGGGACTGAATCCTGGAAGCGGTATTCCAGATCGGTCATGTCGACAATCAGACCATCGCGAATGTATCCAATTCACGTTGTATGGCCGTGGATCCACTTATGAAATAGATGGAATCAATAATAATCTGGCCTAGCATAACTTTCAAAACGGGTATATTCCCCCAGGAAAGTCAGATCGACTTTACCGATTGGACCATTTCTTTGTTTACCGATGATAATTTCTGCAATGCCTTTATCTGGCGAATCCGGGTTATACACTTCATCTCTATAAATAAAAAGAATAACATCAGCATCTTGCTCTATCGCGCCCGATTCACGCAAATCAGACATCACCGGACGCTTATTGGGGCGTTGCTCAAGGCTGCGGTTAAGTTGTGATAACGCGATCACAGGCACCTTCAGTTCTTTGGCCAGGCCTTTTAAAGAACGCGATATCTCTGAAATTTCGGTGGCTCGGTTCTCACCTTGACTACTGGATGACATCAGTTGCAAATAGTCCACAACAATCAGCCCCAGTTCACCATATTGACGGTAGAGCCGCCTTGCCCGTGCCCTCAATTCCAAAGCATTCAGGGCTGCACTTTCATCTATAAAAATAGGGGCTTCATTCAGTTTACCCAATGCATGGGTCAGCTTGGGCCAATCCTGATCATCCAGGCGACCGGTACGAACCCTATGCTGATCCAGTTTTCCGACAGATCCAAGCAGACGCATCGCAAGCTGCGCCCCGCTCATCTCCATACTGAATACAGCAACTGGTTTTCTTAATTCCAGTGCAACATGCTCTGCAATATTAAGCGAGAAGGCGGTTTTGCCCATGGACGGCCGTCCCGCCACAATAATTAAATCGCCGGGCTGGAAACCGGATGTTTTTTGATCGAGATCGTAAAAACCTGAAGCGATGCCGGTTACATTACTGGAATTATCTTGACTATAAAGTAATTCTATTCTTTCAACGACCTGCTTTAAGAGAGGTTGAATATCTACGAAACCTTCTTTACCTCGGGCACCTTCTTCAGCAATTTCAAAAACTTTTGCTTCCGCTTCATCTAACAAGTTGGCTGCGGAACGCCCAGCCGGGTTATAGGCAGAATCGGTTATTTGGACACCGACTTGGGCCAGATTGCGCATAATGGAGCGTTCACGCACAATTTCAGCATAGCGTTTGATATTAGCAGCCGACGGCGTATTCTGTACAATAGTCCCGATATAGGCGAGTCCACCTACACTCTGAAGCTCTGCGGACAATTCCAAAGATTCTGCAACCGTAACCACATCAGCAGGTTTGTTGTGTTCTATCAATTTACAGATATGATGATAAATCAAACGATGATCATGCCGATAAAAATCACCATCCGTAACGATGTCAGCAACTTTCTCCCAGGCATTGTTATCCAGCATGAGCCCACCCAGGACAGATTGCTCGCTTTCAATAGAGTGGGGCGGGGCTTTATAGGGATCTACAAGCTGATCCTGATCGATAATAAAAGATGATTGCGCCATGGATATCCATTCAGAAACACAAGGGATAAATATTCATTCTATCACTTGCTGGTTCCAAATAAAAAAGGACTATCAGCAATAGTCCTTTTTAAATATTTATGTCTAAAAAATGCTTTTCTATCAGATTGTTGCTTCGCCTAATACAGACACGGTAATATGCGCTGTAACACCGCCGTGCAATACTACTGTCAGCGGGTGATCCCCTACTTGTTTTAATTGGCCATGCGGCATGCGGATCATGGATCTTTCAACCGCAAAGCCTTGTTCAGTAAGTGCTTCAGCGATATTCGCACTCGTAACTGAGCCAAACAGTTTTCCATCACTTCCGGCTTTCTGAGTAATCTGTACTAGCAATCCATCCAATTTATCAGCAATCGCCTGAGCGGTTGATAAAGACGCGGCCTGAGCCTTTTCAAGTTCCGCACGCTTAGACTGAAACTCCGCAATGGCCTGTTCTGTTGCGCGTCTCGCTTTTCCCTGCGGAATTAAATAATTGCGCGCAAAACCGCTTTTGACATTAACAATATCACCCAACTGGCCGAGATTAGTAATTTTTTCCATCAAAATAATTTGCATTTCATTACTCCTCAATGCTGATCAGTATAAGGTAATAATGCCAAAAAACGAGCCCGCTCCACCGCTGTACTGAGCTGGCGTTGATAGCGAGTACGCGTACCGGTAATGCGGGCTGGAATTATCTTACCGTTCTCATTAATGAAATCTTTCAAGAGTTCGACGTCTTTATAATCCACATGTTTTATGCCTTCCGCGGTGAAACGACAAAACTTCCTGCGCTTAAATAAAGGGCGATTGGCTTTTTTTTCTTTTTCTTTATCTTTACTGTCTTTACGTCTTATAAAACGTGGCATTTTAATTCCTATTTACTGTTTAAATGAGTATGACATCATTTGCATGCAATACAAGTTGGTGACTAAGATGGCTTTTTCTATTGAGAAAACCGGTCAATCTAATCTTACTGTTAATCTTCAACTCAGCAATCGTCAAAGCTATTTGTCCTAATGCGACTGTAAAAATTTCACACATTATTTGTCGCGCTACACCAGCCTCAATTTGCTGAGATACATGATTTACAGTAAATTCAATAACGGGAATACCCGCTGGGGTGTAACGTAAAACGCCTCGCTTGATGATTTTTCCACAAATAATTGTTTGATTACAATCCAAGGGCTATAAAGTCGATGCAGGAACACCAGATTCATCTGGTAAATCGCCTGCCTCTGAATCATCAACCGCACTGGTATCTGAAATATGTAAACCAGGACTACTGGATCTTTCTTCTTGCCGCATCATAGGGGATGGTTCTGTGATGGGACTATCTGTCCGAATGGTTAAATGTCGAAGAATGGCATCGCTAAATTTAAAAGCATGGTCTAAATCATCCAAAGTTTCTTGATCGCATTCAATATTCATCAATACATAATGCGCTTTATGAACTTTCTGGATCAGATAGGCCAGCTGACGGCGACCCCAATCTTCCATGCGATGAATCTTGCCATTCTTTGCAGTGACAATACCACGGTACCGTTCGATCATTGCAGGCACTTGTTCACTTTGATCAGGATGAACAATAAAAACTATTTCATAATGTCGCATAAATTCCTTATGGGTAAAGCCTCCCACTCTTTTATTTGGTGAGGCAAGGTTTAAAAGTTTTTTATTTTACTGAATTAATAAGATGATATCAAATAATAAGGCTCAAATTTCCCCACTGATTTTGGGGAACTTCAAGTCCTAAAAAAAACCGCTTGCACCTATCGCTCTCAATAAGCAAGATGAAGCAACATCCCTATCAATTGAACTGGTAAAATTCACTTATTTAATTTTAATTCATCATCTAGGAGTCTGTCGGACTCCTAGGGGTTTTCTTATAAAACTCCTCATACATATATATACTCATACAGAATTAGTAAAAATGCTGCTAATGATTGATAACTATGACTCTTTTACGTACAACCTCGTGCAATATTTTTCTGAACTTGGCGAGGAAGTGATCGTATACCGAAATGATGAAATAACCCTGGATAAAATTTCACAGCTCAAGCCTGAGCGAATAGTCATTTCTCCAGGACCCTGCACACCCAATGAGGCGGGAATATCACTTGCTGTGATCAGTCAATTCAGCCAGCATATTCCAGTCTTAGGTGTCTGTCTGGGACATCAAAGCATTGGACAAGCATTCGGTGGTCGGGTTATTCATGCAAAACAACTGATGCATGGCAAGACATCCCACATCTTTCACCATAACAAGGGTATTTTCCGGAATTTACCCAATCCTTTCATTGCTACCCGCTATCATTCGCTTGTGGTTGAGCGCTCCACACTGCCTGATTGCCTTGAAATTACGGCGTGGACTGAAGATGATGAGATCATGGGCATACATCACAAGACGTTGGCAATCGAAGGCATTCAATTCCATCCCGAATCTATATTCAGTGAGCATGGACATCAAATGCTCGAAAATTTTCTGAACCGATAAATAGATTGGATTGAAGAATAAGGTAACGCCATGACTCCACAAGAAGCACTCCATCGTATTATTACTCACCAGGAAATCATGCATGATGAAATGATGTCCTTGATGCGGCAAATGATGCAAGGAGAAATTTCACCCGTCCTTATGGCTGCGATCATCACAGGTCTCCGGGTAAAAAAAGAGACTATTGGAGAAATAGCAGCGGCTGCTCAGGTTATGCGTGAATTTGCAACCAAAGTTGATCTTCACGATAGGTCTCATTTAGTAGATACCTGTGGCACCGGTGGAGATTATGCGCATACCTTCAACATTTCAACGGCAGCAGCCTTTGTCGCTGCAGCTGCTGGGGCTCGTGTAGCCAAGCATGGCGGCAGATCAGTCTCAAGCAAATCCGGTAGCGCTGATGTACTTGAAGCGTTGGGTATTAATTTAAATCAAACGCCACAGCAAGTCGCTCAAAGCATCAGCGAAATTGGCGTTGGTTTTATGTTTGCCCCCAATTATCACGCTGCCATGAAACACGCCGCGCCAGTACGGCGCGAATTGGGCGTCAAGACTTTGTTTAATATCCTCGGACCGCTCACGAATCCAGCCAACGCCAAACGACAAGTCTTAGGCGTATTCAACGATGAGCTGGTTAAAACTCTGGCGCATGTTCTGCAACGATTGGGCAGTCAGCACGTATTAATTGTCAATGGAAAAGATGGATTGGATGAAATCACGATAACAGGTGAAACACATGTCGGTGAATTGAAAAATGGCCAAGTGAAAACTTATACCATCAAACCGGAAGATTTTAATTTAAAAACATCACCCATCCAGACTATTCAGGTAACGGATGCTGAGCATGCAAAAAAAATGTTGATTTCCGTCCTGGAAAACGTTGCCGGACCCGCCCGTGATATTGTTTTATTAAATGCTGGCGCAGCGATCTATACTGCCGGCATTGCGAATACTCTCGAACAAGGAATAACAATAGCCCGTCAAGTCATTGAAAATGGCGCTGCATTGAAAAAACTTCATCAGCTGGCAGAATTTACCCAGAAGAATTCTGTTTAATAACAAAAATGTCCGATATTTTAAAAAAAATCCTTACCGTTAAGAAACAGGAAGTTGCTGCTGCAAAAGCAATAAAGCCTTACTCCTTATTACTGCAAGAAGCTAAGTCAGCACCTCCCCCACGTAATTTTGCTGCAGCAATCCATAGCAAAATTGATGCAGGGCAGCCCGCTGTGATTGCTGAGATCAAACAAGCCAGCCCAAGCAAAGGCCTCTTACGTGGACGCTCCTCTGAAGCCAATGGGCAATTCTTTGAATTTCTGCCTGCAGAAATAGCGAAAACTTATGCCCAACATGGCGCAGCTTGCCTATCAGTCTTGACTGATCGACAATTTTTTATGGGCAGTTCCGAATACTTACAAGAAGCCCGTGCAGCATGCCTTCTCCCGGTTTTACGGAAGGATTTTATGCTTGAGGATTATCAGATTGCCGAAGCACGCGCGATGAATGCAGACTGTATCCTGCTGATAGTGAGTGCTTTCTTGTTGGAATATGGCGAGGGTGGACCTGGCAGTGAAGCTTTAGTGCAGATGCTGAAACTTGAGGAATTGGCTCATGCGCTAGGCATGGCTGTTCTGGTGGAAGTGCACGATGCAACTGAATTGCAAATGGCGCTCCAGTTAACCACGCCATTCATTGGCATTAACAACCGTAACTTACGGACTTTCGAGACGTCTTTAACTACGACTCTGGAATTATTGAGTAAAATCCCATCCGATAGGACTGTCGTAACCGAAAGCGGCATACATCATCCTGAAGATGTTGCTCTGATGCGAAACAATCAAGTTCACGCCTTTCTTGTTGGTGAAGCCTTCATGCGGGCCGCAGATCCAGGCATAGAATTAGAGCGATTATTTTCCTGACCGATTTCTGATGGCCCTGAGTACAACCTCCATACACCGCGCAAGCGCGGGCGTATGTCGTATGCTTTTGACTGGGCAGTTCGTTTACATGATTACATTTTGAAGAAATATGGATTGCTGCTTTATTGCATGATATTGCTGAAATACTCATGCGGTGTTCTCGCCTGACAAAATGTTAAAAATTAGAAACTTACAGAAACTGGATAAAACAATCCGCAGCGCTACAGCGCAAGAAAAAGTTTTCGGTTTCTCATTGAACCAATTACAACTAGAGATCGCTATTCTCTTCATTTGCAATATCAGAAATCATGGCAATAATACGCTAATAAACAGCACAAAAATCAAGCGCATTCCTAGCAATATTTTTTAGCTTTAGTTCGTTTCTCGTATAACCCGGCACACCACTTCGTCTATTCTTTTATCAGGCCTGGTATCCATAAATAGTCAATAAGGCAGCTATTCTGCTTATGGCTGCAATCCAAAAGTCATCTAAGGATTCACTACCCTCTCCATTCAGCATTCATTCAGATTCTGCACAATATGATGGCAACAAATAGAAAATACCCATCGATGTTCACAACGATAAGTAGAGACTAATATGAAAAAATTCAAATTAACTTACGTGGTTATAGCCATCTGCGGATTACTCTCAGCAAGTCCAGTAGGGGCCGAATCGGATGGAGGTGATTTTGATGGAGGCGGTGATTTTGGAGGGGACTTTGGTGGCGACTTCGAGAGCTATGATGGGGGTAATTTTGATGCCGGTTATTATGACCAAGGAAATAATTTTGAGGGTTATTATGATCAGAGTGATTTTGGTCAGGACGATTTCTACTCAGACGGTGAATTTCATCAACAAGAAAATTATGAGTTTAGCGGGGATCCAGGTCAAGAGAGCGGCTTTGGTCAAACGGGTGAGTTTAATCCATCCAGCCAGCCTGTAGACAATCATTCTGGCCAAAATGTCGAATCTGCGCAAAACAAGGAAATCACGCCAGAACCTCTGCAGAATAATCCGACTAATGCAAGTAATGAATCAACCATAGCCGATTCCTCTGCCCAAAACCCTGGAGCCGCTCAGGAAGGGTTATCTGCTCAGAGCACTCATATTCAGAACAATATACAAACAGACCAGAATGTTGCAGCTAATCAACCCTCTGATCATGACCATAACAGCGGAGATCATCATCATGAACATCACGGACATCACGGACATCACGGACATCACGGACATCATCATGATGGATTTGATTTAGGATTCGGGCTTGGTTTAGGAATGGGCTTAGGATTTGGGTTTGGATCCCCCTTCAGTCCTTTTTGGGGCCCTTTTTATAGTCCATTTGCTCCATTTGGAGGCTTTGGCTATCATAGCTTTGGATATCCTTTCACTAGCTTTGGTATCGGCTTTTATAATAACTATGCTTTCGGCCCCTACCGTCGCTTTGAAAGCTATTATCCATTAGGTGGTTATCTGGTAACTGCACCAGTATTAACAGCACCGCTGGCTCTTGCTTCCCCGCGCAGTCCTACTTATATTCAGCAAAATGGAGCACCTCCGGCCAGACCAGCGGCGGCACAAAAAAATAACTACTGGCATTACTGCCGCAATCCTGAGGGGTATTATCCCTATGTCAAACAATGTTCGGGAGAATGGATAAAAGTGCCTCCTCAACCCTCTTGAAGCGATTTTGAATGAATATTTATGGTTTCAATTTAAATTTTATCTTGTGATCGTAGGTCAGATATCGTATATAGATGTTAATTTTAAACCATCTAAAGGAATTGATCGCGATGACTCAAGATGCAATTTCGTGTGAGCTGCATGATTTTGTTGAAGTAGCCTGCCTATATGGCTATCAGCTCAAACTCATCCTAAAAAACAACGAGATCCTAGAAGGCAAAGCCATTGATATTGTAAATTTCCCTGAAAAACGGGAATGTTTAGTGATTGATAATGCTTCCAGACAGTACATTGAACTTACACAGCTTGCTAAAATGCAAGTACTTACACCCAATGCTAAATTTAGTGAAGTTGTTTTTGAATAAAGTCTTCTAAAAGGACTGGCAATATTCGTTCCAAATATTGCAGGTTTACGCGCGCACCGATGTCGTTTATCGCCACTCAGCTCATCTATTGGCACAAGCACTATGGCCGTCATCATCTCCCTTGGCAAGGGAATCGAGAGCCTTATGCCATCTGGTTGTCCGAGATCATGCTACAACAGACACAAGTCAATACAGTCATTCCTTATTATGTGCGGTTCATGCGTGAATTTCCGACTATCAGTAGCCTGGCACAGGCACCTCTCGATAGCGTGCTGGCACTCTGGAGCGGCCTTGGCTATTATTCGCGTGCCCGTCATTTACATCAAACAGCGCGTATTCTAATGCAGGACTATCAGGGGCAATTCCCAGACACGCCGGCCTTGCTCCAGCGACTACCGGGAATCGGGCGTTCAACAGCAGCTGCCATAGCAGTTTTTGCTTTTGGCAAACGCGAGGCAATTCTGGACGGTAATGTTAAGCGAATTTTCGCCCGCCATTTTGGAATCACAGGCTATTCTGGGATAAGTAAGATACAAAATCAGTTATGGGAAAAAGCTGAAGAATTGTTGCCCGTCAACTATCGCAACGGTCAAATTGAAACTTATACGCAAGCATTGATGGATCTGGGCGCTACTGTCTGCATACGGCATACTCCCCTTTGCCCTACTTGCCCATTACAACATTCTTGTATTGCCTATAACGAAAATCGTGTGGATCAATTACCTACTCCAAAATCACGCAAGCCTTTACCCCAGAAAGAAACTATTTTCCTGTTACTCATGCAACAGCAAAATTTGCTTTTGGAAAAAAGACCTGCCGCAGGTATTTGGGGGGAATTATGGTGTCCGCCCGAAATTTCAACCGGGATCGATACAGTTGCTTATTGCCGTTCTCATTTAGGCATAGAAGCTCAATTATCCGTTACGTTACCAGCGCTAGACCATCAATTCACACATTTCAAATTACGCATTTACCCGCAATTGCTGCAAGTTATTTCAGGCACACCGATGCAACAGAATAAGTTCATTTGGATCAAACCCATCAATGCACTCGAACAAGCGATTCCAACACCCGTCAGAAAACTATTAAAACAAAATTTTCTATCGGCTGACTGCACTCTGAATATCTGATTCTGCATTAAAAATCATGGATAATTTAATGGAATGGAGAAAACATCAACGCAAACAGTTAATTGCAGCTCGTGAAGCATTACCTACTGATGTTCATCAACAATGGAGTCAAGCAATTTCTGATTTGCTCAAACAAGGCTTATCCCAGTTGCAGGAAATGACGATTGGAATTTATTGGCCATTTCGCGGCGAATATGACCCACGGCTCATCGCCGAGTATTTTATACAGCAGGGAGCAACACTGGCATTGCCGGAAGTAATCGGCAAGCATCAGCCGTTGTGTTTTCGCGAGTGGCTGCCGGATACACCCATGAAAGAAGGAGCTTATGGTATCCCTGTTCCTATCAACGCCAGAGCTGTTATGCTCGATGCCATAATTATTCCGATGGTTGGATTTGATCAACAGGGTTATCGACTGGGCTACGGCAGTGGTTATTTTGATCGTACCTTAGCTACTTATTATCCCCAGCCACTGACGATTGGAATAGCTTTTGAAATGCAGCGGCTAAAGAATCTTTATCCCCAGCCACATGATATTGCCATGCACTACATTGTGACAGAAGTAGATATTTTTCGAGCCGAAGATCATGCCCTCATACCTACTTCTATTATTCAGAAGTAACTATTTAAACAAGAGGCTAACTTTTTTCTCCCCAACGAGAAATAAGGGTGTGCCTGATACCTAGATGATCCAGAATACGTGCCACAACAAAATCAACCAAATCCTGTATGGCCTGCGGATGATGGTAGAAGCCGGGATTGGCCGGTAGAATGACTGCTCCACTACGCGCTAGCTTAAGCATATTTTCCAGATGGATGATAGAAAAGGGCATTTCCCTCGGCACCAGGATAAGCTGGCGATTTTCCTTCAACATCACATCTGCTGCCCGCTCAATAAGTTTCTGGTTCATGCCAGCTGCAATGGCAGCTAGGGTTCCCATGGTGCAGGGACAAATTACCATCGAATCTGCAGGGTTAGAACCGGAAGCCACCGGTGCAAACCATTCTTCACGTCCAAATACACGTAATTGCCCTTCCGGGAGATTATATAAATGATTAAAAAACACTTCTGCTTCTTTAGCGCGGGAAGGTAAAGCCAAGTTCATTTCCTGCTGCGCGACAATCTGTGCTACTTGGGAATACAGCAGATAGACCTGTTTACTCTCAGCCAGCAATTTCTCCAGCAGGCGGATACCATACGGCATGCCGGATGCACCGGTGAGTGCTAGTGTAATTATTTGAGGATTTTCCATTGTGATCAGAGTAGGTCCAAAAAAATCGCTCTTAATGAGGATAATTTGGAGGAATCTTACTTTAGCTCGGCTTTTTATCTAGTGATTCACCGCCCATCACTTGCTCATGCCGCTCAACAAAATCTTTAGTACTATCAATACCGCGTAACTGTAGAACATAATTCCGTACTGCCGCCTCAACCAGGACCGCCAGATTTCGGCCAGCTGCTACCGGAATAATCACTTTACGGATATCAACATTCATAATATTTTCATTCAGATTACTGAGAGGTAATCGTTCCAATACGCTGGCATCGGTTCCTCCGCTGTTCTGCAAGTGAACAATCAATTTCATATTTTTATGGCGCCGTACTGCGGTTTCGCCAAAAATTGTACGAATATTCAACATGCCCAAGCCCCGCACTTCAAGATAATCTCTTAGCATCGGCGGACAGCGGCCTTCCAGTGTTTCAGGCGCAATTCGACGTAATTCCACGACGTCATCAGCCACCAGCCCATGGCCTCGGCTTATTAATTCCAGAGCCAGCTCACTCTTACCCACGCCGCTGTCACCTGTTATCAGGACTCCCATACCCAAAACATCAAGAAGCACACCATGCAATGTGCAAGAAGGCGCTAGAACACTTCCTAAATAAGTTCGTATCACCCAGATGACTTCCAGACTAGGAAAAGGTGAGCGCAACAAAGGAATATTATAAGTACTGGCCATGTTATAGATGGCTACCGGAACTTCAGCATTGTCTGCAGCAATTATACAAGCGAGATTGCTTTGCGTAAGTTGATTGAGTTTTTTCTCAAGTGAGGCGGCATCTAGCTTGTTGAGATAATGGATCTCATCGCTACTCAATACTTGAATCCAATCAGGATGAATGAAATTCAAGTGGCCAATCATACCCTGAGCAGACTGGGCGATAGCCTCATCACTGAGTTCAGTATTTCCACCACTCTGGCCGGCTATCCAAGTCAGTTCAAGCTTTTCCTTTTTATCTTCAAATAGCTGAGCAATACTAATTCGTGACATTCGGCTCCCACTCAGTAATCAATTTGTGAATTTCCGCTGCATCCTTACTTCGCAGAATATTTTCACGAAACTGTTTATCGCTAAACATTTGCGCCAATTCACTTAGAATTTGCAAGTGCTTATCATTAGCTTTCTCGGGCACCAACAAGATACAAGCAATATTAACCGGTTGTCCATCAGGTGCATCAAATGGAATGGGTTCTTTCATCGTTACCAAAGCTGCGACTGCTTCACGCAATCCTTTAATACGGCCGTGTGGAATAGCAACACCCTGCCCTAAACCTGTTGAGCCCAGTTTCTCGCGTGAAAACAGGCTGTCAAAAACCTGACTGCGCGCGATCTGACTGGTATTTTCAAACAATAGCCCCACTTGCTCAAACACACGTTTTTTACTGGCGACATCCAGATTAATAATAACATTAGACGGCGGTAACAATTGTGAAATTAAATTCATGGAAAATAAAATTATTATTAATCAGATACTTATATCATTAACAGATGGCTTAAAAAAAAAGCGTGTCTAATGATTATTCAAGATCTTGATCTTTTAATGCACCCTGATTGCGGCGTTCAAGGCTTTTCTCTTTGTGCTTAAGTACCTGCCGATCCAGTTTATCTACAAGATTATCAATAGATGCATACATATCTTCACTGTCGGTTTCGACAAAGATATCCTTGCCTCGAACATGAATATTGGCTTCTGCTTTCTGTTTAAGTTTCTCTATTGAGAGAATAATACTCACATCAATGACATGATCAAAATGACGTGTAATTTTACTCATTTTTGAAATCACATAATCACGCATAGCATCGGTAATTTCGACATGATTGCCGGTGAGTTTAAGGTTCATTATCCTTCCTTATTTTAATTAAAATGATTTGCGAAGATTTGCTGCAGGAATTTGTAACGATTCCCGGTATTTCGCAATGGTTCGACGAGCAACAACAATACCCTGCTGTTCGAGGATATTTGCAATCTTATTATCACTCAATGGCTTCTTTGAGTTTTCTTCTTGTATCAATTGTTTGATCCAGGCACGAATAGCTGTGGCCGAACAAGTTCCCCCTGAATCGGTGGACACATGACTGCCAAAAAAATATTTAAGCTCAAAAATTCCGCGGGGTGTATGCATGAATTTTTGTGTAGTCACACGTGATACCGTGGATTCATGTAAATTCAAGGTCTCTGCAATCTCGCGTAATACCAGCGGGCGCATAGCGACTTCTCCGTGTTCAAAAAATTGCTGCTGCCGGGCAGCAATGGCCCTGGCTACGCTTAGAATGGTACTTGTGCGCTGGTGAATATTTTTAATCAGCCACTTGGCTTCATTCAACAGGCTTGCTAACCCGCGTGCTGAACTGTGATGCGCTTGCTGCAATATGTTAGCATACAGATGATTAATCCCGAGTTTCGGAAGTGCATCGATATTAAGATTTGCAGTCCAGACTCCATTATTTTTTGTAACCGCGATGTCAGGCACAATATAGCGTTCGCTTTGAGAACTAAACACCGCGCCAGGCTTGGGATTTAGATGGGTGATTAATTTCTGGACAGCACGCAAGCTTTGATCATCGCATGCCATTAGTTTCTTAATCTGAGCAAAATCATGTGATGCCAGAATGTTCAAATACTCCCGCACTACTTTGAGTGCCTGCTCACGATAGGCTACATCATCGGGTAATGCCTGTAGTTGTAGCATGAGGCATTCTTGTAGATCACGCGCCCCTACACCCGGTGGGTCAAGACGCTGCAAATAATTAAGTGCATGCTGCAGGTCATTCAGACCAATACCTAGCTCAGCAGGCAATATTTCCATCAACTCATCCAGAGGTTGAGACAAATAACCATCATCATCCAAGCTATCAATCAATAAACCAGTAATTTTCTTCTCACGCTCAGAAATCTGGCTCAAACAAGAAATTTGTAAAATTAAATATTCACGCAAGCTCAATGGCTTGTCAGGAATTTGCGGAGCCTCATGATCATCATCCCCATAAGCGCTGTAGGAAGAAAAGCTTTCCTGAAGCCATTCAGAATCATGAACATAGTCTTCCTCAGGTGTTGTAATAGCCTCAGACAACGCCACTTCTGAAACCATGCTTTCCCGATCCGCAGAGTCATAAGATTCTGAAGCCGTGCATGAAAAATCTGCTTCAGGTGCATTCCATTCCTCGCGCAACTCTAACAATGGGTTTTCCTGCACAATACGTTCAATCTCTTGATTGAGTTCAAGTGTCGATAACTGCAGCAATCGGATGGACTGTTGTAGCTGGGGTGTCAGCTTGAGCTGCTGTGTTAGTTTGAGCTGGAGTGTCGGCTTCATGGTTCTGGAACAACCATTATGGTGAATGATGCAATTCATTCACCAGGCTACAATCGGAAGTGCTCTCCCAAATAAACTTCCCTAACCTGTTCATTATGAATGATCTCCTCGGGTTTGCCTTTAGCCAGGACGTGACCTTCACTGATGATATATGCTCGATCACAAATTCCTAACGTCTCTCGAACATTATGATCAGTAATCAACACACCAATTTCTCGTTCTCTCAGGAAAGAAACAATTTTCTGTATATCTACAACAGCGATTGGATCTACGCCAGCAAAAGGTTCATCCAGTAAAATGAAACGCGGCTGCGATGCCAATGCACGAGCTATTTCAACACGACGGCGTTCACCTCCCGATAAACTGATTGCAGAATTATTACGCAAATGACTGATATGCAAATCGTGCAATAAGCCATCTAAATACCGCTGTTTTGTATCATCTTGCAGGTTCCTCAACTCTAATACGGCAAGGATATTCTCCTCGACGGTCAAACGTCGAAAAATTGATGCTTCTTGAGGCAAATAACTCAGCCCTAGCCTTGCTCTCTGGTGGATCGGTAATTGACTTAAATCGCGATCGTCCAGATATATTCCACCACCATCCAGAGGAACCAAGCCAACAATCATATAAAAACATGTGGTTTTTCCGGCACCGTTAGGACCCAGCAAGCCCACTACTTCACCGCTGCAAAGGGAAAAAGACACATCCTGTACCACGGTACGGGATTTATAACGTTTCTTTAAATTACTGGCTTTTAATTCGCTCATTTCTAGAAATTAAATTAACTTCTCATCTAATATTAATTGAGGTTATTCAGACTTTTTTTTAGGCTGAATGGTGATGCGAACCCGTTTGTCAGGACCGGTTTCAACGCCGCGTTCCTTGCTGCCAATCACTTTAAAGAATTCACTACTCATCTCATAGGAAATATAATCGCCTTGCACTTCATCGGAGCCCCGTTTTAGTCGTGCCTGCCGGAACAACTCAATTTTATCCGTTTTACTGTCGTATTCTACCCGCTCACTCCAGCCTTCCACATATTCGTCCAAACCATCGCGCTTCTGACGGAAAGTAACAAGATCTCCAATCGCTGTTGCTTGTTTGAATCCATTAATATCTTCTTTCATAATCACTTTATCAGCAGTAATTCGCATAGTTCCTTGGGTTAGAATCACATTTCCTGTAAATATGCTGACTCGACTGTCTTCTTTACGATTGACGTCCTCGACGGTAGCGCGATCAGCTTCGAGGTGAACAGGTTTATTCCTATCCGCTTTCTCAGCTATCACAGGGGGGGCAAAAAGCAAGCCCACTACGCACCCAACAAGAATTAGCTTTACTGTTTTTTCAGTCATTTCCTATTAACCGCTTTCACTTGTTTCAAGAGCTGTATTATTCCAGTATGATTATTAAATTCCAGGCCAATCGCACTAATCGTAGTATTGAATCTGGAAATAGTTATCGATTGATCCGTTTTAACTAAGCTTTCATCCGGGATAAGATGCAAAAAGTTAGTCATCAAAGTGATTTTACCTTTTTCATCATCAGTACCTCTTAAGGCAGTTACATTTTCCCTCAGATAGATGTTTTTACCCTTGCTTTCCACTTCTGCATGGTCTGCCCGCAAGCGAATTAAGGGCTGCTCTGGATCAGTATTGACAAAACTGATTTGTTCCATCTGCGTAACATCTTCATGGAGATAATGAAATAGCTTCTTGGCAGCAAATTTTCGCTGAATCGCACGTTCGTGATCTATTCGAATGCCAGACAGGTCTTCAACAATATAATCTGCATTGCGATATAAATCGTTACTTCTCGTTTGTTCCGACGGACGAGTGACCAAATCCAACCAGAACGTTAATAAAAACAGAAAAATAAGAAGAATCAATGGAAAGCTGAGGTGTAGGCGACTGGTCATTTAAAATTATTGACTGTGGCTTCATTCCGGAGTATTCAGTATCGACCTGACTGCTGACTGTATGGATTAAATATATACTTTGTAATTATACCAGACTCAAATCTCCGTTTAATGAATAGATTCGTATAGTAATTTTCTAAGCCTTTAAATTTCAACTTGAACCTATATCTTAGAATCTATATCTTAGTATGATAGGGTTTATTCGACAAACACTTGAGAAATAAAACTAACAATGTATGCAGAAGCTTTTGAATTTGAAAAATATGACCATTTAGAGGATGAAATCTGCGCCCAACGTATTATCGATGCCAAGCATAGGCTGGGGAAACGCGCTGTCATTCTGGCTCACCACTATCAACGTGCAGATGTATACCGGCATGCAGATCTGACTGGTGATTCCTTAAAACTTTCATTCCTTGCGGCTCAGACTGATGCTGACTATCTGGTCTTCTGTGGCGTCCATTTCATGGCTGAAGTTGCGGATATGCTCTCCAGCCCGGAACAAATTGCTATTTTGCCCGACATGGCAGCCGGTTGTTCAATGGCAGACATGGCCAGCCTCTCCAATGTAGAGCGTGCCTGGCGTGAGCTTTCAGAAATATTAGACCCGGATGAATCGATAACACCTGTCACTTATATAAATTCTGCTGCTGATCTGAAAGCCTTTTGTGGCGAGCACGAAGGGATTGTCTGCACATCCAGTAATGCTACCAAAATTCTGCAATGGTCGTTTAAGCAACGAGAAAAGGTTTTGTTTTTCCCTGATCAGCATCTCGGTCGCTGGAGTGGCCATCAACTGGGTATCTCTCTGGAAGAAATGCCTGTATGGAATTTCGATGACCCAATGGGCGGATTGACTACCGAGCAAATCAAGAAAGCCAAAATTTTATTATGGAAAGGTCATTGCTCCGTTCATCAAATGTTTCAACCACAGCATATTATTCGTTTCCGTAATCAGTATCCTGATGGCATGGTCATTTCTCATCCAGAATGTAGTTATGAAGTTTGCAAGGCGTCAGATTATGTCGGCTCAACTGAATACATCATTAAAACTATTGCGCAAGCAAAAAGTGGTACACGCTGGCTGGTAGGCACCGAACTTAATCTGGTGAGCCGAATCACGGAAGAATTTAAATCACAAGGAAAAATTGTTCAATTCATGTCACCCATGGTGTGTATGTGTTCCACAATGGCGCGCATTGATCCGCAGCATCTGGCCTGGGCGCTGGAGAATCTGGTCAATGGCAATGTCGTAAATCAGATCAAAGTTCCTCAGGATGAAGCCAGGCTTGCGAAACTCGCTTTGGATAGAATGTTAAAAATCTCATAATTAAACTACACAAAGGCACCATATGCGATGTGCAGTTATGCATCATCGATAAACTTAATTTTATATAGGTTTATAAGTTCCTAGGAGTCTGTCGGACTTAAGGCATCTGGAGGGTGAATTTGTTAAAATAGC
>CBFGXU010000035.1:0-18656 GCA_965652935.1 uncultured Nitrosomonas sp.
ATTTTTACTTGGCAGCGCATATCTGATCGCTGAATTTCTGAGTAAGCTCTAAATAATACTTCAATGATCATCGATCCTATACAATTTAAATAATACAAACGGCAACCGATATAATGGCAACTTATGCAATGGGTGATCTGCAAGGCTGCTTTACGGCATTTCAGCGCCTCATGGATCTTATCCAGTTCGACCCCGCTCAAGACAAACTATGGCTGGTCGGAGATATTGTTAATCGTGGCCCAGATTCATTACCGCTATTGCGGTATATCAAGCAAGCGGGCGACGTAGTGATCATGGTACTGGGCAATCATGATCTACATTTATTAATGGTTGCGGCAGGAATAGCCAAAAGCAACCCCAAGGACACTATCCAATCCGTTCTGGATGCACCTGATCGAGATGAGCTATTGCACTGGTTGCGTCAGCAAAAACTATTTTATGCCGCGGGTCCCTATGCCATGGTGCATGCAGGATTATTACCGTCCTGGTCAATTGCACAAGCTGAGCAATTGGCTCGCGAAGTTGAAAATGCTTTGCGTCAAGACAATGATCAGGAATTATTCGCATCTATGTATGGCGATGAACCCAATTACTGGCAGGATGAATGGCCAAGTAATGTACGCTTGCGAGTGATCATTAATGCCATGACAAGGATGCGTATTTGCACACGGGATGGCAAAATGAATCTTTCTTTTAAAGGTGATCCGAAATCCATTCCCTCGGGTTATTTGCCATGGTTTAACTTACCTCAGCGGGAAAGTCAGCACCATACCATCATCTGTGGACATTGGTCCGCATTAGGATTATATCTGACGGATAATTTGATTGCGTTAGATACTGGCTGTGTTTGGGGCAGGCAATTGACTGCTATCCGGCTGGAGGACCGAAAAGTTTTTCAACTTTCTTGTGCGGAATAGGCAGTGACAGCGTATCCGCGATCGCTCGTTCCGCCAAACGGGCTAATTCCCGCCGATTCTTTGTACCGCATTGAATTGGCTCATCAAAAGTTAATTCAACATCAATTTTTACCTGACGCAGTATTCTTTGTAACGATAAAACCAGGGAGGGTTCTATAAAAGCGACTTCCTGGCAAATGCCTCCTGCTACATTGCGATAACAAATAGCTACAGGATAAAGTAGCGCATCGGCAGTGACAGCCGATTGCAGTAGTGAAGCATGAAAATGACTTAATTCTGTGCCATCTGTCGTGGTTCCTTCTGGAAAAACTGTAACCCGCTCTCTCTTGTCCAGCACTTCGTTAATTTGCTGATTGATACGCAAGGTATCGTTACGTTTTGTACGCTCAATAAATAATGTACCCGTATTTTTACTCATTAATCCCAATACCGGCCAAAAATTGATCTCTGATTTAGCCACAAATCGAGTCGGACAAGCTGCCATCAAGACACAAATATCCAGCCAGGAAACATGATTAGCAGCAAACAATGCGCGTGGGATTTCCGGTCCCGGCGGCTTGCCATGGCAGTGCAAATGAATATTAAGGATCGACAGTAGACGAGTTGCCCACTGCTGCATAATGCGTCGCTGAATGTGCAGTGGGAAATATGGATAAGCAAATGATTGCAATAATCCTGAAGTGACGTGTAACAGCAATCGAATCAGACGGATAAGGCGTAATAATAGCGGAGTAGTTTTCTGCATGAAGTCTTTTTCGCAGTATGACATAAAGCAGATCAATTAGATCATGCTTATTTTCAGTTAACTGAATCATACTTATTGATGAAAATTCTTAATAGGAGTGCATAACTTTCTATAAACAAAGAACTTATTATTCTTAATTTTTATTAAAATGCGCTCAAATCTATAGTAGAATGTGCGGCACTTTGCATTGCAGGCTATTTTGTTCCTCATCCAGGCAAGCAATTATATCGTAATAATCCGGAATTCCAGCCATCTGGTAGGAAATAATCATGGATTTATTGAATGACTTTCTGATTGTTTTAAAAATAATTTAAAAATGTATCAATCATCGGAGATGAGAAAGAATGAAACGAGCAGTTCTGTTATTTTGCATTCTATTTTTTTGTTCCCATTACACGCTTGCACAGAAAAACGATCCGGATATCAAATCGCAAGCTGCCATTGTCTTTAATGCGCAAAACGAGCGTATTATCTATGATAAAAACGCAGACAAAGTAATGCCAATCGCCTCCATTACCAAGCTGATGACCGCTATGGTTACTCTTGACGCACGCTTGTCACCTAATGAAAGAATCACTATTACTCTAGCTGATGTCGACAAACTAAAACGCACGTCTTCACGATTGCCTGTGGGCAGCAGTTATCCACGCCATGAATTATTACGGTTAGCACTGATGTCATCGGAAAATCGCGCCGCCGCAGCATTAGGTCGCACTTATCCTGGTGGTGCGCAAGCATTTGTCGAGGCTATGAATCTAAAAGCCAAGAATATCGGAATGATTAACAGTCGTTTCGTCGATTCTACCGGTCTGAATAGCGGCAATGTATCTACTGCGCGGGATCTGGCAAAACTGGTATCCGCTTCCAATCATTACGCTGTTATCCGCGAATTCTCAACGACATCCAAGCATTTTGTATCGCCTGGAAATAAACGCGGCCAGTTACAGTATGTCAACTCCAATAGCCTGGTGCATAACCAGAATTGGGAGATTGGTGTTTCTAAAACCGGCTATCTGAACGAAGCC
This sequence comes from uncultured Nitrosomonas sp., assembly GCA_965652935.1. Taxonomy (GTDB): domain Bacteria; phylum Pseudomonadota; class Gammaproteobacteria; order Burkholderiales; family Nitrosomonadaceae; genus Nitrosomonas. The sequence continues at coordinate 2,688 of CBFGXU010000035.1, forward strand.
GGACGCTGTTTAGTCATGCAAGCGAATATTTCAGGCCAACCCGTTGTGATTGTTTTATTGAATTCCTGGGGCAAAAATACCCGTATTGGCGATGCCAATCGCGTAAAAAAATGGATAGAGGGCAATCAAGGTCGCAGACAGGTATAAAAACTGGAAATTAAACTGAAGTGAGGTTATAGATTTCACGATACTTGTTTTTAAGGTAATCCACGAAATAATCCGGATTCAGGTCTTCGCCCGTGACGCGCTGAACGAGCTGTTGGGGTGTGTACAGCCTGCCTTGACGATGGATTTTTTCATTGAGCCAATTTTTAATGGGCACAAAATTCCCTTCTGCAACATTCCTTTCGGTATCGGGTTGCTCACTCAGCAGCGTTTTATAAAATTGACATGCATAGATCGCCCCCAGTGTGTAGGAAGGAAAATATCCGAATGCACCTCCGCTCCAATGCGAGTCCTGCAAAACGCCCACCGCGTCAGTGGGCGGTTGAATACCTAAATACTTCAACATCAGTTCATTCCAGATGTGTGGCAAATCATCTACCCGCATAGACCCATCAAACAGACCTTTCTCGATTTCATAGCGTAGAATAATATGCAGCGGATAAGTCACTTCATCAGCTTCCACCCGGATAAAATCGGGTTTGCAAGTATTAATCGCGCGGAAAAATGAATCTATATTAACGGATTGCAGATTGCCAGGAAAAGTCGCACGAATCATCGCAAAGTAATGCGTGCAAAAAGGCCTGCTTTGCCCAATCATGCGCTCCCAGAACAAAGACTGGGATTCATGAATGCCCATCGTTAATGATTCCGAAGCCGGCAAATCTCCCATCGCAAGGGGCCGTCCCTGTTCGTAGAGCGCATGACCCGTTTCATGAATCACTGCATACAGCGATTCGATGAAATTACCCTCGTTGTAGCGTGTAGTAATGCGCACATCGGTTGGATGGCTGCCGCCGCAAAATGGATGCACTGACACATCCATACGCCCCTGCGCCAAATTAAAACCCATATCCAGACTGATTTTACGCGCCAGAGCTTCTTGTTTATCCAGCGCAAACTTACCCTTTAAAAATGAAGTATCCGGCTGATAAGAATGGCTCTGGATAGTATGAATCAGGGGTATCAGTTCCGCCTTCAGGCGTTCGAATATCGGCGTGATCATTTCCATCGTAGTACCACGCTCAAACAGATCAATATTCGCATCGTAAGGTTTAAGGTTAGGCCATACACATTGTGCCCATTCTTTCTTTAATTCCAGGAAACGTTTGATAACCAGTGCAAAATCTGAAAATTTGTTGTCCTGGCGTGCCGCTACCCAAATGCCATGCCCGCGCGAGCTTAATTCAGCCAACTCCTGCACCAGCTGTGTGGGAACTTTGGTTTCCAGTTCATAACTGCGCTGCGCTTCGCGAATGTTGCAGCGCTCTACCTCACTCCAGGAATCGAGATTCTCATTTTTGAGTTCATTCAGACAATCCCCGAGCCCGGGATCGGTCATGCGTTCATGAATGACACCAGCCAGCGCTCCAATCTGCTTGGCGCGCGCTTCACTCGCACCAGGGGGCATCATCACCTCCTGATCCCAGCCCAGCGTGCTCATCGCACCATTCAAATGGGCAATTTCTTCCAGTTTTTTAACCAAATTCTGATAGTGTTGATTCATATTTCATTATCCGATTTTATTCAAATGCTGGGCGTAATCCACCTGATTTCATGGATAGTGCTAAAATCACGAGCCCAGTATCATAACAATTTTAACGCCAACAATTCATACCGCCATGCTCTGGATAAAATCACTACACATCATTTTCATGGTTACCTGGTTCGCCGGCTTATTCTACCTGCCGCGTTTATTTGTCTATCACGCCATGTGCGAGGATCAACCCGGCAAGGAACGCTTCAAGATTATGGAGCGCAAGCTCTATTATGGCATCATGACACCCGGCGCGGTGCTGACGGTTGTTTTCGGTGTATGGCTGTGGCTGGGGTATGGTTTTTCCGGTAGCTGGCTACATGCAAAACTGGCGCTGGTTATGGTATTAATCGTCTACCACTATTACTGCGGAAAATTTGTCACCGCTTTTAAAAATGACAGTAACCAGCATGGCCATGTGTTTTATCGCTGGTTTAACGAGTTTCCGGTGTTGATTCTGTTCGCTGTTGTGATACTCGTGGTGGTTAAACCAGATTTGGCGCAATTGGTTTCGGGACTTTCTGAGTAATTGCCAATACAAAACCTGATATTTGTTACTCAATGAAATACTCATTGGATTATTATTCTCTTGAAACATCTTCACCTTTCAGATCCCTTCTTTGATGCACCACAGCCAATATAAAAATAACCTTATCCTTGATTTCATAGATAATTCGGTAGGAATAAAGCGATAATTCCCTCACATTCTCATTATTCAGTTCCGAGACTATTCTTCCAATTCTTGGAAACTCGTCCAATCCATACATTTTCTCGCGAATATCCTGAGTAACTTTCTTGGCGTAATAACGAGAATCGTGCGCAATAAAATCATGAATAGCACGCAAATCAGCCTTCGCTGGCTCAGTCCAGACTACCACGCATCTATTTCTCGCTTAAGTTCCTCATTGGTCAGAGTTTTCCCCTGCTCCACAGCTTCTTGCCCCTTCCTGATCTTATCCAGCACATAAAGCCGATACATGATTTCATCCATGTCTACGTCATCAGGCAATTGATCAATCGTTTTTAATGCTTCTTGTTTTGCTGCCAGCATATTGCTTACCTCGTTTATTTTAAGATACTCATTTGAATTGAATCATTGACTGAGCTTCAATGATTCATATAAGTTGCATCGAAGAATTTGCCTTGATAGAAACAGCAATTTCTGGTCGTATCGGTACAATGACTTCGTCAAAGATGTCTTGAATGAATGGAGCAACCCAATATTGCGAATTTTCCTCTGGCTGCATGTTGCAATCCAATGCATCCAAATAGTCTCTGGACATCATATAATGATCATTCAAGAAGAAAATATATCCCAGATGAAGAATAAAAACATCTCGCACATCTTCCGCAAACTTTTCAAGCCACCAGCCTCGCTTTTCTATATGGATTTCATTGTCATTGAGCATTAGATTGCGAAAGAAGTTGTAGTGCATATGATCATTACATCTACTGCGTAATTGCTTGTATCGATCATTTACATGCAAAAGATCATTGATTGGTTTCAGCATGCCTGAGGCTTGTATGTATTGAGACATCATTCGGAATTCTGGGAGCTTCTCCTTCCCTTGCAGCCAATCATTTATTTTCTCGACAATGAAACATTCGGAGCTGAAATGATCCTTCAAATACAGATTGGAGTAGACATTAATAATCACCGAATCGTAATACTTTCGGAGCAGTGCATATGCATCGTTGATACGTCCTGCCAGGAGAATAACCTTAATCGACTCAACGGTACCTTGTATGGAGGAGTAGGTGTAAGTGTCAAAATTGCAGATAGCTTTTGTGCCCATCGATGCGAAAGAAAACACAGACATGGCCAATTGTTTATAGAAATGCTCGTATCGGTCAAGTTCTCCGAATACGTAATGTTCTTTGTATGCCTTCTCTGTCACTTGCACATTTATTTCCTCGTTTCACTATCCAACAAGAATCCATAAACCTAATCATCCACAATCACCTGCCCAGGAAACAGCACATCTGTAAACCCGAACAAGCGAAAATCCCTGATGCGCATCGGATAAAGAATGCCTTGCAAGTGATCGCATTCATGCTGCACCACGCGTGCGTGAAAACCGCTGACTTTGCGATCAATCATTGCTCCGTACTGGTCTACACCTTGGTAGTGCAATTGCGCGTAACGTGGCACCATGCCCCGCATTCCTGGCACACTTAAGCAACCTTCCCAACCCTCCTCTTCTTCATCGGATAAGGGCGTTAACTGCGGATTGATCAGAACCGTGAAAGGAACTTCTTCTGCCCGTGGATAACGCGGATTATGGTTTACTCCAAAGATCACCACCTGCAAACTCACGCCAATCTGCGGCGCGGCCAGTCCCGCGCCATTCAAGGATGCCATGGTATCTTGCATATCCTGGATTAAGGCATGCAGTTCGGGGGTGTCGAATTGAAATTGATCCACTTTTTTAGCCACTTGAAGCAACAATGGATCACCCATTTTAAGGACTGGTTTAATAGCCATCGCGACTCACCGCATATTCCAATATGTTCCTGACGCTCACCATCGCCCGTTCGAGCACTGCATAAATCTCCTTCAGCGGTATGCCATTCACGTTAGTGCCTCGTCCGGCAGCATAATTAGCCACTACCGCAAGGGTGGCGTAATTCAACCCTAATTCCCTCGCCAGCGCTGTTTCCGGCATGCCGGTCATACCGACCATATCCGCACCATCACGCTCAAACCGGTTGATTTCAGCGGCTGTTTCCAGTCTTGGTCCTTGTGTCGCCGCATAAACCCCTCCATCGATAATTTCCTCATTAGCCTGGTTAGCTCCTTGCAGTAGCAATGCACGTGTTTGCTGGCAATACGGTATGGTAAAGTCAATATGTGTCACGCGCTGGTCTGTAGTATCAAAATAAGTGAATTTGCGTCCATGGGTATAATCGATAATTTGATGCGGAATTACCAGACGGCCCGGAATCAGGTCAGGCCGGATACCGCCTACCGAGGCTACAGCAATGACATGAGACGGCTTCAAGGTATGCAACGCCCATAAATTTGCACGATAATTGACAGCATGGGGGGGTATCGTGTGACCGTGGCCATGCCGCGCCAGAAAAACGATATCTTCGTTTTTCAACTTACCGAACGTCAATGGACCTGAAGGTTCCCCATACGGTGTTCGTATAATTTGCCGGTTTGATATCTCAAGACAGGACAATTGCGTTAATCCGCTACCGCCAATAATTGCAAGCATTGCTCACCCGTTTCTAATTCAATCTTTGACTGCGTAGATAGCGGGTAAATTCCGCCAAACGCCTTCAATATCCATCCCATAACCAAAAACATAGCGGTCAGGTACCGTCAATCCAACAAAATCAGCTTTGTATGGCTTGGGTTTGCCTATTTCTTTTTCCGCAAGCACCGCACTATAAAATGCTTTGGCGCCGTTCATCAATATTTTGTCGCGGATTGCAGCTAGCGTAATCCCTTCATCCAAAATATCATCCAGTACCAGAACAACCCGATCTCTCACGGTCTCATGGGGTTCGACTTGCCAGCGAATGGCCCCGCCATGTTTTTTTTTGTCATAGCGTGACAAATGCAGATAATCAAAATCCAGCGGGAATCGAAGTTTCGGCAGCAATTGTCCGGTAAACACCACTGCGCCGCCCATCACACAGAATACCAGCGGGTACTGATGCGATAAAACCTGCGTGATCTCAGCCGCCAGCCGCTGCACTGTTTGCGATACGACTTGCTCTGAATGAATTAATTTAGCAGAGTCCAGAATCTGTTGTGCTTGTTGATAGGTCAGCATAAAAATTTCAATCTTTTATTAATTCCAATAATCCCGCTTCATCGAGTACGGGAATGCCTAAACTCAGCGCTTTATCATATTTACTGCCGGGATCTGCGCCTACAATGACATAATCGGTTTTTTTGGAAACACTCCCGCTAACTTTACCACCGAGTGACTCAATTTTTTCTTTAGCTTCTTCTCGGCTCATTGTCGGCAGTGTTCCAGTCAGCACAAATGTTTTTCCAATCAAAGATGCTGACGCGTTAGTCAATACTGATTTTCCCTCATGCTCATTCCAGCGCACGCCGCATGCACGAAGTTGTTCAATGACTTCGCAGTTATGCTTTTCAGCAAAAAAATCTACAATGCTTTGCGCAACCACGGGGCCGATGTCAGGGATTTCCTGCAAATACTCAGAGTCTGCCTCGATCAACCGGTCCAGACTACCCAGATAGGCAGCCAGATCTTTTGCCGTCGTCTCGCCGACGTTGCGAATACCCAGCGCATAAATAAATCTTGCCAGCGTCGTTTGTTTACTTTTCTCGATCGCCTGCAGAAGATTATTGGCAGATTTATCCGCTATCCGTTCCAGATTAACCAATGCCGCCAACCCCAGCTTATACAGATCTGCTGGCGTGCGTACAATGTCGTGATCCACCAGCTGGTCCACCAGTTTATCACCCAGACCATCAATATCCATTGCTCGCCGTGATGCAAAATGCAAAATCGCCTGTTTTCGTTGAGCCGGACAAAATAATCCACCGGTGCAGCGGAATACCGCCTCATTCGGAAGTCGCGCAACCTTGGCGCCACACACCGGGCAGTGTGAGGGCATGATAAATAACTGCGCATCAGCCGGACGTTTCTCTATAATCACCGATACCACTTCCGGAATCACATCGCCAGCACGTCGCACGATAATAGTATCGCCAATACGCACATCCTTGCGCTCGATTTCATCAGCGTTATGCAATGTCGCATTAGTTACAGTCGCACCGCCGACGAATACCGGCTTTAAGCGCGCGACCGGGGTTAATGCACCCGTTCTGCCGACCTGTACATCAATATCCAGCAACTGGGTGACTGCTTCCTGTGCCGGAAACTTGTGTGCGATTGCATAACGCGGCGCACGCGACACAAAACCCAGTTTCTTCTGTTGCAGTAGAGAATTGACTTTATAAACCACACCGTCTATCGCATACGGCAGCTGATCACGTTGTACGCCAATTGCCTGATAATATTCCAGCAATGCCTGGAATCCCCTGACGACTCGACATTCTTTTGCGATCGGAAAATGTAGCGTGGCGAGATACTTCAGCACATTGTTATGCGTGTCCTGAGGCATATGCGCATCCTCATATTGCCCCACGCCGTAAGCAAAAAAAGTAAGGCGCCGGGTTGCGGTAATAGCCGGGTCGAGTTGACGTAATGAACCTGCCGCAGCATTACGTGGATTGGCAAATTCTTTTTCGCCTTTGGCCAGTTGGCGTTGATTCAGAGCCAGAAAATCAGCTTTCAACATCAGCACTTCTCCTCTCACTTCCAGCAGGGACGGAGAATTTTTTACCGGCAATGACAGGGGAATGGATTTAATGGTTTTCAAGTTCAGTGTAATATCCTCACCGGTATTCCCATCGCCCCGTGTCGCACCCGTTGTAAGCATACCCTTTTCATAACTCAGACTGACTGCAAGTCCATCAAATTTTGGCTCGACCACATATTCCACACTATCAACGGATAATCCCTCACAAACACGCCGATCAAATGCTTCCACTTCTGCATCATCGAATGCATTGCCCAGCGATAACATGGGCATACGATGCGTTACCTGGGAAAATGCCTTAAGCGGTGCGGCACCAATGCGTTGCGTGGGTGAATCTGCCGTGATCAGTTCAGGATAATCCTGCTCAATTTGCTGCAATTCGCGAAACAATTTATCGTACTCGGCATCAGGAATAATTGGATTATCCAGTGCATAATAGCGATAATTATGCAATTCAATTGCAGCACGCAAATCCTGTACATGCAATTTTATTTTCTCAATGTTTTCATTCATCCTTTATAGCTTATGTGCTGTGATCATACAATCGTTACCGATATGATGAAATGTTCGGATTTATACCAGAGCTGGTGCTGCCAGATAAGGTAAATAGCTTACTTGATTTAACTGCGCACACAAAATTTGTGATGAAGGTTAGCAAAGCGTGTATAAAAAATTTTTATACTGAATATAAATCAGCCACATATTTTCAGACATATCTATGTCTTGAGATACTTTCGTATGAGTAATAATAAGTTGAAAATCCGCATTCAAATTCAGCAGCCCCATCAAGCCATAGAACAGATTTACCCCAATTTGCCTGAGCCAGAGATCATCTATGAGCAATCGCTGGACTGGAGAAAGATTTCCATCGCCGTTCTGCTTCTGATACTTATTCTTGCCCTGGTCGGCTATGTTCTTTTGAGTACCGATCAGCGTGAAGTTCAATCAAATGAAGTTCCATTAAACAACATCGCTCCGTTCATTGATCAGACTATTTCCATGCAGGAAAATAAAATAGCTGCAGAAAAAGCCGCACCAGAACCTGAAACAAAACATAAGCCCATCGCCGCTGAATCCATTGAAGCGCAACCTGAACATAGTTTCCCAAGCCTGGTGCCATCCAAGAATGCTACCCAAACAGTGAACCGCGCCGAAGGCGTCAAAACATCGATAGCAAAACCAAAGCCTGTTCCAAATGTTCATAAACGGATTGCAGTCCCACGCAAAAAACCTACCATCACCCCTCAATCGAAACCTCCAGAAATATCGCAGCACCCTCAGGTACTCAGAGCCCAATTAAGTCGAGCTATAGAAGCGCATGAGCCGGTCGACGTTATCGATGCTATCCAATTGCGCCAGGGTGAATCCAAGCCGATTTACTTTTATTTGCATTTAAAGAATCTGCAGGGCAAAAAAGTCAGCGTCGTGTGGTATCGCAACAATACACTTGATTCACAATTGCCGCTGGAAATTCATAATGATCATTGGCGAACTTTTGCGAGCAAGCAATTGGATCTTCAACGGCTGGGAATCTGGCGGGTTGAATTACTTGATGAATCCGGCATTCAATTGGCCGCAAGGAGCTTTACCGTTACTCAACGCTGAAATTCATCCAAAAATTGGAGGATTCTGTATGAAATACTGCAGCAACTGTAGCGCCACTGTCGAATTGCTTATCCCTGAAGGCGACTCTCTGCCACGATATGTATGCACCACCTGTCATGTCATCCATTATCAAAACCCGAAGATAGTTGTGGGTTGTATACCTGAATGGGAAGATAAAATCTTATTGTGCCGCCGCGCCATAGAACCCCGTCGAGGCTGGTGGACGCTACCCGCCGGCTTTATGGAAAATAATGAAACGCTGGCACAGGCAGCAGCTCGCGAAACTTTGGAAGAAGCCAATGCCAGGGTAGAAATTGGTAATTTATACGCCATTTACAGCCTTCCTCATATCAGCCAGGTTTATCTATTATTCCGCGCACGGCTGCTTGATCTTGATTTCAAACCCGGAATTGAAAGCCTGGAAGTCAAGCTCATGTCTGAACAGGAAATTCCTTGGGAGGACATGGCATTCCGGGTCATCCATGATCCCCTGAAGCATTATTTTAGGGAACGCAGTCAGGGTAAGCTAGGGTTTCATATAAGCGTGATTGATCGATTACCTGGCAATGCCTGATTAACATATATACAACCGAATTTAATGCCCATATTAAAACGTAGGTTTTAGATTCTCTTAGGGCAGGATATAATATTCATTTTTTACCAATTCCTATGAAGCACTTATTTCTATCATTGCTGTTGTGCCTAGTCGCCTCTTCGGTATTTGCCCAGCAGCAAGGCATAAACATAGCGGCTAAAGCTTATATGCTTTCGGATTTCCAAACGGGACAATCATTAGCTAGTCAAAATGCGCATGAGCGTATCGAACCAGCTTCCCTTACCAAACTGATGACTGCCTATGTGGTATTTTCAGCTTTAAAGCAAAATCGCCTGGCACTCAATCAGGTAGTGCCAGTGTCTGAAAGCGCTTGGCGAATGATTGGTTCACGTATGTTTATCGAACCTAACAAACAGGTAACTATCGATGAATTGATCCGAGGCATGATCGTGCAGTCTGGCAATGATGCCTGCATTGCCCTGGCAGAAGCAGTTGCCGGTTCAGAAGCTAGCTTTGTCGATATGATGAATAAAGAAGCTGGGCGTTTAGGAATGAAAAATACGCACTTTACCAACTCAACCGGATTACCCGATCCCAATCACTATACAACAGCGCATGATCTTAGTTTGCTGGCAGCTTCAATCATTCGAAATTTTCCTGAATTCTATCCATTGTATTCACAAAAAGAATATACCTACAACAATATTACCCAACCGAACAGAAATCGGCTGTTATGGATTGATCCACATGTAGATGGCATGAAAACAGGTTGGACAAAAAATGCTGGCTATTGTCTGATTACATCGGCGATACGTGATAAAAGACGGCTCATATCGGTAATCATCGGCGCCAAATCAGCCAATGCACGTAGCGTTGAAAGTCAACGATTACTCAATTACGGCTTCCAGTCTTATGACACCCTGCATTTGTATAAGAAGAATGACTCGCTGACCACGATTCATTTATGGAAGGGCACTCAAAATGAATTGAAAGCTGGTTTTGATCGCGATGTTTATTTTACACTGCCCAAAGGCCAATCAGACAGACTGAAAGCCACCATGGAGTACAAGCAACCGCTGATTGCCCCCGTTCAGCTGGGTCAAGAAGTAGGAACAGTAAAATTTACGCTTGATGACAAAATCATCGAAACCTACCCATTAGTTGCTTTGGAAAAAGTTGAAATGGCCAATATCTTCGGTCGTGCATGGGACAGCGTAAAATTGCTTTTGAATTAATCCCTATCTCAACACATCATAAAGACTCGCATGATATATTTGAACGGTAAATTTATGCCTATTGAGGAAGCATACATTCCTGTTCTGGACCGAGGTTTCATTTTTGGTGATGGCGTGTATGAAGTAATTCCCGCTTATTCGCGCAAACCTTTTCGCCTCGCCAAGCACCTTAAGCGGTTACAACACAGTCTGGATGGGATTCGGCTGCAGAATCCACTGAGTAATAAAGATTGGGAAAATTTGCTGGAACAAGTCATTGCTAAAAATGAAGGGGAAGATCAATATTTATATCTCCACATCACCCGTGGTGTAGCTAAACGGGATCATGCTTTTCCTGTGAATGTTCCACCGACTGTTTTTATTATGAGTAATCCATTGCTACCGCCGCCTGCAGAATTACTGGTCGGAGGGGCATCCGCGATTACCGCTGTCGATAACCGCTGGATACGCTGTGACATTAAAGCCATATCATTGCTGCCCAACGTCCTGTTGCGCCAATTGGCAGTAGATGAACACGCACTTGAAACCATCTTGATCCGGGATGGGTTTCTGACAGAAGGCGCTGCTAGTAATATATTTGTGGTTAAAAACAAGGTACTGTTAGCACCCCCTAAGAGTCATCTGATGCTACCTGGAATCACTTATGATGTCGTGCTTGAACTGGCGGCAGCAAATCAAATTCACCATGAAGTGAGGGAAATTTCGGAGACAGAAGTCCGTACGGCAGATGAAATTTTACTGACATCATCTACCAAGGAAATAATGCCGATCACATCGCTGGACAGTAAACCCGTGGGAAACAGAAAACCTGGAGAAATGTTCACTCGTTTGTATATGCTCTATCAGCAGTATAAAGCCACTCATATGCGTGGCCATTTCCCTGACGCTGCAAGCTCATAAAATCTTATTCCGGAAATTTGAATTCAGGAAGCTAGTTTCGTACATGACAGAGCAACCTTCTTTAATTAACTACCCTTGTGATTTCCCGGTCAAAATTATGGGCAAAGCACAACAGGATTTTGCACAAATCGTGCTGGCTATTGTCAAATATCATGCACCTGATTTTGACGACGCAAGCATGACAATCAGAGCCAGCAAAAAAGGTACTTATTTGAGTATTACCTGTACCATTCGCGCAACTTCCAAATCACAACTGGATGCCCTGTATCAAGCATTATCGGCTCATCCCTTGATTGCTGTGGTATTGTGAATGACTTTGCAAAATCACGGCCCTCCGATGTTTAGGCACCACCGGATCAAGGTCCGGAGCATGGGGCTATCCGATTATTATGCAACATGGCAAGCTATGAAGGACTTTACCACTACCCGAACCTCTGAAACGCACGATGAAATTTGGTTGTTACAACATCCCCCGGTTTTTACGCTGGGCATTGCGGGAAAGTCTGAGCACTTACTGCACGACAATGGAATTACTATGATTAAAACCGATCGGGGTGGTCAAATCACTTATCATGGACCGGGGCAGATTATTGCTTACCTGCTGCTGGATATAGGGCGGTTAAAGCTTGGTGTGCGAGAATTAGTCAGACGCATGGAAAATGCCGTAATCGATTTGTTACAAGACTATCGCGTTAAAGCCGTGGGACGTGTGGAAGCACCAGGAGTTTATGTTGATAATGCCAAAATCGCTGCACTGGGACTCAAAATCAAAAAGAATTTCTGCTATCACGGCATTGCGCTTAATGTGGATATGGATTTAACGCCTTTCTCCTACATCAATCCCTGCGGTTATCAAGGCTTGCAGGTGACACAAACCAAAGACCTGGGCATTACCGATGGGTTAGAAATTTTGAGCACCCGATTGGTCAATCAATTACAAGAAAAACTTTTCTAAGGATCACCTAATTCACATCATGACCACTGATATTCGCCAAAAAGGGGCTGACAAAACGGCACGTAACCCGATTAAAGTCACCCCGCAATCGCGCAATGGGTTACTACGCAAACCCTCATGGATACGTGTTCGTTCATCCAACAGTGAAAACTTTTATGAAGTCAAGCGGCTGTTACGTGAACATAAGCTCCATACTGTCTGTGAAGAGGCTTCCTGCCCCAACATTGGGGAATGTTTTGGTAAAGGCACAGCCACTTTTATGATTCTAGGTGATTTGTGTACCCGTCGTTGTCCCTTCTGCGATGTTGCACACGGCAGACCCAAGCCGCCGGATGCCGATGAGCCATTACATCTCGCTCAGTCCATTGCTGCCATGAGATTAAAATATGTCGTGATTACCAGCGTGGATCGCGATGATCTGCGTGACGGTGGCGCACAGCACTTTGCTGATTGCATCCGTGAAATACGCGCATATTCACCACAAACAAAAATAGAAATTCTGGTACCAGACTTCAGAGGTCGACTGGAAGTTGCGCTGGAAAAGCTCGCTGCTTGTCCGCCGGATGTTTTAAACCATAATCTAGAAACAGTGCCGAGATTATACAAACAATGCCGGCCGGGTGCTGATTACGCCCATTCACTGAAATTGCTAAAAGACTTTAAGGCTGATTTTCCTCACATTCCGACCAAATCAGGTCTGATGTTGGGTTTAGGCGAAACGGATGAAGAAATTATGAAGGTATTGCGCGATTTACGCGAGCACAACGTAGAAATGCTGACGATTGGACAGTATTTACAACCCAGTATTGGTCATTTACCGGTGATGCGCTATGTTAACCCTGATGGTTTTAAAATATTTGAACAAACAGCACTCGCAATGGGGTTTAGTCACGCAGCCTGCGGACCGATGGTGCGCTCCAGTTATCATGCAGATCAGCAAGCGAATGAATCCGGTTTGCTCTAACAAATGATGCCGATTTCTCAATAATCAGCATTTTATGCTATAGGGGTGATTTCAAAGTCATGCGTTATTTTTACAGTATTTTTTAACATGATGGATGCCGAGCAATACTTTTCTGAAGACAGATGAATGGCGCGCTCCACCTGTTGTGGGTTCAAATTGTTCCCAGTAACGATGAAATGCAGGTGAATATGCGTAAACACTTTGGGATCAGTGGTCGCACGTTCTGCCTCGATCTCTACCACACAATCGCTGATATCCTGGCGGCTTTTTTTCAGAATCAGCACCACATCAAACGTGGTGCACCCACCCAGTCCCATCAACAGCATTTCCATCGGACGCGGTCCGAGATTTTGCCCGCCCGCTTCTGGAGCTCCATCCATCAGTACCGAATGGCCACTGCCTGATTCAGCTAAAAAACTGACATTTCCTTTCCATTTGATTCGAATTTTCATTACTTCATGATGAATGCACAAGAATTATTATGAATGTTCATGCAAATAAAAAGCCGACGTTATGACACGCCGGCTTTTTAGTAACCAGAACGATTTATTTCAACGTCAGAATAAATTCAGCTAACGCTTTAGCGTTTTCATCGCTAACGTTAGCATTAGGCGGCATTGGAATTGGGCCCCAGACACCGTTGCTTCCACCTTTGATTTTTCCTGCTAAGTATGTAGCAGCATCAGGTTTGTCCGCATATTTGGCAGCAATATCTTTCAAGCTTGGACCTACGAGCTTAGTATCAACGTTATGGCAATTCATACAGCCACTGTTTTTTGCAAGATCTGCGCTTGCTTGTGCAACACCGGCTAATAATAAGGCTGATGCAGCAACTGCTCCTATTAATACTTTTTTCATATTTTTTTCCTTATTAAAATTATAAAAGGGCTGTCATTTTACCCTGAACTTCACAGACATGCAGTAAATCCTGCAAATTTGTTATTGCCGGCATACAACCTGTCGCCGTACATACCCAAGCACTTACAGAACCAACTGCCACCTCAGATAATACTGCTTTCCTGAGACCAAATGGTAAATTAATTAGTTCCATCGGAATCGCTAAAACCAGCAGGGATGGATACCGATGCTGCACAGTACGCCGCCATTCCATCAGACCGGGCGGCTCGCCGCGTAAAATGATCATCATCGGTGGCTGCAGCATCTCGTCCAACGCCATCAATAAGCTGCAATATCCGCTAAGCTGACTCGACATTGCCGGATAAAATAGGCTGATCGTTTTTTCTGCAGATTGAATGTATCGAGGCTCACTTAACATATGACCCAATCGCTGCAATACCACTGCCGCCATACCATTTCCTGATGCCATGGCGTTGTCATACACCGGCTTCGGACGATGAATCAACTGTTCATGATCATGACTCGTAAAAAAGAAACCGCCGGTTTCTTTGTCTTCGAATTGATCCTGCAATACTTCCGCCAAAGCAGTAGCAAATTCCAGATCAGTGAGTCGAAACTCGGTTTGCATCAACTCCAGCAAACCATCCAGCAGAAATACATAATCATCCAGATAGGCATTGAGATGCGCTTGACCGTCTTTATATGTCGCAAGCAAGCGACTGTTTTTCCATAATTTACTTCGAATAAAATCGACCGCGCGCTGCGCTGATTTTATCCAAGCCTGCTGATCAAATATTCGTCCGGAAATAGCCATTCCTTTGATCATCAGACCATTCCAGCTTACTAGCATTTTCTCATCACGCCCAGGACGAACACGTTGCGCACGAACTGCCAGCAACTTACTGCGCGCAGATGATAATCTCTGCTGTGCCTGATCCAGACTGATGCCAATGCGCTGTGCAATTTCTTCCAACGGAGTTGTAATTTCCAGATGCCATAGCCTTTGCTCAAAATTAGGTGCCTGCGATAGGCCATAATAAGGTGCAACTACTTGGAATTCTTCTGCAGACAAAATCCGCGCAACCTGATCGCGATCCCAGATATAGAATTTGCCTTCCTCATGCTCAGAATCAGCATCCAGCGTTGCATAATAGCCGCCTTCGGTACTTTTCTCCGATTGCATTTCCCGCATCACCCACTGCGCCGTATCTTCGACAATCTGGCGGAAGAGTGGATTCTTCGTAGCTAACCAGGCAGTGGTATAAAGCTGAAGCAAAGGTCCATTGTCGTACAGCATTTTTTCAAAGTGCGGAATGCGCCAGTAAGTATCGGTACTATACCGGTAAAACCCGCCGCCCAGTTGATCATAAATACCTCCTCTAGCCATTTGCTCCAGCGTAAAAGTGGTCATCTGTAAGGCTTTGATATGTTGCGTTCTAAAATACTGCTGCAAACAAAACGAAAGTTCAGCAGGATGCAAAAATTTGGGAGCCTCTCCAAAACCACCATAAACTGGATCAAACAATTCTTCCAGCTGCTTGATCGCTAGGGTTAATAACTGCTCAGAGAATTCCACCGTTGATGATTTTCTGCTCGGCAATGTTTCATTCATCAATTCGAGCAATACCCTGCCCTGTCTTTCAATATCCTTACTATGCGTGTAGTAAGCTTCAGCAAGGCGCGGCAGTAATTCCAGAAAACCTGGCAAACCATAGCGCGATTCAAGTGGAAAATAAGTGCCGCCAAAATAAGGCTTTTGTTCGGGCGTTAGAAACATTGTCAGCGGCCAGCCGCCATTGCGATGATTCAGAATGTAATGTGCGGTTTGATAGTCATAAATACCTCCTCTAGCCATTTGCTCCAGCGTAAAAGTGGTCATCTGTAAGG
>CBFGXU010000036.1:0-18389 GCA_965652935.1 uncultured Nitrosomonas sp.
AACTAGCCATTTCCCTGTTCGTTGAATCATCCAATGCGTAAATAATAGAAGGGTATTGGTTTTATTTCGCTGACTTTTTCGCTGAGTAATTAAATATCGCATGCAGCTTCAGCCAGGAGTCGAGGTTATTGACTTCCGATAAGGCGCTTATCTATGCTACATGGATTAAGAAAATATTCAGAAATCAGGAGTTACTCATGAGTGTCATAGCAAAATCACGCCAATTAGTTAAAATAATTACAAGTGTATTTATCATCGTGGGCTGTTCTGAAATTTCAGCACAACCGAGGGAAATAAAAACAGTCACTATTCAGGTCGGCGAGCAAGGCCCTGATGGATGCAACTTACTCGGCAAAGTAAAAGGCTCTTCAAAAGACAGCCAGACCGAGGAAAAAAATTATTCTTATATTGACCGGCTGATGAATGCCAGAAACAATCTAAGAAGCGAAGCCCAGAAACTGGGCGGCAATACGGTGCATATCATCTACGCCAACAACTCAGGCAAATATGAAATCCCCGGTGTCGACAAGGAAATCATATTTGTCGGAAATGTTTACGATTGCGAAGGATCTGGAGAAACTCAGCAGCACTGATGAGCTAACCGGAAAACTGATTAGCGGCATAAACCTCTGCCTGGCTTTGATTATTAGTAATGAAATAAGATCACCATTTTTTGATAGAAAATTCATCGATTAAATGTCTTACACGCAGAGAATGACTTCCCTGCCAGTAAATCTGATTACATTCTGAGCAAGTCAAAAATCTGTCGTAATGCTGCCTTGTCAATGGTTTCAATCGATGGGCTATTTCTTGTTTGTCAGTTTCCATTAATTTTCCATTGCAGTGAGTGCAACGGGTGAGCGGTTTTAAAAAGGAATATAAATCGAATCTTTTCAAAACTTCTTTGGTTTGAATTTTAGGCATGTCCGACCGGACAAAATATCCATAGGTGATGATTTTGCGCTGTAACAATGATCGATCGCGAGTCAGCACCGTGCGCAATTGTTCGCTGGCTATCTGTGCTATCGCGTCATCATCGTAATCATTGCGGTACAGACAATCGAATCCCAATAGTCTTAAATAGCGCGTTAACCTCCCAAGATTAGTATCCACTATAAATAAGGGTGGACGTAATGGTTCTGGACGAAGTAGCACTGATGATGCGCCCGGATTATTTTCAAGTACAGGATAAACCTGAATATAATCACGATCTTGAACAATATAATTAAAATCGACTGCAACCCCATTGGCTAGAATCAGTTCTACTTCGGTGTGCGGCACATTGAAAGATTCGATCATGTCCTTTACCGAAGCTTTTCGATCAAGGGTATGAATAATTTCAGTATTGTTCAATGTGGGTGCGAGAAAATCATTTAAGGACTGATAAAAATGAAGTCTGATCTGCGCCATTGACAATGCTCTGGTTAAATTAACATTACTTTAGTTTGATCAAGATCAATGCCTTGCATACCAGTAACCGGTAACCTACGAATTGTTGTAACAAAATGATTCGTTATCAACCAATACCGTAAAAAGGTTTCCTATGAGAATTCATACTTTTTGTATTTCAGCAGTTTTGGCTTTAGTTGCTTGCGGTGGCAGACCAACGGCCCCCGAAACGCCTAACCCTGAGTCGTATGGCAAGACTATTCAGCCTTTCCACCAAATACCGGTCGGTGATCAAGAAGGCGGGGGCAAAGCCAGATCAACTGAAGAAAAATCCAATTACTAAAGTGTCAATCAGTGTTCTATAACTAAATCACAAGCAAATTCAGGTTATAGAACACTGCCGTGTCTCTTTAGAGTTGACTTGTATTTCTCAGCATCAGCATGATCTTGCCACGTAAGCTTGTATTCAATCGCTATGAGCGAAAGATCTCATTACTCAGACCATGAAAGAAGATACGACTCTGGGAAAGGGCCAGACTTATAGTCCATATGGCCTTTAGGTTCAATATCTTTCTTTTGCAGTACCTGGCGCACCATTTCTGGAATCATCACCATCCCTACATAGCGCCCGAGACATTGATGGCTGCCAAATCCAAAATGAAAATAGTTATACCAGTTACGCTGCGGAATGAATTTTTCCGGTGATTCAAATGCCCGCTCATCGAACATAGCGGACAGTGTCACAGGCAAAACATAGGTACCGGCACGCAAAACTGTCTCATAGTTCGTGCCTTTGGCCGCCGTATAATCGCTTGCAGTAGTACGGAATAAATAAGGCGTGATCGGAACAAAGCGCAAAGCCTCCCAAACAATACCATCGAATTCAGCCGGGTCATCCTTCTGCGCAGCAGTTTTCGCTGTGTCCAGCCACTCAGGATGCTGAAACAAATATTGCAGTACTTGAGCGACTGCCTGCGAAGTCGTTTCAATGGCGCCGATCAGGAGGCCACCAGCATTAACACCCAAGCGTTTAATGTCGAAATCCAGTTCTTTTGCGAAACTGGTGCGTAGCATTCTGGTAACAATATCGTCCCGCAGCTTGATGATTGTTGAGAACGTCAGTTTTTCGGCTTTTACGGCCAAAAAGCGTTTCGCAATGAGCTTCGTGATGTAGCCTTCCAGTTTTTTGGAAGTTTCATTGTGACGATCTATAACCTGCTGCGATAACTCTGCAGGCACCAGGTCAAACGGATGGTTGTGAAAAGTGTCATACTGGTTCCAGTACGACCATTCAATCAAATCCGCACTTTTGGCGCCCGTTAATCCAAAATATTTCTGCACCACCGTAGCCGGAACCATACGGCAAAAATCGTTGACAATCTCAATTTGGCCATTAGTCCGACTCAGAATCCCCCTGGCAATATCTGCCACCATGACGCGCACCTTGGGTAGATCATCACGATTCAGCATGAATTGCATGAGTGATTTCTCGCGAGTATGCAGCGCGTCATCATCATGCATCATCAGGTAATTAGCCATTTTCGGCACATAAGGCTGGACCGTAAACACCTTGTACATCGTCAGGATTTCCCGGACATCATCAAATCGGGTGACCAGTGTACATTTTGGCGTTACCAAAATAGGACGTTTTTCACGCAATTCTCTGAAAAATGGCAAAGGCTCCGTATCAATCCAGCGGCGCACAAGCGGAAATTTATCGGCATCGGCTGCTGCATCATACTGTTCAAGATAACTTGTACCCGTATTCATTGCATTACTCCCCCTTTTAAGAATCATTGTTAAAGAATTTTCAGATCACAGCGTCTTGAGGTATTCCAGCAGATCCAACCGCTGCTCTTTGGTAAGCGGCCTTAAAACTTTGCCATTTAGCTGCGCAGTCTTACCGGATGCATATTCGTGCCCAGCATTACTATTCGCTCTTAAGCTCGTGTCAAAGGTGAAGCCTTGATAGCCGCTACTTTTAAGGCCGACTTTAACAGGATCGAATTCGCGTGATCCAACTTCAAACTGGTCAGGACGATATTCCCCATCTTCCGGATCGCCTTCTCGCTTCTTGGGCAGGAGTAAATCATAAAGTGTAGGTACGGAGCCATTGTGCAAATAAGGTGCAGTTGCCCAGATACCATTTAATGATCGTGCTTTGTAAGCATTCAATGAAGCAACTGGATTGGCTGTAGTATCCGGATCATAATTTCCCTGCTTGATGGAAGGCTTAATTTCATTATGAAAAAATGCCTTGGCTAGATCTACAAGCCAGTCAGCCCAACGTTGAAAGAACCATTTGACCGAATCGGGGGTAGCCACCACATTTAAAGTCGCCTTTGTAAGCAAGGCAGAAACAGGTGCTTTTCGGTCCAGCAAAATATCACCTACACCCAGACCAACATACTGATTTCGCAGAATGCCGGAAAATCCCTGAGCATGAATGCTGTTTTCAGCCATGCGCGAATCAGTCCCCACCGCACTGACCTTTGACATGTGCGCAACAATCCGTCGCTCTGGATCAGTACGTTCAATCCCGGCATGACAGCTCACACAATATTTATTGAATATGGATTCACCTCGAAAAGCCCGCTCTTTATCGATCGGACCTAAGATATCTTCAGGCCATAAAGGCGATTGCAGTTTTTGCAAATGTGATTCAATTTTACGCAAAAAATGCCTTGGCTAGATCTACAAGCCAGTCAGCCCAACGTTGAAAGAACCATTTGACCGAATCGGGGGTAGCCACCACATTTAAAGTCGCCTTTGTAAGCAAGGCAGAAACAGGTGCTTTTCGGTCCAGCAAAATATCACCTACACCCAGACCAACATACTGATTTCGCAGAATGCCGGAAAATCCCTGAGCATGAATGCTGTTTTCAGCCATGCGCGAATCAGTCCCCACCGCACTGACCTTTGACATGTGCGCAACAATCCGTCGCTCTGGATCAGTACGTTCAATCCCGGCATGACAGCTCACACAATATTTATTGAATATGGATTCACCTCGAAAAGCCCGCTCTTTATCGATCGGACCTAAGATATCTTCAGGCCATAAAGGCGATTGCAGTTTTTGCAAATGTGATTCAATTTTACGCAGGTTATGCACATTCACAGAGGAAGAAAAATCGATATTGGTGCCACCAATGAGGTTAGATAAGGTAGTTCTTTTTCCTTCCTGCCAATCAAGCGTAGCGAACACGCCAATGACTTCGCCCGTATTGCGTCCTACCGCCCCTAACCCTGCATTGGCGGCCAGTCCGTTCCATTGCACATAATCATGTTGGGGAATATCCCATAAAAAAGGATAGCTGACAGGCGCATCCGCGGGATTAAATAATTCTTTACGCAACCTTCCGAGTTGCCATTTGCTCAGTGTTGTAGAAAGACGTTCAAACACATGATCACGTTGCTCACTAGTGAGTACTTTATCAAGATCTTTTAGGATTTTATTAAGCTCTTCCTCCGTTAACTCATCATCACGCATGATCTTACGATCACGTAATAGCTCTCTTAATTCTCTCTCATTGATCAAATGCTCAAGGACTCGATTATAAATCCGTCCAAATGCATCCAGCCGTGCATAACCATAGGGGGTCGGGCTACGGTTGATGATGTTGTAATTGGTCAGGCGCAGCTCAAATTTCTCCATATCGGCAAGAACTTCAGCTTCCGATTTATAATTGCCCCTTGCCAATACATTCTTAACAAATTGATTCCTGACTTCTTCATTTTCTAAGGTGTATTTCAGGGCGCTGGCAAAGCTTTTCATGATTTCTTCCATATCTGCACTTGCCGGGCCGCCATCAATACGAATACCAATACCATTATAATTGATCTGCCCAGTATGACAGGCTGCACAAGTCAGACCGATGTATTCTTTCCCCTTGTAATTATCTTTGACCCATCCAACGGGTAATGCATCAGGATTACTGGAAGTCGCTTTCTGCGGTAAGTAGCGATAGAAGTTCATATTTTCATCAGAACGAAACAGCGTGGATTCGCCTGGCTTCTCCAATACCATAAAAAAATCATAAGGCATCAGGTTTGAGCCCTGCGTAGTGGTATAAAACCACATGCTGTCAGCAATATCCCAACCTTGTTCTAGATATTTAATAGTTGTATAGCTATCACCAAATTGATCTTGTTTTACAGTAGTTGCACCGCGATCAGGATCAGTTTCTGGAATTAATTTACAGCCGGATACCAATGCGGCAAGGGAAAATACTATTGAAATATAAAACAAAAGCCGCTTTTCTGATGATACAAAATATTGCTTCACGATAACTCCCTTTTTACTTGAATTTGTTTAATCAGTCTGTCAAGAATAAGAAACGCAAGCTTAATCAGCATGCATAACAATGGTAAGTCGGTTACTTCCAATTATCTTAAAAAGATTTCTCACTTTTCAGATTACATGCCCTGGATCACCCCTTACCCGAGGTTCGTGCTTCTATTTCAACTTCCAATCTTTGATGATCCTACATTCCTTCTATACTCTGATAGAACCCGATTATATTAAGAATTAGCTGCTGACAACAGCAATTCGGTAACTCATAAAAAACATATTTAAAACCAATGGTGACTATCAGCCCTTTCAATGGAGTAAATTCATTAATCCAGCCCCTTGCCTTATAAGTGTACAGGCTCGCCTTTCAATCAGTATCGAGAATAAAATCCGATATTGGCCATTGATCTGATCCGCTAAGAAATCACTAAACCATGTGAACCATTAAAAGTGAACCGTTAAGACGCTATGATTAATAATATATTTTCGCCTCCATAGAAAAACAAACCTGTTTCACGTATAATTTCAGGTTCAAAAAAGCCGGGGTATATTTGAAACTTATTAGCCTTGGTTCTGTTTCCATATCTTGTCAGTATCCAAGGAGTTTTTGTGTCCCAACGTCCGCACGCCATCCTCGCACTTGCCGATGGAACCATTTTCCATGGCGTGTCTATTGGCGTTGAAGGTATCAATACCGGTGAAGTTGCTTTCAATACAGCCATAACAGGCTACCAGGAAATATTGACTGACCCTTCTTACTGTCAGCAAATTATCACTCTGACTTATCCGCATATTGGCAATACCGGTATCAATCCGGAAGATTTTGAATCAGGCAATATCAACAAAGTATATGCCACTGGTTTGGTAATCCGTGATCTTCCTCTGGTCGCCAGCAATCACCGTAAAACACAGACACTCTCTGAATTTCTCAAACAACAAAATGTCATTGCTATTGCTGATATCGATACACGCAAGCTCACCCGCATTTTACGGGAAAAGGGCGCACAATCTGGTTGCATCATGGCGGGAGAGGTTAATGAAAATAAAGCATTGCAAGCTGCCAGAGCTTTTCCCGGGTTAGCCGGTATGGATCTTGCCAAAGTGGTCAGTTGCCAGCAAGCCTATACCTGGACGGAAGGCGAATGGTCATTGGGATCTGGCTTCCGGATTCAAAAAAATCCAAAATTCAATGTCGCCGCTTTTGATTTCGGTATCAAACGCACGATCTTGCGCAAACTGGCACAACGCGGCTGTAGAGTGACGGTATTTCCTGCACAGGCTCGAGCCGAAGAAGTTTTGTCAATTCAACCGGATGGAATATTTCTCTCTAATGGCCCCGGGGATCCGGAACCCTGCGACTATGCAATTTCTGCCATCCGCACATTGCTGGAACAGAATATCCCGATATTCGGCATTTGCCTCGGTCATCAATTATTGGCCATAGCCACTGGCGCACGTACCGTCAAAATGAAATTTGGTCACCATGGTGCCAATCATCCGGTACGGGATATTGATACAAACCGGGTGATCATTACCAGCCAGAACCATGGCTTTACTGTTGATACAGATACGCTGCCGGCAAATGCGCACATCACCCATGTTTCTCTGTTTGACGGCAGCCTGCAAGGATTCAAGTTAATGGATAAACCTGCATTCTGCTTTCAGGGTCACCCGGAAGCCAGTCCAGGACCGCATGAAGCCGACTACTTATTTGATCATTTTATTAAAATGATGCAGCGTTAAAAAATAATTGGCAACTTGTATATAAGTGTAATGACTAAGCAATTCTTATCCGTTAAAAAGTATGCCTAAACGTACCGACATTCAATCTATTCTCATCATTGGTGCAGGCCCGATTATTATCGGCCAGGCCTGCGAATTTGATTATTCCGGTGTGCAAGCCTGCAAGGCTTTGCGTGAAGAAGGTTATCGCATTATTTTAGTGAATTCCAATCCCGCCACCATCATGACTGATCCTGAAATGGCCGATGCCACTTATATCGAGCCCATTACCTGGACCATGCTTGAAAAGGTCATCGCCATTGAGCGACCTGAAGCATTACTGCCGACCATGGGTGGTCAGACTGCCCTCAACTGCGCACTGGATCTGGTCAAACACGGCGTACTGGAAAAATATGGAGTAGAGCTTATTGGCGCGTCACGGGAAGCCATCGATATGGCTGAAGATCGTGAAAAATTCAAACAGGCGATGACGCGCATCGGACTGGATTCGGCTCGCTCGGCCGTTGCACATAGCATGGAAGAAGCACTGCAAGTCCAGGCCATGGTAGGCTATCCGGTGATCATTCGCCCTTCTTTTACGATGGGCGGTAGTGGTGGTGGTATTGCTTACAATCGCGAAGAATTTCTGAATATCTGTGAACGCGGACTGGAAACTTCTCCTACCAAAGAATTACTGATTGAAGAATCCGTGATTGGGTGGAAAGAATTTGAAATGGAAGTGGTGCGCGATAAAAATGATAATTGCATTATCGTTTGTGCCATTGAAAATGTCGACCCGATGGGCGTGCATACTGGCGATTCCATTACAGTAGCGCCCGCACAAACACTGACCGATAAGGAATATCAGCTGATGCGTAATGCATCAATCGCCGTGTTGCGTGAGATCGGTGTCGAAACAGGCGGCTCCAATGTTCAGTTTGCAATTAATCCTGACAACGGCCGCATGCTGGTGATTGAAATGAATCCGCGTGTTTCGCGCTCTTCAGCACTGGCCTCAAAAGCAACCGGTTTTCCGATCGCCAAGATTGCTGCCAAACTTGCGGTCGGCTACACGCTGGACGAACTGGGTAATGATATTACCGGTGGCATCATCCCGGCATCCTTTGAACCTACCATTGATTATGTCGTCACCAAGGTGCCGCGTTTTGCCTTCGAAAAATTCCCGCAAACCAATGATCGTCTGACAACACAGATGAAATCGGTCGGTGAAGTCATGGCGATCGGTCGTACTTTCCAGGAATCCTTGCAAAAAGCTTTGCGTGGACTTGAGACCGGTGTAGATGGGCTAGATGAAAAAACCGATAATCTGGAAACCATCAGTACTGAACTGGCCAATCCTGGTCCGGAACGAATCTGGTATATCGCCGATGCTTTCCGCTGCAAACTGTCTATTGACGAAGTTCACCAATTGACACATATCGATATCTGGTTCTTGGCGCAAATTGAAGATCTGGTCAAACAAGAACAGGCTCTGAGCCATACCAAACTGGAAGCACTGGATAAACAAGTATTGCGTACACTCAAGCGCAGCGGTTTTTCTGATCGACGCTTAGCAAAACTGCTCAATAGTGATCAAACTGCAGTCCGCGTTTATCGTCATCAACTCAATCTGAGACCGGTTTACAAACGTGTTGACACCTGTGCAGCCGAGTTCGCTACCTGCACGGCTTATATGTATTCCACTTACGAAGACGAGTGCGAATCATGCCCCACCGATAAGAAGAAAATTATGGTGCTGGGTGGCGGACCCAATCGTATTGGTCAAGGCATTGAATTTGATTATTGCTGTGTGCATGCAGCGTTGGCCCTCCGCGAAGATGGTTTTGAAACCATCATGGTTAACTGCAATCCAGAAACGGTTTCGACTGATTACGATACATCGGATCGCTTGTATTTTGAACCGCTGACCCTGGAAGATGTGCTCGAGATTGTCGCGGTAGAAAAACCGCACGGCGTCATTGTCCAGTATGGTGGACAAACTCCCCTGAAGCTCGCACGCGACCTGGAGGCTAATGGCGTGCCGATTATTGGCACCAGTCCAGACATGATCGATCGCGCGGAAGATCGTGAACGTTTTCAAAAAATGCTGCAGCAACTGAGGCTACGGCAACCACCTAATCGCACGGCACGCAATCCAGAGGCTGCCTTGGCCGCTGCTGAAGAAATCGGCTACCCGTTAGTCGTACGACCCAGTTATGTACTGGGTGGTCGCGCGATGGAAATCGTGCATGAGAAAGCTGATCTGGAGCGCTACATGCGTGAAGCTGTTAAGGTTTCCAATGATTCCCCGGTATTACTGGACCACTTTCTCACGAATGCAACGGAAGTAGATGTTGATGCTGTCTTTGATGGAGAAAACATCCTGATCGGCGGCATTATGGAACATATTGAGCAGGCAGGTGTGCATTCAGGCGATTCTGCTTGTTCTCTTCCAACCTTTAATCTGCAGCCTGACATATTAGATGAAATGCGTCGTCAAACTGCTGCAATGGCACGAGCACTGGATGTCATAGGACTCATGAATGTACAGTTTGCGATTCAGGACAATATGGTATATGTGCTCGAAGTCAATCCCAGAGCATCACGCACCGTGCCTTTTATCTCCAAAGCAACCGGTCTGCAATTAGCAAAAATTTCGGCCCGTTGCATGACAGGAAAAACATTGATTGATCAGGGTGTTACTGAAGAAATAATTCCTAAATTTTATTCCGTCAAAGAAGCTGTATTTCCTTTTATTAAACTTCCCGGTGTTGATACGATATTAGGCCCTGAAATGAAATCAACTGGTGAAGTGATGGGAATGGGCGCTACCTTTGCTGAAGCTTTTGTTAAATCTCAATTGGCAACCGATGTTCGTCTGCCTGCTTCCGGCAAGATTTTCATCAGCGTCCGGCAATCCGACAAGCCACAGGCAGTCGAAATTGCGCGTAGTCTTGCAGAACTCGGCTTCACTCTTTATGCTACGCGGGGAACCGCTGCTGCGATCGCAGAAGCTGGCATCGATGTTACTATTGTTAATAAGGTAGCGGAAGGTCGTCCGCATATCGTGGATATGATCAAGAATGGCGAAATCAGTCTGATCATTAATACCGTTAAAAATCAACTTAGTGCAATACGAGACTCATCCTCGATTCGGCATGCCGCGCTTCAGGCAAAAGTGACCTACTATACAACACTGGCAGGTGCGCGTGCAGCTTGTGTAGGCATCACTAATAAACGTGAATTGCAAGTTTATAATTTGCAGAAATTACATAGTTGACTCAATTGATAAGCAAAAAACTCTCTTAACTTTTAAAACAGGATGAAAATTAAAGGCAAAAAATTACGATGAGTACTATTCCATTAACAGTAGCAGGAGCGGAAGCGCTGCGTAAGGAACTACATGAAATGAAAACCATACACCGCCCTGCCGTTATAGCAGCGATTGCTGAAGCTCGTTCTCACGGCGATCTTTCTGAAAATGCCGAATATGATGCGGCAAAGGAAAAGCAAGGTTTTATCGAAGGTCGCATTGCTGAGCTGGAAAGTAAACTCTCCAGTGCACAAATTATCAATCCGGCACTTATTAATGCGGACGGCGCCTGTGTTTTTGGTGCCACCGTGGAATTGGAAGATTTGCAAAGCGGTGAAACAGTCATTTATCAAATCGTTGGTGATGATGAAGCTAATATCAAGGATGGAAAAATTTCCATCAGCTCTCCCATTTCACGCGCGCTGATCGGTAAATATGCAGGAGATATCGCTGAAGTTCAGGCGCCTAGCGGCATTCGCGAGTATGAAATACTCAATGTCAAATATATCTAATAAATAATAGAAACTTTAGTTTTGGAAACTGCGCTTAGTGCGAAATGATTCACGCTTCTTTTTATGGGATGTATGCACAGTTTTTTTATCAGTTTCCTCCGGCTTAGGTCGATAAATAACCAAAACTTTACCAATATGCTGAACCGGTGCAGCCCCCAGTTGCAGGCAAATCTCTTCAAAAAGCGCATTTCTGGCAATTCGATCATCAATTTGAACTTTAACTTTAATTAGTTCATGACTTGCGAGCCCGCGATCCAGCTCTTCAATAATATTGGCCGATAATCCGGTCCTTCCGATCATCACAACCGGATGAAGCACATGTGCCCGGGCCTTTAGTTCACGCCGATGAGCAATAGTCAGTGTTAACATAAATTTCCTTTAAATATATTATTTTACTTGATGAAAAGGACTAAAACCAGCAAAGCTTGGATGAAGGAGCATGTCAATGACTTCTTTGTCAAACAGGCCCAAAAAGAGGGCTATCGCTCGCGTGCCGCGTACAAACTGCTCGAAATCAATGCGCGAGATCACATACTAAAACCAAGTATGATGGTAGTCGACTTGGGTGCAGCTCCGGGTAGCTGGTCTCAGGTTGCCAGTCATATCATAGGAAATCAAGGTAAAGTGATTGCATTAGATATTCTGGAGATGGCGCCACTACGTGGGGTTGAATTCATTCAAAGCGACTTTAGAGAAGAGTGCGCCATTCTTGAGCTGAAGAAATATCTAGGTGAACACCAACCGGATCTTGTAATTTCAGACATGGCACCTAACATCAGTGGTATTGTTATCAGTGATCAGGCCAGAAGTATACATTTAGCTGAATTGGCGTTGGCATTCTCAATGGAACAACTGAACTATGGCGGAAATTTCTTGGTCAAAGTGTTTGAAGGGCGAGACTTTGATCAGTTTCTACGCAAAATGCGCACTGGATTCAAGAATGTTATGATAAGAAAACCCAAAGCCTCGCGTGATCGCAGTAATGAATTATATTTATTAGGACTCGGGAAGAAGTAAGGAAATTTGCTAAAAAATAAAAATGGGCTCTCTGAGTATTACTACTTTAAGCAAATAAGCAGAATTATAGTTCTTACAGCAAATGTATATAACACGAACTATTCTGTTATATTTTATAAAATAGGGTTAGAATGATTAATCGATGATTTTAAGGTGCAAACCAAGGAGCTATTTTGAATAATCTTATTAAAAACATGGCCATTTGGCTAGTAATTGCACTTGTGTTGATGACAGTATTTAATCAATTCAGCGTACGTCAGCCGACGCAAGTGGCAATGGAATACTCTCAATTCATCACCGAATTGCATCAAGGCAGAATCGCTAAAGTTGTGATCGAAGGTCGGACGCTGAGAGGTACCAAGTCTGATGGCAGACGTTTTACAACTTATGCGCCTTCCGATCCTTGGATGGTCAGTGATTTACTGAAAGCTGGCGTGATTATTGAAGCCAAGCCAGAAGAAGAACCTTCCATGTTGATGAGTATTTTCATTTCATGGTTCCCAATGCTGCTGCTGATCGCCGTATGGATATTCTTCATGCGTCAAATGCAAGGCGGCGGGCGTAATGGAGGCGCGTTCTCATTCGGCAAGAGCAAAGCACGCATGCTCGATAAATCGGCCAACACCGTGACTTTTAACGATGTTGCAGGTTGCGAGGAAGCCAAAGAAGAAGTCGCAGAGCTGGTTGAATTCCTACGCGATCCGACCAAATTTCAGAAATTGGGTGGGCGTATTCCACGGGGCGTTTTGATGGTAGGTAGTCCCGGAACGGGTAAAACATTACTAGCCCGCGCAATTGCAGGCGAAGCACAAGTGCCTTTTTTCAGCATTTCTGGATCTGACTTTGTCGAAATGTTTGTAGGGGTGGGTGCATCCAGGGTACGCGATATGTTTGAGCAAGCCAAAAAACATGCTCCTTGCATCATCTTTATTGACGAAATCGATGCGGTAGGCCGTCAACGGGGTGCTGGTTTAGGCGGGGGAAACGATGAGCGTGAACAAACCCTCAATCAGTTGTTGGTAGAGATGGATGGCTTTGAAGGTTCAATGGGTGTAATTGTGATCGCAGCCACCAACCGTCCTGATGTGTTAGATCCTGCATTGCTGCGTCCCGGCCGTTTTGACCGCCAAGTAACTGTACCGTTGCCTGATATCCGCGGACGCGAACAGATCCTTAATGTACACATGCGCAAAGTGCCGCTTTCACCTGATGTCAAAGCAGATATACTGGCACGTGGTACCCCAGGCATGTCCGGTGCTGATCTGGCCAATTTGGTCAACGAAGCAGCGCTGTTTGCCGCACGTAGTAATAAGCGCTTGGTAGACATGGAAGATTTTGAGCGTGCAAAGGATAAAATTCTGATGGGCGCAGAACGGCGTTCAATGGTCATGCCTGAACATGAAAGGCGAAACACTGCTTATCATGAATCAGGGCATGCCGTAGTAGCTCAGTTACTGCCCAAAACCGATCCGGTGCACAAAGTTACCATTATTCCACGCGGACGCGCTTTAGGGGTAACCATGCAATTACCCACCGAAGATCGCTTCAGTATGGAACGTGAAGAAATTCTGCAAAGAATCGCAGTAATGTTCGGTGGACGTATTGCCGAAGAAGTCTTCATGAATCAGATGACAACGGGGGCATCCAACGATTTTGAGCGTGCAACAGAATTAGCACGGCAAATGGTAACCCAATGGGGGATGTCTGATGAGCTTGGCCCAATGGTATACGGCGAAAATGAAGGAGAGGTTTTTCTGGGACGTTCAGTGACTACTCATAAAAACATGAGCGAAGCAACCATGCAAAAGGTTGACGCGGAGGTTCGTCGTATCGTTGACCAGCAATATGCCCTGGCACGCAAACTCATCGAAGCCAATAAAGATAAAATCGAAGCAATGACTCAGGCTTTATTAGAATGGGAAACGATTGATAGCGATCAGATTAAGGACATTATGGAAGGCCGGCCACCCCGCCCGCCCAAACCGCCTCAATCAAGGCCTTCAACAACCAGTGGGGAGCCTTCATCAGTAAAATCTAACGCACAGAATGAACCCGCGGCACCGCAGGAAATAGCAAAAGAAATTGATTGATTCTTGATAAGCTCCAATAACGGGATACGATCGCAAAATCGTATCCCGCTTTTATTTCTATTTCTATTTCTATTTTTTATGCCTTTATTACAGCAAAATCTCCTTTTTTCATCCCCTCGCCCACTGATTATGGGCGTTGTCAATGTAACGCCCGATTCCTTCTCGGATGGCGGTCTTTATCTCTCGACTGGGCAAGCTATCGCACATGCCAAAAACTTGATAAATGAAGGGGCTGATATACTGGATATCGGCGGAGAATCAACACGTCCGGGTAGTCAACCGGTCAATATTGATGTAGAACTCAGCCGTGTTATGCCTATATTGGAGGCGCTGGTTAATACAAACATCCCCATTTCTATTGATACTTCCAAGCCAGAAGTAATGAAAAAAACAATTGCCGCGGGCGCCTGTATGATTAACGATGTTAATGCGCTGCGCAGCCCCAAAGCCTTGGAAATTGTTGCGCAAAATGATCACGTGCAGGTCTGCTTGATGCACATGCAAGGTACGCCGCAAACTATGCAAGCAAACCCTCACTATACAAACAGTGTCTCCGAAGTAAAAGATTTCTTACAGCAACGCATCCATGCAGCAGAATCTGCAGGCATCTCACATGACCGCCTGATCATCGATCCAGGCTTTGGCTTTGGTAAAACGCTCCAGCATAATCTTGCGCTACTTAACCGATTGCATGAATTCACAACACTCGGGGTTCCCGTATTAGCAGGACTGTCACGTAAATCTATGCTAGGAGCCATTACGGGCAACAATGTCAATCATAGAATTCATGAAAGTGTCGCTGCAGCCTTGCTGGCAGTCATTAAAGGTGCCAAAATTGTACGTGTGCATGATGTTAAAGCAAGCAAAGATGCACTCGCCGTCTACGCAGCAATGCAAGAATGTGATATATATCAATCAAGAATTTAATAATTATTGCTTCTTATCTTTTCAATTTCGATCTAATTCTCAAATTGACTAAAAAATATTTTGGAACCGATGGCATACGAGGACGAGTAGGTAAGTATCCTATTACTCCTCAATTCATTATGAATTTGGGATATTCAGCAGGTAAAGTTCTGGCTGCTACTGATTGGCATCTACTAGAAGGGAAACGTCCAACAGTTCTGATTGGCAAAGATACGCGAGTATCGGGTTATATGCTC
Source organism: uncultured Nitrosomonas sp. (assembly GCA_965652935.1). Classification (GTDB taxonomy): domain Bacteria; phylum Pseudomonadota; class Gammaproteobacteria; order Burkholderiales; family Nitrosomonadaceae; genus Nitrosomonas. The sequence continues at coordinate 15,498 of CBFGXU010000036.1, forward strand.
GAATCAGCACTTGAAGCGGGATTATGTGCTGCTGGTGTGGATGTGCTGCTGTCCGGACCCATGCCGACTCCAGCCATTGCTTATTTGATTCGGGCACTGCGATTGCAAGCCGGTATTGTAATATCAGCCTCACACAATCTATTCGAGGATAATGGTGTCAAGTTTTTTTCCGCCGATGGGTGCAAGCTGCCTGATGACATGGAACACAGGATCGAAGCTCTGTTAGATACCCCCATTGAAACCATGCCTTCAGAAAGACTCGGTAAGGTACAGCGTCTTAAAGATGCAACCGGTCGTTATATCGAATTCTGTAAAAGCTCTTTCCCTTATCATCTCGATTTACGCGGATTAAAGATTGTAGTGGATTGTGCACATGGTGCAACCTATCATATTGCTGGTCATGTATTGCATGAATTAGGCGCTGATGTCGTCACTATTGGCGTACAGCCAAATGGTTTAAATATCAATTTCGAATGCGGCTCCACTCATTGTGCGACACTACAAAGAGCCGTTAAACATCATCATGCCGACTTAGGCATTGCATTTGATGGTGATGGTGATCGCGTCATGATGGTGGATAAGCAAGGCAGGCTTTACGAAGGTGACCAGCTGATCTATATCATCGCCAAACATCGCCAACAAAGAAAAATCCTTACCGGCGGTGTCGTGGGCACCTTGATGACTAATCTTGCGATAGAAAATCATTTCAAGAAACTGCATATTCCGTTTCTCCGGGCCAATGTCGGCGATCGCTATGTGTTGGAATTATTGCACAAACAGGGATGGCATCTCGGCGGTGAAAATTCGGGACATATCATTTGCATGGATAAACATACAACGGGTGATGGCATCATTTCCGCTTTACAGGTATTGTATGCATTACGTGATACCCAAAAAACCCTGGCTGAATTAGTACGTGGCGTTTCACTATATCCACAAGCATTAGTTAATATAAAAATTCCCAAGTCGTTTAATTTTAATACTAATAAAGCAATCAAGGCCATACGAGAAGCAGCTGAAACTGATTTGAACGGCAAAGGTCGCGTATTAATTCGTGCATCTGGTACAGAAGCCGTGATTCGTGTAATGGTTGAGGGTGAATCAAAGCATAAGGTTAATCACTGGACTGAACGCATTGCTGAAACAGTGCAAATTGCCAGCAACTCGTAAAACTGATTCATTCAGTATTCTTCTATGTAATACAACGATGAGCTTGGTGCAGGAATTTAGTTGTCATAATTTTGTAATAATTCTGACATAGTATGCTTATTATACCGTTATCATTTTTCTGCCTTATACATCATTTTGGAGAAATACATATGTTGAATTCGTTTAACTTCAGAACATTCATGGTAGCCATCATGCTTAACGCATCGATGAGTATCGGAGTGGTTAACGCCAGCCCAATTGTTAAAATTGATGGCTCCAGCACTGTCTTTCCTATTACAGAAGCGGTTGCAGAAGATTTTCAGATAGCCAACCGCGGCGCAGTTCGCGTTACCGTTGGTATCTCTGGGACAGGTGGCGGATTCAAGAAATTCTGTCGGAATGAAATTGATATTGTCAATGCATCTCGTCCTATTACCCACACAGAAATGATAGCTTGCCAGCAAGAAGGTGTGCAATATATTGAAATGCCGATTGCTTTTGATGCTCTAACTGTCGTTATCAATCCTAAAAATACCTGGAGCAAAACCATTACCGTTGATGAACTTAAGAAAATCTGGGAACCTGATGCTCAAGGTAAAATTACTCACTGGAATCAAATAAACCCTGCCTGGCCTGACAAAAAAATTAAACTCTATGGTGCTGGTGCAGATTCTGGCACATTTGAATATTTCACTGAAGCAATTGTTGGAAAAGCAAAATCAAGTCGTGGCGACTATACAGCCTCGGAAGATGACAACGTCCTGGTGCAAGGCGTTGCCAGCGACATGTATGCATTAGGCTTCTTCGGATTTGCCTATTATATTGAGAACAGTAAAAAAGTAAGTGCTGTCGCGATTGATAGCGGAAATGGCGGAGTACTTCCATCCGCTGCGACAGTAGAAAATAATAGTTATAAACCGCTATCACGTCCAATATTTATTTATGTCAATGCTAAATCAACTGAGAAGCCAGAAGTTAATGAATTCGTTCAATTTTATATGAAAAATGCGCCAGATCTGGTGACCGAGGTCAAGTTTTTTCCGCTTTCTAGAGAGGTATACAATCTCAATATCGAACACTTGAATAAAAAAAAGACAGGTACGGTATTTAAAGGCACAGGAACCAACATAAAACTTGAAGATATTCTAAGACTGGAATCTGGCCTATAAGATAATCAGTTAATTACTCTACGTTTAAGTATCTGCAGAACAGCTCATATCTTTGAAAGAAGTACTGTTGAACCCAAATTTTCCATTAGAAAATCTTCTTAATGGAAAATTTGGGTTTAAATTATATTACCTTGCCCAAAAAACATCATAAGCAATTTTGCCTCAGGTGAGTCAGTTTTACACTGTTGGGGACAAATGGTTCTATGGGCCATTGTTTTTCATGTGCCCCGATGGTCGGTTCGATGGCGCCGCACCGCCGGATATCCCATTTTACCGCGCAGTGATGCCGCGTCTGAGTTTTCGGTGGTAGACCTTGATTCCATCCGGGGCGATTGCACGGCGATAGCCCAGGTCTACGAACACTTCTTTCGGCTGCCGCTGTGTCAGGATTGCCACCTGCGCCAAGGCAGGCATTAAGGTATACCCGTCATAAGGATTGCCTGGCAGGTTACGCATGCCAATCACCAATCCTTCCTTGTGTGTTGTCGCTACTGACACCTTTACCCAAACTCATAGGGCGAGAACTTTGCACGGTCAGAGCCAGTTTTCAGATGCGATTAATGATATAATAATG
>CBFGXU010000037.1:0-18342 GCA_965652935.1 uncultured Nitrosomonas sp.
TTTTTTTCTATAATTTATTAAACTAACTTCCATTAAACTAGCCCATAACAAAGTGCATCTCATCATGCTATTACTTAAGAGGATAATCACATGTCTACCCCTATCTCATGGCCCATCAAATCCCGGGAATTACACAGTCATCACTTCGATTCGACGGCCTGGAATGATTTCCAGTTTCGGCCCGATGACATCATTATTGCGACGTATGCCAAGTCAGGCACGACCTGGACGCAGCAAATCGTGGCGCAGATGATGTTCAATGGCGATCCCGAACTGGCAGTGGCGGAAATGTCGCCGTGGCTGGATCTTCGCGTACCGCCGAAGGCAGTGAAATTGCCGCTGGTGGAGGCGCAAACGCATCGCAGAATTCTGAAAACGCATCTGCCAGTCGATGCGCTGGTGTATTGGCCTAAAGCTAAATATATCTATATCGGCCGCGATGGCCGGGATGTGCTGTGGAGTATGTATAACCATCACGCCAACGCCAACGAGGCCTATTATGAGGCGTTAAATAACACGCCAGGCCGGGTTGGTCCGCCACTCGCGCCACCGCCTGCAGATGTTCGTCAGTATTGGCGGGACTGGATGGATAAGGATGGTTATCCTTTCTGGTCATTCTGGGAAAACATCCGTTCGTGGTGGCAAATTCGGGAATTGCCCAATCTGCTGCTGGTTCACTTCAATGACCTCAAACGCGACATGCAGGGCGAAATGCGCCGGATTGCACGCTTCCTTGAAATTCCCATTGATGAGTCCAGATGGCCTGATATCGTCGAATATTGTTCATTCGATTGGATGAAAAAAAACGCCACCAAGAGCGTACCGCTGGGTGGCGCTTTCTGGGATGGTGGCGCGCAGACATTCATCAACAAAGGCGTCAACGGTCGTTGGATGGATACCCTGACTGCAGCCGATTCAGCGGAATACGAGGCGCGTGCCGTGAGCGAATTAGGCCCTGAATGCGCACGTTGGCTGGCTGGCAAATACGGCGGCGACAGTGCTGAAGCTTAACCACGGGCATGGGACCATCACGAACTTTGTCGCCTGAGCAAGTATTAGTTATCGGGTACAGCCAATGCCTGCAGTTGTTCATTATAACTGCGCGCCTTCTGCTGATCGCCTGCGAGTTTCGCCGCTTGTGCGGCACGGTCAATGCCGTTGCGGCGATTGGGCGTGCGAATCAACGAAGCTTCGAATTCTTTCAAGGCCTCAGTAGGTTGCTGCAATTCAAGCAGCAATTCCCCCAGCAGTTCCCGTGCAGGAAGGATAGCGCCCGGCGTGACATTGTCTTTTTCGGTTGAATCTTCTAACTCGGCCGAGTCGCGCATGAGTTTCAACGCTTCCTTCTCCTTGTCTTCTGCATAAGCAATCCACGCAGCGACCGCCAAGCGCTGGATTTCGATTTGATCAGCCGTATAGCTTTTGTTTACCGCTCTATCGGCATCGCGCAGTGCCTCCAGCCGTTGCAGGCTAGCCTTGGCAATAGGCAATTGTCCACTCCTGGCCGCGCCCAATCCGCGAGCAAAGTGGGTGATTGCTTCGCACCAGCCAAATTGATGCCAGGGAAAATCGGCTGGACTGACTGCTAGCCTGGCGGCTTCAGACCATTTGCGGCGTTCTATCGCATAACGCGCGGGCATCGCGGCAAATGCATAGGCGGTGGTGGTGTTTTCCGGCTGCGCTTTTTGAATGGTGCGCAGTTCTTGCAGAATCTCCCCGGCTTTTTCAATCTGGCCGGTTTGCAAATAAGCATACATCAGATAATCCATGGCGTGAAACTGCTGATCCCATGTGCCTGAGAGCGCGTTTTTCCGCGAATATTCTTTTGCCGCGTGATAGGCCGCCCGATTGGATTGCGCGGCATCTTGCCAATGCCCCAGTCTGATAAAGATGTGCGATGGCATGTGCAATGCATGCGGTACTGCCGGGGCAATCCGCGCATACGTTTTGGCCGCATTGAGTCCGAGACTGGCCAGCTCTGGATAATCACTGCTGTGAATGATGTAGTGTATGACACCGGGATGATGCGGCTCTTTTTCCAGCACCTGGTGCAGCAGGCTCAGTGCTTTCTTCTGGTTGACGTAGGTTTTATCCTGCGGCGATGCGGTGGAGATCAACGCCAATGCATAAAACACCGCAGCTTCGTGGTCGTCGGAATGATGTATCCAAACTTGTTCCATCGCGCTCAAATACACAAGCTTTCTAGCGTGATAGTCGGTTTTCGCATCACCCTGATACAGCGCTTTGGCAACCTCAAGATAGGCCTTTTCCCTGTCTGTCTTGATCGTTAATTTTTCGGTTTTTTTCAGTGCTTCTCGTCCTTTGTGTAATTCCTCCGTTGTTGGAGGTGTCGCCCATAACTGGCGATAAAGGCTCATGGCGACTCCCCAATACCCCATTGCGCAAGTTGGATCCGTAATGGTTATCTGACGAAATGTCTTTTCGGCCTCGTCGTACCAGAAGGAATGCAACATGGCGATGGCCTGATCAAATTGTTGTTGAGCGACGGGAGTACATGAAACAGGAAAATGCACCTTCCCCAGTTCCTCCGCATGCAATGCGCCTGATGGATGATTCTCGTCTGCGTGTAGTGAACCTGCAAACACCAGCGTAACGGCAAAAATGATGCCAATCAATATTTTCATGAATACCTCCAGAGATTGGGATACGCTAATTGGATACGATAAGCGAACGTCGTCCGTATCCCCATCCACTATAAGTCAACCATATTCTACTGCTCTGACAACGGCTGGCGAGTCGAAACATGGGGACGGCTCGCACCGCGTTCCTGGATAAATTCTTCAGCCGCACCATCGCCCGCTAAATTATCCAGAATCGGACATTCCGGACGATCATCGCCATGGCAGTGCGTAATCAATTGCGACAATACCTTTGCCATTGCTTCCAACTCAGATATTTTTACCTTGAGGTCGGCTAAATGCTCTGTTGCCAGCTGCTTAACTTCACGTGCAGGCCGCTGCCGGTCTTGCCATAGTGACAGCAGTTTTTTGATTTGCATGGTGCTGAAACCGGCTGCACGCGCTCGGCGTATGAAACGCAAGGTATGTACGTCACGCTCATCGTAATGGCGATAACCTGAATAGGAGCGTGTCGCCTTTGGAATCAGTCCCGTCGCTTCGTAATGGCGGATCATTTTTGCGGATATGCCTGAGAAGTGTGCTGCCTGTCCAATATTCATATCATTCCTCAATGATGAGCATGAACAATCGCATGACCGCGACCTCGCGCGATGAGCCAACGGTTCACTGGGAACGCGGAAATACCCGCAATTACCAGCGCCATTACAAGGCTACCCCAGAAAAGCGATGAGTCGAGCGGTGCATTCATTGCTCCCGGAATCATCAACATTATCAGATTATCGACGATTTCCATGATCGTAATCGAAGCGGTATCGGAAGCTAAAGCAATACGCACAGCGGTATGGTAGCTGTATCCAGCCCGCAGAATGGGCAGCATGGTGAGCAGATAACCGGACAGGAATGCAAGCAACACTGCGAGTACAATCGTTTCGGTATTGCTCCACCCTAGAGCGGTTCCAATCACCATTCCGGCGACCTCACCAATTGCGCAACCCGAAAGACAGTGCACGGTTGCCATCGCTGCAATATTGTTTAATGATTGTTCTTTATGTTGTAAATGGTTTTTCATGTTTAACTCCTTCATTCGTGTATGGAGCATTAATGCTGGGCCTTCCCATCATTGGAATGTCAAGATTTAAATTTCAATGCACTATATTACAATGCAAATTTAGCCAATCCCTACCTGCTTCGTTTGTGTAACACCATTGATCGGTATGAATTTTAGTTGTTTCTCCATTTACTGTGATATTTCAAATGCTCAATATATCTAGGGCCTTATTCATAAGAATGATTTTAGCTGAGCCATAGATAACCTGGTTATCGGATTTACAAAACGGGATATCCGACCTATTAGCTCTTGGGCGTTTTGAATGTCATACTAGGTCATTTTTAGTGCATTTATCTTATTAACTTCGGGACATTTTTCTCTATCAAAATCCCATGATCACATTCATGATATTTAAGTTATTTATTTAATGATCTACATCTGTATAATTTTTTGGAGAAAAGGATGAGAAATTATTTGGGATTAATAGCAGCCTCTGCTGTTGCAGGGCTTGGCTCAGGCATAGGCACAGCAAATGCAGAAGTGGTTGATCAGCAGACAGATAATTTTCATTATTATTTCAAAGGCTTTTCCATGTCTAATTCTGATGCTGCGAATGGAAACTACCCTGTGAATTCCCATGTAGAAAAATCGAATGTCGTCGATGGCTTTGGCACTACCGGTTTCAACAGCAAGGGAATTGAAGTTGGAATTGGAATTGGCGAGGTATTTTCGACGATGGATGATTCGTATACTTCAGTTAATTTGCTCTCGAATACCGGTGCTTTAGAAACGCCTGCTCTAAACTTTGACGTGGATCATCTGCACGCAAACAGGCAAAGACTCAGTTTTGGTGGAGATACTGTTAACTCATCGGATGATGTCAGTGCCGTTCCAGAACCAGATACTTACACGATGTTAATCGTGGGATTCGGTCTGCTGGGATATTCGGTACGTCGCAGAAGAAGAATTGGATATTAATTCACTCCTTCTAAATCCGTTGAATAGGATAGCTATTGAAAGCAATAAGACATTGCAAAGCAAAAATAAACCGAACATTACTTCAAGCTTAGGAAAGCTCTCGAAACAAAAACCACCCTTAGGTGGTTTTTGTTCATTGATAGGGTAATTATTTTGAGAGCTTGTGCTCTTTTAATGCCCGGGCTTGCTGGTGCCACCATAAGGGCGTGGATCCTGGCCTTCTTTGAGGCAGTTGCCATTACCATCGACTCCAAAGGGGCAGTCGCCTGCCACTTGAGCGGGATTACCCATATCAGCCTTTGAACAAGCTGCTAAAAATACTATTAAAATTGCTGAAAAAATTGATAATTTCGTCATCTTTAAGTTCCTTTTTTAGATTTACCATACTCTTAAAACGGCTTTTGAGTATATAATAAAAAATTGGAATTTCAAAACACCCCACCACAAGAAGAATGCCTCCTTAAGCTTATCGATTCAATTAGAAGGGTATGTCATCATCCATATCATCAAATCCACTGGTGCTCTTGGTTGAAGAAGGTTGCCGACTGGAAGCAGAATTGTCTTCATCCTGATCAGGCGATTCAAAATTGCCGCTTCCCGATCGGCTACCCAGCATTTTCATATCGCTTGCAATAATATCCGTTGTATAACGTTCTACACCGTTCTTATCAGTCCACTTTCTGGTTTCCAATCTACCTTCAATATAAACAGAGCGGCCTTTCTTTAAATATTCTCCTGCAATTTCAGCCAGTTTTCGATAAAAGGTTACTCGATGCCATTCAGTCTTCTCCTGTTTTTCGCCATTCTTATCTTTCCAGGTGTCTGTCGTGGCCAACGTAATATTCGTTACTGCATCACCATTGGACATGTAGCGGGTTTCTGGATCTTTGCCCAGATTACCGATGAGTATAACTTTATTGACTGATGCCATTTATGCTTCCTCCCCAAGCAGTTTAATTACTTTTTCTTCATCAAAGCCTTTCATGTCAACTTTCAGATACGCCACCCCTTCATTAACCAGTACCAAAGCTTCATATACGCCGGGTATGGCTGCAAGCTGACGCGATAACTCTCTAGATCTATTCAAATCCATTTCCTGCACATGATACATCTTTGAGCGGACTGCAGCAGGTGCTTTCATGGTTACCGCCAGTATCAGCCATATAAGCACCAGCGAGCCGCAAAATGCATATAACGCATAACTTCCATAGACACTAAATAAATAGCCACCCGCAGCAGCGCCTGCAAAAGCACCCAGAAACTGAGTACTACTGTAAATGCCAATCGCCGTTCCCTTTGCGCCAACCGGTGCAATCTTAGAAATCAGGGAGGGCAAGCTGGCTTCCAGCAAATTGAATGCCGTGAAGAAAACTAATAATGCACCGGCTGTACCCCATACAGAGTCAGAGGTAATCGCCAGTAATATCTGGCCTGCTGCTAAGATAGCGATAGCTGCAATGAATACGAATTTTAACTTGGCTTTTTTTTCAGAATAAATAATTGCTGGGATGATCAGTACTATTGATAAAGATAAAACTGGAAAATAAATCTGCCAATGATCATTGGCTGCCATTCCCGCCTGACGCAAAGTGAGCGGTACCACTAGCCATAGCGCCATCAAGGTGGCATGTAAAGCAAAAATCCCGTAATTTAGGCGTAACAATTGTGTGTCCCGCAGTACCCTTGCAAGGCTCGCAACTGATGCTTCTGTGTCAGAATGAAAACGGCTGATTTGTGGATCGGGAACAATTTTATTTACTACAATCATCGCCAAAAGGGCTAATACGCCGGTCATGGCAAAAATGCCTGGTACGCCAATCCATTGATTGAGTAATGGAGCGGCAATTAAGGAAATAGCAAAAACAGTGCCAATGGTCATGCCGATGATTGCCATTGCTTTGGTGCGATGTTCTTCTCGTGTAAGATCTGCGGCAAGCGCCATCACCGCAGCTGAAATCGCGCCAGCACCTTGAATGATGCGTCCCCAAATTACCCAGTAAATATCACTTGCGACCGCAGCAATCAGACTACCGATGGCAAACAAGATCAGACCCAAATAAATGACAGGTTTACGTCCAATACGATCGGATAGCCAGCCGAAGGGAATTTGCAAAATGGCTTGGGTTAAGCCATATGCTCCCAATGCAATGCCCACCAATGTATAGTCATTGCCGCCGGGCAGATCCTCAGTATAAAAAGCAAATACCGGTAAAATGATAAACAACCCAAGCATTCGCAAGCCATAAACACCGGCCAGACCGATGGTTGCACGCAATTCCGCCGGGGACATTTTCTCAGATGAAGATGGAATAGACATGAATCAGGTTGTGATATTCCTAAAAAGTTGGGTATATTAACAGGTTGACTCATACATAGATAGCTAATGGAATCCATAAAAATACGGGGTGCGCGCACTCACAATCTGAAAAATATCCATCTTGATTTGCCCCGCAACAAGCTCGTTGTCATCACTGGGTTGTCTGGCTCGGGTAAATCTTCGCTGGCATTTGATACGCTCTATGCGGAAGGCCAGCGTCGCTATGTGGAATCGCTTTCGACTTATGCGCGGCAGTTTTTGCAACTGATGGAGAAGCCTGATGTTGACTTGATCGAAGGTCTTTCCCCTGCAATCGCTATTGAGCAAAAGGCAACCTCGCACAATCCACGCTCGACGGTTGGTACCGTTACTGAGATCCATGATTATTTGCGCCTGTTATTTGCCCGCGTCGGCGATCCGTATTGTCCCGAACACGACATTGTGCTGACTGCGCAAAGTGTTTCACAAATGGTTGATCATGTACTGCAACTTCCGCTTGACACCCGTTTGATGATTCTTTCACCGCTGATCGTTGAACGCAAAGGTGAACAGGTTGAGTTATTCGATGAGCTGCGGGCACAGGGGTTTATTCGCTTGCGGATTGACGGGGAAGTGTATGAAATTGACGCATTACCCAAGTTGCAGAAAACCAAGAAGCATACGATTGAAGTGGTGATTGACCGTTTAAAAGTTTCATCAGATGCCAAGCAGCGGCTCGCTGAATCATTTGAAGTGGCATTGCGCCATTCCGATGGGCGTGCTTTAGCAGTTGAAATTGATACGGGCCATGAACATCTCTTTTCTGCCAAATTCAGCTGTCCGGTGTGCAGCTTTTCTCTGCCCGAATTAGAGCCCAGATTATTTTCATTTAATAATCCTTTGGGTGCCTGTCATAAGTGCGATGGTCTGGGACAGATCACTTTCTTTGATCCAGCGCGCGTAGTGGCTTTCCCGCATCTTTCATTAGCCGCCGGTGCGGTAAAAAATTGGGATCGGCGCAATCAATTTTACTTTCAATTATTGACAAGCCTTGCAGAACATTATCAATTTGATCTGGAGACCCCCTTTGAGAAATTGGAGGAGTCTATGCGCAATATTATTTTGTATGGTTCTGGCAAAGAAAAAATCCATTTTTCATATTTAACGGAAAGTGGCCGTAAGCACCATCAGACGCATCCTTTTGAAGGGATTATTCCCAATCTGACACGGCGTTATAAGGAAACGGAATCACAGGTCGTGCGTGAGGAGCTGGCAAAATACCTGAATGCACAAACCTGTCCGGAATGCCAGGGTACGCGCTTATGTCAGGCCGCACGCCATGTGCAGGTTGCAGGGCAAGCGATTTATGAGATCAGTGCTTTCCCTTTGAAAAAGGCCAAGCTATTTTTTGATCAAATCGAGTTGTCGGGTCATAAGCAATCCATTGCCGAGAGAATCATCAAGGAAATCTCCAGCCGTTTGCAATTTCTCAACAATGTCGGACTGGATTATCTCTCGCTGGATCGTTCCGCTGACACATTATCTGGCGGTGAATCCCAGCGCATACGCCTTGCCAGTCAAATCGGCTCTGGTTTGACGGGCGTCATGTACGTCTTGGATGAACCTTCGATTGGCTTGCACCAGCGTGATAATGGACGTCTACTGGATACGCTCAAAAATCTGCGTGATCTGGGTAATAGTGTCATTGTGGTAGAGCACGATCAGGATGCCATACAAATCGCGGACTATGTGGTTGACATGGGGCCTGGTGCCGGAGAGCATGGTGGTTTTGTTGTTGCCCAGGGTAGTCCACAAGTTATTCAGGAAAATAATGACTCTCTAACTGGTAAATACATGGCTGGCAAATTATCGATCAAAATACCGGAGAAACGCCACGAACCTAATAATGACCGAATACTTCGGATTGAGGGTGCATCCGGTAATAATCTAAAAAATGTCACGCTTAATCTGCCGGTAGGATTATTTGTCTGTGTGACAGGCGTCTCGGGATCCGGCAAATCTACACTCATCAATGAAACATTGTATCGCATAGTAGCCCGGCATCTTTACGCCAGCAATGTCGAGCCTGCGTCCTATCAGCACATTGAGGGTCTGGCTTTTTTCGATAAAGTGATCAATATGGATCAAAGCCCTATTGGGCGTACGCCGCGTTCTAATCCGGCTACTTACACCGGCGTGTTTACCCCTATCCGGGAATTATTTGCTGGTGTACCACAGGCACGCGAGCGGGGATATGCGCCTGGCCGGTTTTCTTTCAATGTCAAAGGCGGGCGGTGTGAGGCTTGTCAAGGTGATGGTGTGATTAAGGTGGAAATGCATTTTTTACCTGATATTTATGTCACTTGTGATGTATGCCATGGCCGGCGGTATAATCGTGAAACCCTGGAAATTCAATATAAAGGTAGAAATATCAATGAGGTGCTTCAGATGACCGTGGAAAATGCATTTGAATTCTTCACACCGGTACCGATTATTGCACGCAAATTACAAACACTTCTGGAAGTCGGATTAGGCTATATTACTTTGGGACAATCAGCCACCACGCTTTCCGGCGGAGAGGCGCAGCGGGTAAAGCTCTCATTAGAGCTTTCCAAACGTGAGACAGGGCGCACCTTATATATTCTTGATGAACCTACCACTGGCCTGCATTTTCAGGATATAGACTTACTGTTGAAGGTTCTGCACAGACTGCGCGATCAGGGTAATACCGTGGTGGTTATCGAGCACAATCTGGATGTCATCAAAACTGCCGACTGGATTATTGATTTGGGACCGGAAGGCGGTGATGGCGGAGGATGTATTGTTGCGGAAGGGACACCGGAAGCGATCGCAGTCAATCAAGACAGTTATACCGGTCATTATCTGCAATCGATGCTTAGCAAATGAATCCGCGCGATTTCTTGCTGGAAAGCTTTTCAATCGCCGTTAAAGCAGCCGATCCGGTTCATGTTGTGCCGCAACATCTTCCCAATCCTCCCAGAGGCCGTACGCTGGTCATTGGTGCGGGCAAAGCTGCTGCTGCTATGGCACTGGCAGTTGAAAATTCCTGGCCTCCTGTCGCTCAATTAGATGGGTTGGTAGTCACTCGTTACGGGCACAAATTACCTACTCACAAAATTGAAGTGATTGAAGCCGGGCATCCGATTCCAGACAAAAATGGGGAGCAAGCGTCACGACAGATTTTGTCCGCGGTCAAGGCGTTAAAATCTGAAGATCTATTACTCTGCTTGTTCAGTGGAGGTGGATCCAGTCTGCTTTCTCTGCCGATTGATGGAATTTCATTGCAGGACCTTAAAGAAGTTACTCATCAGTTATTACGGTGTGGAGCCAGCATCCAGGAAATCAACACTGTGCGCAAACACTTATCGGCCGTTCAGGGTGGAAAGATTGCTGCCGCTTGCAAAGCGCCAATAGTGGCGTTAATTATCTCCGATGTGACCGGTGATGAAGCAACGCATATCGCTTCTGGCCCCTGCGCGCCTGATCCGACTACCTACTCTGATGCGCTGGCTGTGCTTGATCACTATAATTTGGAAGTATCATCCACGGTCAGAAAAATTTTGTTTGCAGGGAAAGAACAGGCAGTCAATGAAACACCTAAACCTGGTTCTTCCATTTTTTCCCGTGTTGAAAACAGAATCATTGCAAATGCTCATCAGTCACTAACTGAAGCGTCGAATTATTTTCAGAGCCTTAATATCACTCCTTTCATATTGGGAGACACGGTGACCGGAGAATCGCGGGAAATTGCCAAAAGCTATGCAGCATTAGCCAGAGAGATTCGCTTATATCCGCAACTGTTAAGAGCACCTGCTGTGCTTTTATCAGGTGGTGAAACCACAGTTACTCTCAAAGGCAATGGACGTGGTGGGCGTAATTCAGAATTTTTGTTATCACTATTGATTAAGCTGGCTGGTCAAGAGAGAACTTATGCCCTTGCTTGTGATACGGATGGATTGGATGGCAGTGAAAATAACGCCGGAGCGCTCATCACTCCCGATTCACTCATTCGCGCCAAAAAAATTGGATTGAACGCCGCCTCATCACTGGATAATAACGATGCCTATACTTTTTTTGAGCAATTAAACGATTTAGTGATAACAGGACCAACTTATACCAATGTGAATGATTACCGTGCCATCCTTGTGCTTTAATAGGGATGTTATTTAGCGAAGCCAGTTATCGGGGGTTCCGGTCAATCTGTATGGATGATAATACCAGTCCCTGCTGAAACCATCTTTCAATGATATATTCATAAAATTGCTGGTTTCTTGAGACCTTAAAAGTCGCGGCTAATTTTTTACCTCGCTCTGTAAGAAGTACATGCCCCAAGTCCAGATAGTTATTTCGATCATTCTGAAAGCCTATTTTTGTTGGTTTGCCACAATAAAACAGTCGGGTATGCTTGCCGAATCCTTTTTTAATAAAGCCATTGATTTCAAAATTAATTAAATTTAGGGATTCAAGATGTTTTAATGATGCTCGTGTAATCCCTTGCTTCGTATACACTTCATTTTCCACATTAAAGATAAGTGGCAATGGGTCACCCTGAATCCACAAGAATTGACACAAAGCTTCAAAAAGTTGGCTATCTTGTGGACTTAAATCAAATTTAATATTTGCGCTATTGTTGGGAAGGATATTTTCTGAGCAAGTGCTGCTGGAAGTTATGAATTGCACCAATGTTGTCAATAAGCTGCTCATTTTATGCTTAAACTAACTCTTAATTTTCTTATCACTTTTTGGAATCTATTTCTGTAGTTTGGGGCTTTGCGACTGATGAATTTTTTTGTGAAGACACTTTATCCGGCTTATCTTCCGATTTGGGAGCATCTTTAATTTTGCGGGACTTAATTTCTTTATTGATCTCGGCAAGAAGCGCGATGTTGTCCCTGCGCTGTCTTTCACTTTTGTACCAAGATGCGCAGGTAATAGTACCCATAATTATCAATACAATGTTCATTAAATCGACTCCATCGAAGAAAATGAACGCAATTCCAGTCGAAATGGCAAACGCGCCTAAAAGAGCTGTCAATAGCCATAATTTTGAACCAGTTCCTGAGCTATTACTTCGGCTGTTCCACGCCTCAAGCTTATCGCGCGTAGTAAGCAATTCTTCATCAGTCCATTTTTTCATGCTCATAACTACAGTACTCCATTAAAAGTGAGTTGGCATTTGGAAGAAGTATAAATTTACAACCAGAAAAAAAACAATATGATTTATTTTTTCTTTCTAATAATAAAAAAGGCACCTATAGGTGCCTTTTTTATCAAGTCAACTTTGTTTAAAAGTTGTGACGAACACCTACAGAGTAAGTATTACTATCTTTAAATATGTTTGCTCTGTCATCAAGCATTGCGCGCTGATAACCACCGAAGAGACTAGACCGCTTGCTTAGATTATGTATCAAACCAACAGTAAACTGGCTCATTTCACGTCGTGCTTGCAGAGCTGTTGCATTTGCATCTGACATGCCACCTTGAGCGACAATACTGGTATTTCCCCAGTCATACTGAGCGCCCGCAAACCACAGATGACCATCACCACCTAGATTCATTGCTGAATTACATTGTCCACGGGAATCTGGATTACCTGTTGCTGGGTTACCTAACGCAGCCTGATTGGTACAGGTAGCAGCACCCACTGCATTACTGACCCTTTCGTATTGGCCACTGAGCTTGAAGTTTTGGAAACCCCACATTAAACCACCGCGCCAGACGTGTTCATTGTTGCTTAAAGCCGGGTAACCTAAATTACCTGTTCTTTGCCGGGTACTGATGTTATCACGAGAGTATCCACCGAATGCACCTAAATTATGTCCTGCTACGTTTGCTTCATATTTACCCGCGACTTGGAAATCCCATTCACCATCTTCACCCCCAGAATTAGAGTTGCTTCCTTGGAAAGTGCTGGATGCACCAATAACATTTGCTGGATCCAATCTATTAGAATCACCAGGCATTAATATGCCTGAAAAGCTGAAACCTTCAACTTTGGGTGAATCATAACGTACAGCGCTGTTTACAAAGCTGGAAGCACCTGATCCCAAACCATTGGCTGATGCGGTCATGGTACCACCACTACCTGAAGCTTGGAGAGTAGTATATGCGAATGGATCAATGGTCATACCACCTGCAAAATCTTTAAATGGTGATTGAACACGCCCAAATTTCAGTTCACCCCAATTATCATTAGCCAGCGCAACCCAACGTTCTCGCGCAATGCCCAAAGCACCACTACCTGTATTGAAGCCATATTCCGCACGTGCTTTCACCTTTAATCCACCACCCAGATTTTCGGTTATATGAGCACCCCAACGTGAACGACCCGTATCATCACCGATAAGAGCTTGACTGCTTTGTCCATCTTTATTAACTGTAGCGTATTCAGCTTGGACACTACCAAAAAGCGTTACATTTGTTCCTTGCGCTGACACAGCCATGGGGGTTGCAAGTGCACCGGCTACTGCCAACGAAATAAGTTTCTTCTTCATACGGAAGTTCTCCTTTAATGTTAAAACGACTGGGGTCGCCATATTTTTGCCTGCTATATTCCTAATGGAATGCTCCCCGTTTGTTCGGACCTTCCACCCGGAAGGTTTGATTGGATTGTGCACAACGCAGAACCGTACTGCAAGAAAAACAAACAAATTTTGTAAATTAAATAACAACTGTGTTGTACATTGACAACATAATTGTTGCTTTTCTGACGACATAATGTATTTTCTTTATTTATTTCAATAAGATGCAATGAAAATTAAGATGTAACGAATAATGCTTTATCTTTTAAGCTAATTAGATAGCATATTGTTGAACATTGCTGAGCAGCAAGAGCTAAACTAGGATTGCTTAAACTGTAAATGTGTCATTATCAGGATGTATTTCCTGAAATTGTACCTCCTCAAGTGCTTATCAAAGTCGATGTGATAAAAATAACCTCGGGCTAATCTTCACGGATTTATACTTGTTTTACTGTTTCCGAAGATTTCAGTTATTATTTCACTCCTTGTAGTTATTCTATATTGTTTACATTGCGACACGACTTATGTATAGATTTTTTCTATTTATTTTTGCTATGACCAATCTTGCCACTGTTTCATCACTTTGTGCTGAGGCATGGATACTTCCACCGCCTGATATTGATATTTTTGGTCAAATAAGAACTACCCATGCAAGTCGTGAAGAGACACTTTTAGACATAGCACGTCGATATGATATAGGTCAGATCGAGATTCTGTTAGCTAATCCCACTGTAGATCGATGGCTGCCTGAGGATGGTGCAAAGGTTGTTTTGCCCAGCCGTTATATTATTCCTCATGCTGATCGCAGAGGATTGGTAATTAATTTACCCGAAATGAGAATCTATTACTTTCCTGAACCTGCTAAGGGAAGTAAGCCCATGATTATTACGCATCCGGTAGGAATCGGTAGGATGGACTGGGTAACCCCCTTGGGAGTGTCAAAAATAATTGAAAAGAAGAAAGATCCTACTTGGATACCTCCAAAATCACTTCAAATGGATAGGATAGCGAATGGGGAACAGCCCTATCCCAGCGTAGTGCCCCCGGGTCCAACCAATCCCTTGGGTAGGCATGCTATGCGCTTAAGTATCGGTAATGGCAGCTATCTGATACATGGCACTATCAAACCATTCGGTGTTGGAATGCGTGTTTCAGCAGGATGTGTGCGTATGTATCCCGAAGACATTGAGGCACTATTTGATCAAGTTTCGGTTGGAACTCAAGTGCAAATAGTCAATCAACCGATTAAACTTGGTTGGTTGCTGGATTCGCTTTTTATTGAGTTGCATCCGCCTTTGGAAGAGGATGAAGAGAAATACGCTGACTATAAGCAGATGGTATTTTTTGCTATCAATAATTTCCTTACGTTAAATAGCAGCAAGAAAAATATTGTTGAAGATTTTGAGATAGATCAGGAAGCTTTAAGAAACGCAATCATAGAAAAGAGTGGAATACCAGTTCTAATTTCACGGTCACGCTATCAGGTGCAAGAATGAATAATACTTTATCTTATTTCCTAAAAAAAACCCCTCATTTTGAGGGGTTTTTAGTTTTTATTACTTGTGCATGGCTTTTTTAAACATACGATCAATTTTTGATTCTGTTTCCATTGAACGTCTGTTTGCTTCATCTGCAATACGTACTGCATCATTTGCCTTAGCACTAGCAGCGGCTGCCTCTGCTTTAGCTGCTGCTGCGTCAGCTGCAACAGCATTAATTTTGTTTTGTAATTCTTCGAACTGACCTGTCGTTGCACAACCTGCCAGTCCAATATAAACGCCTGCCATTACTGACAGCGTTAACATGCGAACTGGATGCTTGTTTTTTTCTTTCATTCCGATCTCCTCACTGTTTATTCTATTCAATGCGCATAAACATCCGCCACTTCTTTGTTAGTCGCTGAGATTTAATGTCAGCAACCTATTAAAATCTTATCCGATTTTTTTTGCAAAATAAATGAATTCCTGGGACAAATTTATAAAATGCAATCCTGTAACTATAAATTATCAGATATGTATATGATATAGAAGTATATTTATTTCCATGATTCATTTGCGTATTTAGCAACACATCGTTATTTCAGTCGATAAAGTATGATAAGTTATCGATTTTGAACAGCTACCGAATATTAACCAAGATACCAGGTCTTATCCATTTACCGAGCTGATCGATCTGTTCATTGGTTAATGCAATACATCCATTGGTCCAGTTGTATTCCTGGTGAATTTTCTGATCGCCTCTGCCGATTCCGTGTATGCCGACATGACCTCCCAGCGGGGTATCCTGAGGAGGTGTTTTTCCCATAGTTTTTGCTTCTAATATCGATAGCCAGGTTTCTTCAGAAATCCTGTTTTCATCCAATGCACGTTTTGCTGTATCAAGATTTGGATAGTCTAAGCCGAAAAACCGATAATAACGGCTTGTTTCGTTGATCCAGCCGATTCTGAATCTCCCCAGGGGAGTTTTGTCGTCTTTTGTCACTTTGTTCCAAGTAGTCCCATAGCGTCCAATAGCTACATTCTTAAACACCGCCTGGATAGTATCGCCTCGCATCACTGATAAGGTATGCTTAGTCGTATCTACGTCAATCCATATATCATTATCGGCTAGAACAATACGAGGCGTCAGTGCAATACTAAGCAATCCAATCACTAAATAATGAATAAAAGAATCTTGTAGAATCACTTTTTAAACCAAATATCAGAAATTAAGACAGTTAATTATGTCATAATTATTGAAGACTTCAGGCCTATATTAAGCCTTTTAATCTTACATCTTACTATTACTTCGCATATCAGAAATTTTGTAATCTTGCAAACCTCTGAGTAAAGAAACTTTCCATGTTGATATTAAATAATAGAGAGATGTTGCTTCGAGGATTAGGTGGCTGCCCAGGTCAGGTTGCACCTACTGTGCAAATCGAATTAAAGCCGATTATACTAAATACTAAACTTGCCGAAATCTCTTCCAAAAAAAGTATTAACTACGACCCCGATCCTATGAATATTTCGCTGAGGGAGTGATTATATAACCCTTAATAAATGCTGAGCTATATTAAGCAGTGAAAGATATGATCAATCACATCCGAATCTTTCTTTGAATTACGATACTCTAAAAGGATAGATTAACACTTCGGTATTTTTATATTCGAACTGCTTTCCAATAGTTCGATTTCCAATAAACATTATCTAGTCTGGATATAGTGACACCCTTCCTTTGCGATGCATGTAGAAATTTATTTTCCTCCAGATAGATTCCTACATGATTTGAAGCTATGCCAACTTTGAAAAATACCAGATCTCCCGCCTTCAAGTCATGTTTTTTAATTTCTTTTCCGACTCTTGCCTGCATCCAGGTTGTTCGAGGTAAATGCAACCCAAACTTTGATTTGAACGTCAAATGCACAAATCCCGAACAATCAATTCCCTTTTGACTAAGTCCACCTTGTTGGTAACGTACACCTTGCCAATCGTTAAATTGGGAGTAAAGGGCTTTTTTGACTTGATGAGAATTAGTCAGTTTGTTTGTATCAAGATTTAGTTTCGAATTTTTTTCCTGCAGGGATCCACAACTTACTAAAAAACTGATACCAATTAATATAATAAATTGAGAGATATTTCTTTTCATTGATGTATTTTTATTCAATCAAATCAAGAAGTGAAAGTTATGCGAATTAGTACTAGATACGATTACTACGTGCCCCCATGCTCGATACTTTAGATAAAATAGACGCCATATCTTTCAATGCTACAACCTCGTCTACGCCACCTGCTGAGATTGCTTCCTGGGGGCATTCCTAAGACACCACAAATTGCCTCATTCTGAGCAAAATTATAAGTGCCTGCCTTGTGCATTTCCAACATACCTGCAGCACCCATCTTTCCCCATACCTGTCAGGATACACCAACTGTATTCTTGCCAGCACAAATGGGCCACGAAGCGAAATAGTACATCAACTGATGGTCGATGTCGACTGACCAGCTCGCCTTGATTTAATTCAGTCATATGGTTGGCACCGCTGCGTTTGAGTAATAAATGCGATTGCCCAGGCGAAATAAAGCATATCCTGGTAATACTCTCTCACCGCCTTGCGCCTCTACCACAGATATCTTGCAAAGGCTATTCAGATGATTGGCAAATGATCTGGTAAAGGCTTCCGGCATATGTTGCGTAATAAGAATACTGAGGGAATCAGGCGGCATATGCATGAGAAATTCTCGAATAGCTTCTGTACCACCGGTAGAAGCGCCGATAATAATCAGTTTTTCTGTTGAAACAACCCGATTAGGAATTGCTGTCAAAACTGCATCCGCAGTTGCGCTCTTGGTAGCTGGCATCGGTGTATAGCGTCGAAGTCTTGCTGATTTTGCCGTGCGAATTTTATTCGCAATTTCATTGCCATATTTTTTTAACCCTGACGAGATATCAATCTTAGGTTTGGCCACAAAATTAACCGCACCCAGTTCAAGCGCTCCGGAATGTAACATCAGAGCCTTTTTCAGTTAAAGCAGAAACCATGATTATGGGTATTGCTCTCAAACGCATCAATTTTTCCAGAAAATGGAGAGAGCCCCACTTCTCCATGGGGATTTCAAATTCAACCGCCAGATGAATCTTTGTGGTGCCATCAATAAATTCCCACTCCCAATCCGGATCAGTGGTCAGCGCCTTGAAAATCCTTACCCATTTGCTGCTTAATGACCATGCATTGAATCTTTTGTAGATCCTGAAAACCAAAAATGAGGAAAGTAATGCAAAAAATGACACAATTGAGGCCAGAAATTACCGGATTCGCAATCTGACTGTCAGCGTCACATAGCCAACGGCGAGCCAGCAGCAAATTGGCAAACCCAAACAGCGAGAACATCTGAGCTGTAT
>CBFGXU010000038.1:0-17785 GCA_965652935.1 uncultured Nitrosomonas sp.
GGCAGGGAGTATTTACTTGAGCGCATGGAGCGCCACATAGCCAGCAGCAGATTGGAAAAAACCAGACTGCGAGAACATCCGAGCTGTATTCCTGGCCATCCCCTTGTAGGGAATGGATTCTATCAGTCTTCAGCAATTCTGGCCGATGAATCCGAATAAATCGGTGTTCCCTCCTCGTTTTTTTATGAAGTTTTTTATGAAGTTTTTTATGAAGATTGGCGCAGCTTCATAACTTGGCTGCTGCTCGGCAACTATGGGGTTAGTATTTTCCGGCTTCTGATTTAAGGCTAAGGCACTTGAAATATTCAATCCAATCAAAAATGAAAAACGCGAATTTCACAACAAAATGCAGGATGATTTCATCAGAAATCTTGGGAATAGATCTTACAATCAACATTCCCATTTCTTCTTTTCCACCCGTTTCACTGTTTGTCCGATTCACGGCAGGGTAATTTCTGCGCTCATAAAAAAGACTCACAACCCTAACCATTCGATAAATCCCGCCCATGCACCATCCGATACAACACTGGCAGCACCAATAACGTCAATGCCGTCGACGATAGAATTCCGCCGATCACTACTGTAGCCAGAGGCCGTTGCACTTCCGCGCCGGTGCCGGTAGCGAGTGCCATTGGCAAAAATCCGATTGATGCTACCAGCGCGGTCATCAGGACAGGGCGCAATCGGGTCAGTGCACCGGTTTGAATTGCATCATCCAGAGACAATCCTTTTTCTCTCAAATCCCGGATAAACGCCAGCATCATCAGGCCGTTCAGCACTGCCACGCCAGATAGCGCGATAAATCCGACGCCAGCGGAAATGGACAGTGGAATGTCACGCAGCCATAAAGCCAGTATGCCGCCGGTTAACGCAAATGGAACGCCAGTAAACATCAGCAGCCCATCGCGCACATTGCCGAACATCGTGTACAGCAGAATGAAAATAAGCCCTAGTGCAATCGGTATCACGATCTGCAGGCGCTGCGCCGCTGCAATCATCTGTTCAAACTGACCACCCCAGGTTGTCCAGTAACCCGGCGGGATACGTACTTTTTCAGCGATCAGTTGTTCTGCTTCATGAACAAACGAGCCCAGATCACGGCCACGCACATTGGCGGTAATCACGATCCTGCGCTTGCCATTTTCTCGGCTGATCTGATTGGGACCTTGAATAATTTCGAAGTCGGCTACTTCCCCAAGAGTGACAAAAACCGGTGCAGCTGGTTGCGCTGCCTGAGTCGGCTGCGCCGCAATGGGTGCCGCAGCCACGCTTTGCACCGGCACACTGATCGGCAGTCGTTTCAACGCTTCGATATCGGCGCGCAAATGCTCTGGCAGCCGGATCTGCAGATCGAAGCGCCGGTCACCTTCAAAAATCATGCCCGTGCTTCGACCACCTACCGACATCGCGACGACGTCTTGCACATCACGGCCATTCAGACCGTAACGTGCCATTTTTGCACGATCCATCTGAATGGAGAGCACCGGCAAGCCGGTAATCTGCTCGGTTCTCACATCGGCCGCACCAGGAACGGTTTCAAGCAGTTGCTCTATTTCCTGACCCAAAGCCAGCAAGGTATCCATATCATCACCGAATACCTTGACGGCGACATCAGCACGCACCCCTGACAAGAGTTCATTGAAACGCATCTGGATCGGCTGGGTGAATTCATAATTATTACCCGGAATCTTCCGCACTGCCTGCTCCATCGCAGCAATCAACTCGGACTTGGTGCGATACACTCCGGTCCATTCCGATGGTGGTTTCAGGATGATAAAAACATCCGCAACACTCGGCGGCATTGGATCGGTGGCTATTTCGGCGGTACCGATTTTGGAAAACACTCTGTCGACTTCAGTAAAGGTATTGACCGTTGCTTCCAGTTCGTTCTGCATTTCAATCGCGGTGGTCAGGCTGGTGCCCGGAATACGGATGGCATGCAGCGCGATGTCTCCTTCATTCAGGCTGGGCACAAACTCGCTGCCAACGCGCGTGGTCAGTAAGCCCGATAAGATGACAATGACGATAGCGATCGTGACCGTGAGTTCACGGTTATACAGGGTGGCCGTCAATAGCGGCAAATAAGCTTTCTTTGCCCATGCCATTACCGAACTTTCCTTTTCCTGCACCTTACCGGACAGAAAAAATGCAATCGCTGCCGGAACGAAGGTAACCGAGAGAATCATTGCGCCAATTAATGCCGTCACCACAGTGAGCGCCATCGGATGAAACATTTTCCCCTCTACGCCGGTCAACGCAAAAATCGGCAGATAAACGATGATGATGATCAGCTCGCCATAGATTAATACCCGCCGCGCCTCTCGTGAAGCATCAAACACCAGTTCAAGACGTTCAGTAAGCGTTAATTCCCGCCCAAGCCGCATCTGCTCATGCGCCAGCCGGCGGATACTGTTTTCGACAATGACGATCGCGCCATCCACGATGATGCCAAAATCAATTGCCCCCAGGCTCATCAGATTGGCGCTGACCTGATTAGTCACCATGCCGGTGAACGTAAACAACATCGACAGTGGAATCACAAAAGCTGCAATCAGTGCTGCGCGGAAATTGCCCAGAAACAGTAACAACACCACGATCACCAACGCGGCCCCTTCGATCAGATTGGTCGCCACGGTATGAATGGTTTTTTCCACCAAAGCGGTGCGATCATAGACAGGCGTCGCGACCACTCCTTCCGGCAAAGTGCGATTGATTTCCTCCAGTTTCTTGGCTGCAGCCTGGGCAACAATACGGCTATTTTCCCCGATCAGCATATGTGCCGTTCCCAGCACCACTTCCTTGCCATTTTGGGTAGCGGCACCAGTACGCAACTCTTTACCGATCAGAATATCCGCCACATCCATGACACGAATCGGTGTTCCTTGTCGCGAGCCCAGAATGATGTTGCCCACTTCAGCCAGACTGGTGATTTGACCCGGCACGCGAATCAGGTATTGCTCTCCGCTTCTTTCAATATAACCAGCCCCCACATTCAGGTTATTGCGTTCCAGAGCGGTCATCAGGTCGGTCAACGTCAGGCCGAAAGCGATCATTTTCTCCGGGTACGGCACCACATGGAATTGTTTGACATAGCCGCCCACGGTGTTGATTTCTGTCACACCCTTTACCATGCGCAATTGCGGCCTGATGACCCAATCCTGAATTTCGCGCAAGTCGGTCGTGGTGTATTCAGCGCCATCCGGTTTCTTTGCACCTCCCTCGGCATCGACAGACCACATGAAAATTTCACCCAAACCGGTTGAAATAGGCCCCATTATCGGCTCGATACCAACGGGCAATTTGCCTCTCGCCTCCTGAATACGCTGACTGACCTGCTGGCGCGCAAAATAAATATCCGTGCCGTCGTTGAAAATCACGGTAACCTGCGACAGCCCATAGCGTGAAAGAGAGCGGGTATAGTGAAGATTCGGCAAACCCGCCATGAGGGTCTCAATCGGAAAAGTGATGCGCTGCTCGGCTTCAATCGGTGAATAGCCTGGCGCAGCCGTATTGATTTGCACCTGTACGTTGGTAATATCAGGCACCGCATCAATCGGTAATTTCTGATAACTGTAAATACCGATGATTGCCATTATCAATACCGCCATCAGCACAAGGCCGCGTTGATAGATGGATACATGTAAAATACGTTCAAACATGATCGATAGTCTTGATTGATTTAATGTTCGTGGGTTGCGCCTGATTTACCTAGCTCAGCCTTAAGGGCAAAGCTGTTGCCGCCGGCGTATTGCTCGCCCTGCCCAAGCCCATGCAGCACTTCCACCATTTCACCATCACTGCGGCCCAGTTCCAGTGGTCGCACTTCGAAATATTGAGCATAACGGCCGAATACCACCGACCAGTCCCGGAATGCTTGAATAGCATCAAGAGAAACAGCCACGGGCACTTCAATTTCCTCCGCCACCAATTCAGCGTTGACAAACATGCCAGGGCGCCATTTTCCTTCTGTATTATCCAGTTCCACCCTGGCCGTTGCAGTGCGCGTTTGCCCGCCAATCAGCGTGGAGATATAAGTGATAATGCCTTCGCTTTCAACGTCGAAAGCCGTTGCTTTGACGGTGGCTTTCTGACCGATACGAATCACGTTAAGATCTTTTGGATAAACTGTAATAGCTGTCCAAACCGTGGACATATCGGCGATGGTATAAATTTCCCGGTCTTCCTTGAGCGCTTCGCCCTGTACAATGGCTTTAGCAGTAATAATTCCGGAAATGGGCGAGCGTACTTCATAATGGGTAATATTGGATTTCAAGTGACTGGATTCAGGTTGGACACCCAAGGCACGCAGTTTGGTAGTGGCGAGCTCCAATTCAATCTCAGCTTCACTCCACTGCTGTTGCGCCAGAAGAAATTCCTGCTTGGCGCTGATTTTTTCTTCCCACAACTGTTTTTCCCGCTCATAGGTAGTCTTTGCCAGCGCGAGCCTTTTCTTTGCAACGAAATATTGGCTGCGCAAATCCGCCAGCATCGGGCTCTCGATCACCGCCAGCACTTCACCTTTTTTTACCTGCTGACCATGGTGACCATACACTGCAGTCACGAGGCCCGGAACCCTGGGCACCACCCGTACAATGTTATGTTCGTTGAAGATCACTTCGCCCGGCAGTTTAAGTTTCGGCTTGATAACGGCTGGCCCGGCCGTCAAAACTTCAATACCCATGCTTTTCAGCATCACATCGGGTATTTCCACTCGCCCCTCAATCTGGCTATAACTCCAGCGCATGAGCTTGCCGTCGCGTTCAGCAGCAATGGCGATATCAAATGAATGCGGTTCTTCTACGATTTGATCACTCAGCAGATAATCCGCTTCGGGAGTAAATTTAAATAACTGCGCCGGCGCTCCAAGCCGGGACAATGTAATTGCAACAGTAGCTGCGGACGGTGGCAGCAACTTTCCTTTTTCATACAAATAAATCCGGAACTGGGGTGGTACACCTTTTTCAAAGATGGTTAATTCCATGCTGAAGCCATTGTCAGTAAATAGCTTGCCGCCTCTTGCTCCAATGCGCGGTTGATTCTCTCCTGGTTTTTCGTCGGCATCGAAACTAACCGCCTCCGCTGTAACCACCGAAGGTTTATCTAGTGTAAGAATTAATCCGCCCAATATAATCCCGACGGCAATCACGATCAGGATCGGTATTAATCGCACTTTATTCATCAATTAATCCTTTTACTTTCTCTTCCGTTCAAGTTGGCGTAAATTGGTTTCATGCTTCAGCTTGACACTATCGATAGGCGCTGCAATCAGGCGCTCTATGTCATTGATAAGGCGTTGATAGCTTGCAAGCGCACGAACATAAAGCAATTGATTCTGAAACAGCACGCGCTGCGCATCCATTAGCTCCAGCAAGCCAAATTTGCCCAATTCATAACCCTTACGCATCACGTTAAAAGCATTCTTCGCCCCCGGCAATACTTCGTCACGCAAGACATTGATTTCCATCCATACTGCCGACATCGCTTCATAAGACTGCGCCAACTCGGTTCTTAGTCGTAACTCCATCGCTCCTTGTTCATCCTCAGCTTTACCTACCCGCTGATAAGCCTCTTTAAGATTACCTTGATTACGATCGAATAGTGGCAGGGGAATCAAAACGCTAGCTACAGCCGTATTACCGCCCACTAGCGCATAATTCACAACACCCGCATTCACGGTCAGATTGGGGATGCGACGGGTCTGTTCAACCTCCACCAAAGCCTTGCGATGTTCAATGTTCTTCATGGCACGAAGCGCCATTGGATTATCTAAAATACGCTCCTGCAACATTTGAAAATCTGGCGGAGCAATCGACGTTTCCAGAGACCCTAAAGCTTGATCAAACTGCGGAACAACGCTATCCCACATTAAAGCGAGCCGTTTACGGGCAGAGTTTAAATCCCGCTGTGCTTGTTCCCATTCAATGCGCGTTGCAGACAGAGCTACTTTAGCCCTAGTTTCTTCAATCGGTGGCACCTTACCTGCCTGCACCCGCAAGACCACCGTATCCACTACGCTTTGTGCAAGACGGGTGGTTTCCTGGGCAAGTTTAAGCCGTTCCTGACCAGCCAGCACTTCGGTAAACACATTAGCCACCCTGGCAATGATCTCCACCCTTCTGGATTCATAATCCCTCGTAGCCAACTCTTCACCCAGCAAAGCCGCATTAACACGAGCTGCGCGTTTTCCACCTAACTCGATCAATTGACCAATCCTTATAGTCGTTGTCTGCTGAACCACTTCTTGCACTATCGCATCGGGCGAATTAATTTCGCCGCGCAGTTTCTGAATGTTTCCGGCATTCTCAACATTTACAGTTAATTCCGGATTTTTTAGCAAACCGGCTTGCAGGGTTGCACCCTCCAGGGCACGTATTTCCTTGGCAAAGGCAGCCAACTCGGGATTGCGAAGCAGTGCAAGATTAACCGCATCACGTAAGGTAAGATCGGCTTTCTCTTCACTGATGACTGGACCAGTTGAATCATTCTTGTTCCCTTGAGTACCAGAAAGCTTAGTAAAAGAGTCCGTACCGGCTCTTATCTGGGCGGTAAAACCCAGCAATAAGACAAAAGCTAACCATATGATTGGTAATGTTGACGATATCCAATAGCATGATGCTAGGAATCGATCGCTCAATTTCATGGAATTCCCTCCAACTTAAGCCTATACAAACAAAGTCACAGGCTAAGCCTGAATTGACCTGTTTCTGCGATACTGTGGATCAAAGAAAACAATCCACTAACCACATATTAAAATTCAGCTTAAGAGACGCTTCGAGGAGGACGGAGAGGCAAATCCGGAATCGTCTCCGGAATAAATGCCGAAACAAATACAACCAAAGTTTCTGTTGCTATCTGATCAGCTATTTGCGGAAAGGAGTTAAAGAAAAAAGGCTGATATTGCCCTGCTGAATGCAGGCATATATGCGTTGCTGCATCAAGATCAGCGCCATCTCGGGAGACGTTCCCATGATGCAGTTCAAGGTGTTTAGCGGGATCTGCTGATAATCCATGTTCATGATGAATGTGGTCCAGTTCATGAGCAAATACCTCTCCTCTGAAGGATAAACTAAGCCCGTTTGTCAATATGCTCACAATCAGCATAAAGATAATAGGATAAACAGGATATTTCCTCATCGAACTTGAATCTGTCATCAAATAAAATTTTGAACCAATGATTTCACATTATTCAGATATTTGCAATTAAACACCTTTGATAGAAACTTTTGCTTAAACAATCGCAACGCCCTCGTCGGCTAACATATCGATCAAAGCAATCAACGGCAATCCAATTAAGGCATTGGGATCTTCACCGGTCATTTGTTCAATGAGCGCGATACCCAATCCTTCAGATTTTGCACTGCCGGCACAATGATAGGGTTGTTCTTTGAGTAGATAGTTCTCGATTTGCTGATCGCTAAACTGTCGAAACCTCACATAATACGGAACAACCCGCATCTGCAGCCGATCGGTAGCACTATTCAGCAGACATAAAGCGGTATAAAAAATCACTTCTTTACCCCGTATCAACCGTAGCTGCTCAGTTGCATTGACATGATTCAGCGGCTTACCAAGACGTAAATCTCCTAGCACCGCCACTTGATCAGAGCCTATGATAAGCGCTTGTGGGTAGCTTTCAGCTACGGCACGTGCCTTTGTTTCAGCCAAACGTAAAGCGGTTTCCTGCGGCAATTCATTCAATAAAGGCACTTCATTAATCCGAGGACTGACGGTTGCGAAAGGAATCTGTAAACGTTGCAGCAATTTTTTACGATAAATTGAACTCGACCCCAAAATAATTTTCTGAGTATTGGTTTGTATTTTCAAAATTCCCTTTTGTATTTTTTGACACTGAAAAGTAAAAAATATAACATGCGCGCCTTATGTCTGTGCGATTTGTGATAGACTCCATCGATTTTGTGCGTAATGCTGGTATACATCAGGATAAAATCCCGGTGTCAGCGCTTGCGCGTTTGTACGACCTTCTATCGGATAAGGAAGGTGAACTGAGATACAAAATCAGCGGTCACTTTGATAAAAACAACAAACCTAGCTTGCACCTGGAGATTAAGGGTAAAATACATCTTTGCTGTCAGCGCTGCCTTGGAAAATTACCACACATAGTAGATCTGCAGACTGTTTTGCTACTGGCCGAAAATGAAGCAGAGCTTGATCAGGCCAATGAAGAGGATACAATCGATGCCATTTTAGCAATATCTGATCTGGATGTTTGGAGTTTAATTGAGGAAGAAATTATTCTCAGTTTATCGATTTCATTACGTCATCCGGATGGTGAATGCAAAATGTATCAACCAGAATCAAATGAAAACATTTTGATTGATAAAACACAATTGACAAACCCATTTGCAGCGTTAGCTGCATTAAAAAATAAAAATTAATTGATTCAAGGAGCTATTTGAATGGCAGTTCAACAAAATAAAAAATCCCCTTCAAAACGTGGTATGCATCGCTCGCATGATTTTCTGACCAATCCTCCTTTGGCTATTGAACCCAGTACAGGAGAAGTTCATTTACGTCACCATATTAGCCCTAATGGATATTATCGTGGCAAGAAAGTCATTAAAACTAAAAACGACTAAAAATTACCATCTATTGCTATCAGCTACACTCATATAGATTCTTTCAGTCATAAGAAGAGCACCGAAAGTGGAAATTACTGTAGCAATAGATTGTATGGGTGGCGACCATGGCCCTCATGTCACAGTTCCATCTGCGGTTGACTATCTTCGTCACGATCCCGAAGCCAATATTATTCTGGTAGGCGTTCCTGATGCAATTGAAGCAGAATTACATGCAGCGAATGCTAAATTAGGTCCCCGAATTCGCTTACACCCGGCCAGTGAAGTGGTAGGCATGGATGAGTCACCTGCACTGGCTTTGCGCTGGAAGAAAAACTCTTCGATGCGCATATCTATTAATCTCGTCAAAACTGGTGAAGCCCAAGCCTGTATCAGTGCAGGAAATACAGGAGCCTTATTGGCAACTTCACGTTTTGTATTAAAAACAATCCCTGGCGTTGATCGTCCGGCTCTGGCGGGTATATTGCCTACCATCGCTGGCCATACTTATATATTGGACCTGGGCGCCAATGTCGATTGCACGGCGGAGCATTTATTCCAATTTGGAATCATGGGTGCTTCCTTAGTATCTTCTGTGGACAATAATCCATCGCCTAGTGTTGGGTTACTCAACGTCGGTGAAGAAGAAATCAAAGGGAATGAAATAGTTAAGCAAGCAGCTGAATTGTTACGTAATAGCGGGCTTAATTTTTATGGGAATGTCGAAGGCAACGACATTTACAAGGGAACCACCGATGTAGTGGTCTGCGATGGCTTTGTAGGTAATATCACCTTGAAAACCTCAGAAGGTCTGGCGCAAATGTTAGCGACTTACTTGCGCGAGGAATTCAAGTGTAATTTATTGACAAAACTGGCTGGTATCATTGCCACTCCAGTTATCAATTCCTTCAAACATCGCGTAGATCACCGCCGCTACAACGGCGCCAGTCTCTTAGGCCTACGCGGCATTGTTATTAAAAGCCACGGCTCTGCTGATAAATATGCATTTGGTTTTGCCATCAAACGCGCAGCTGAAGAAGTACGGGGTGGAATGTTGCAGCGCATTAGTGAACGTGTAGCCGAATTTTCCCTTCATTCTCCCATTTCCCCGGAAATAATGACAAGATAATGTATTCAAGAATCATTGGAACAGGTAGTTATTTACCCGAAAAGATACTTACAAACCATGATCTGGAACGCATGGTGGATACCAGCGATGAATGGATACGTACGCGCACGGGAATCACCCAGCGGCATATTGCACGCGAAGACCAGGTTGCCAGCGATCTGGCATTGTATGCGTGCCAGAATGCGATGCAGGCTGCAGGTGTAACTCCTAAAGATATTGATCTCATCATTGTCGCCACTACCACACCGGACATGATTTTCCCAAGCACTGCCTGTATTCTGCAAAACAAACTGGGGATAGAAAATTGCCCGGCATTTGATGTACAAGCGGTTTGCAGCGGCTTCGTATATGCCCTGGCAACAGCCGATATGTTTATCAGTTCAGGCAAATGCCGCAATGCCCTGGTAGTCGGCAGTGAAATTTATTCGAAAATACTCGACTGGAACGACCGGAGCACTTGCGTGTTGTTCGGCGACGGCGCGGGAGCAGTGGTACTTTCGCAAAGCAACCAACCCGGCATTTTATCGACGCATCTTCACGCCAGCGGTAGCCATAGTAATATCCTGTCTGCACCCGCGTGTATCAGTGGAGGGAAAGTGCAAGGCACGCCCTACATCAGCATGGAAGGCAATGCCGTTTTTAAATTCGCTGTCAAGGTACTGGAAGAAGTCGTGCAAGAAGCGGTCGCAAAAAATAATCTGCAATCCACGGACATCGATTGGCTGATTCCGCATCAGGCCAATATACGGATCATTCAGTCGACGGCAAAGAAACTGGGATTGCCGATGGAGAAGGTGGTGGTATCCGTTGACAAACATGGCAACACCTCCGCAGCTTCCATTCCGCTTGCACTCGACATTGCCGTACGGGACGGACGTATCCAGCTTGATCAGTTGATTTTACTGGAAGGTGTCGGCGGTGGGTTTACATGGGGAGCAGTTTTACTGCGCTGGTGATTTATGAAATTTGCATTCGTATTTCCAGGTCAGGGATCACAATCAGTCGGAATGATGAACGGGTATACAAACTCACCCATCGTCCAGGCAACCTTTCAAGAAGCATCTGATATCCTCCACCAGGATTTCTGGTCAATGGTTAACTCAGGGCCTGCTGAAGAACTTAATCTTACCATCAACACGCAACCACTCATGCTCATAGCAGGGGTAGCGGTATATCGTGCATGGACCAGTTTGGGAGGATCAGAACCGGCATTGTTAGCCGGACACAGCTTGGGTGAATATACAGCGCTCGTTGTAGCAGAAGTATTGAGTTTTGCTGATGCATTAGCACTGGTGCGTTCTCGCGCGCAAGCCATGCAGCAGGCTGTACCGGAAGGTGTTGGCGGAATGGCTGCGATTCTGGGCCTGGACGATGAAGTTATCGAATCTATCTGCTATGACATCACCCATCAAGGCAATGGAGAATTGCTGGAACCAGCTAACTTCAATTCACCCGGTCAAGTAGTTATTGCCGGCCACAAAAATGCTATCCTGCAGGGAATCGAAATGGCCAAATCGAAGGGTGCTAAGCGCGCAATCATGTTGCCGATGAGTATTCCTTCGCATTGTTCATTGATGAAACCAGCAGCTGACCGCATGCGCTTGCAATTGGAGCACACAGCCTTGCAACCGCCTAAAATTTCGATTCTGCATAATGTCGATGTAAAACCGCATGCTGATGTTGCATCTCTCCGGGAGATCCTGATTCAGCAGCTGGTAAGTCCTGTGCTGTGGGTGGATACCATCCGCGCTTTTGCTGCCGATGGTGTAACGCATGTCATTGAGTGTGGACCGGGAAAAGTATTGGCTGGACTGAATAAACGCATTGATCAGACTTTGCAGCAACTGTCGTTGGCCGATAGCGAAACAATCAAACAAGCTGTTAATTTAAAATAAAAACAATCACAATGAGCACGTGCTACGCACAGTCATGGCTCTGGTTATGAGGGTATGATTTTGGAAAATAAAATAACGTTAGTGACCGGCGCGAGCCGCGGGATTGGACAGGCTATCGCACTGAAATTAGGCCAGCACGGTGCGGCAGTGATTGGCACAGCAACCACTGAAAGCGGTGCTGACTCAATCACTCAATTTCTGGAGAAAGCAGGTTTCAAAGGGACCGGTATTGTCTTGAATGTAAATGATACTGAACAAATTAATAATACAATTCAAATCATTCGGGAAAAATTTGGTGACATCGAGATACTGGTTAATAATGCGGGAATTACCCGTGACAATCTGTTAGTGCGTATGAAAGACGAAGAATGGGACGAGATTATGGAAACTAATTTAAAATCGGTATTCCGTTTAAGTCGTATCGTTCTTCGTGCAATGATGAAAGCCCGATATGGGCGTATTATCAATATCTCTTCTGTTGTCGGCGCAATCGGAAATATGGGCCAAACAAACTATGCCGCCGCCAAGGCAGGGCTCTTCGGTTTTAGTAAATCGTTAGCACGCGAAGTAGGAAGCCGCAATATTACTGTGAATTGCGTTGCGCCGGGCTTCATCGATACTGACATGACTCGCTCGCTGGCCAGCGAGCATCAGCAAAGTTTAATTCAGCATGTTCCTTTAGGAAGATTAGGACGCCCTGAAGAAGTTGCCTCAGCAGTAGCATTTCTAGCTTCATCTAATGCAGGTTATATAACAGGCACCACACTTCATGTGAACGGTGGAATGTATATGGATTGATTGCAGGAAATTGATAATCAGTAATTTTTAATGATGTATGGGTTAGCTAAAAATCATAAACTAATCAAGACTTCTTGAGTTAGGGTCATCTTTGAGTTCTTTTAACACGGAAAATTTGCTAAAATAAAAAAGTTTTTCTTACCTGAGAGGGAAGTATCTAGATGGAAAATATTGAGCAGCGTATTAAAAAAATTGTTGCTGAACAACTGGGTGTTAATGAAGCTGAGGTCAAAAATGAATCATCTTTTGTTAATGATCTGGGAGCAGATTCGCTGGACACAGTCGAATTAGTCATGGCATTAGAAGAAGAATTCGAATGCGAAATTCCAGATGAGCAGGCAGAAAAAATAAATACCGTCCAGGAAGCGATTGACTATGTCACTGCCAACACTAATTAGGATTTTGTTTTCTTAAGTACAAGTAATCGGAGTTATTTTTGTCCAAACGTAGGGTAGTAATTACCGGGTTAGGAATTATATCGCCCGTGGGTAATACTGTATCAAATGCATGGGAGAACATTATCTCCGGTAAATCCGGTATCGCTCGGATTACTCGTTTTGATGCATCAAATTTCACCTCACAAATTGCGGGTGAAGTAAAGGATTTTGATATTCAGCAATATTTATCCGCCAAGGAAGCCCGTCGTATGGATATTTTTATTCACTATGGTATGGCAGCAGCAATCCAGGCTGTTAAAGATGCAGATATCGAAGATGTCACGCATCTTGATTCCGAACGAATTGGCGTCAATATCGGTTCTGGTATTGGCGGTTTACCGATGATCGAGAGTACTGATACTGCCTATCATGCAGGCGGTCCGCGCAAAATATCGCCTTTTTTTATTCCCAGCACGATTATCAACATGATCGCGGGCAATTTATCCATCATGTATGGTTACAAAGGTCCTAATATAGCCATTGTCACAGCTTGTACCACAGCCACACACAGTATCGGCAATTCAGCCCGGATGATTGAATATGGTGACGCTGATGTCATGGTATGCGGTGGCGCGGAGTCATGTGTTACACCGCTTTCTATTGGTGGATTTTCTGCGGCAAAAGCCTTGTCGGTGAACAATGATGATCCGGCATCGGCAAGCCGTCCCTGGGATCAGGATCGCGATGGTTTTGTATTAGGTGAAGGTGCTGGTATTCTGGTTCTGGAAGAAATGGAGCACGCGAAGCGCCGTGGTGCGAAAATTTATGCGGAATTAGCCGGTTTTGGCATGAGTGCTGATGCGTTTCATATGACAGCGCCGTGCGATGACGGCGAAGGTGCAGCGCGCTGCATGGCCAATGCACTTAAAAATGCAGCTATCGATGCTACTGACGTTGATTACATTAACGCTCATGGCACCTCCACACCATTGGGTGATATTGCAGAAACCATTGCTGTCAAGCGTTGTTTTGGAGACCATGCCCATAAGCTCGCGGTCAGTTCTACAAAATCAATGACAGGGCATCTCTTGGGTGCTGCTGGAGGTGTAGAAGCGGTATTTTCTACGCTTGCAATCCATCATCAAATTGCACCTCCCACCATCAACCTTGTCAATCAAGGCCCGCAATGCGATCTGGATTATGTTCCTAACACCGCAAGAGACATGCGTATTAACGTTGCATTATCCAATTCCTTCGGCTTTGGAGGAACGAACGGAACGCTTGTTTTCCGTAAAGTATAAGTTTTATTTTTTTGGGGCATGCATACGCTAAGACGCCTCCTTTTCTTGATGACATCAATAACTATCCTTCTGATCGGATGGTTTTATTTGCATGTTCACTCCAATATTACGCCTCCAACCACACCCTATGAACTCTCCATTCGGCCCGGCAGCACTTTAAAACAAATTTCGCAAAAGTTAGCTGATGCTGACGTTATCCCCACTAAATGGACATTCATCATATTAGCGCGTTATCTGAATCAAGAATCAGCCATTAAAGCGGGTGACTACCAGCTTACGGGCAATCTTTCGCAAGTAGCGCTGCTAAAATATCTCACCACAGGTGATGCAAAGCAAAATGAGATCACCATCATTGAAGGCTGGACTTTTGCGCAACTTCGAAAAACTTTAAGTGAACACCCAGCCATAAAAAACACGATAATCGGTTTAAGTGATCAAGAAATTCTACAGCGTATCGGCGCAAGCGAGACAACGACTGAAGGATTGTTTTTCCCTGATACTTATTATTTTATTAAAGATGACAGTGATATCGATATCTTGCAGCGCGCCTACCGTAACATGCAAAACCACTTACAAACCAGCTGGTTATCACGCAGGGAATCTTTGCCTTTAGCTACACCTTACGAAGCGCTCATTCTGGCTTCCATCATCGAAAAAGAAACCGCGATAGAAAGCGATCGCGCTGAGATCGCAGGTGTTTTTATTAACCGACTACGTAAAGGCATGCGCTTGCAGACAGATCCCACTATTATCTATGGACTGGGTGAGCAATTTGACGGCAACTTACGCAAACAGGATTTACTTGCAGATCAGGCATACAACACTTATACTCGCGCAGGTTTGCCGCCTACACCTATCGCATTGCCAAGCTTAGCTTCCATTCGTGCGGCCCTTAATCCGGCTGAAACCGATGCGCTATATTTTGTTGCAAAAGGCAACGGTGAATCCCAATTTTCTACCAACTTATCCGATCATAATAAAGCGGTTAATCAATACCAAAAGCAACAAAAATAAAATCATGCCGTTGATCGTGAAGTGTCAATTCTAAGCCGTGGATCTACATGACCCAATTTTCCATCGTAGTACCCACGCTGAATGAATCTGAGAATATAGATTTACTCTTAACTCGCTTATTTGCACTTAATTTCGGTCCCGACACTTTTGAAGTCATTTTCGTTGACGATGGCTCCACTGATGGAACCCCTGATAAAGTACACGCATGGAAAAATCAATCTAATGTTCGCCTGATTGAACGGCAGGGAAAACCGGATTTAACAGCTTCGATCCTTGCAGGAGCCGCTGCCGCCAAAAGTGATATCATTGTTGTCATGGATGCAGATCTGAGCCATCCGCCAGAACGTTTAGCAGCCCTTGTCACTCCCTTATTAAATGGTGATTCTGATGTAGTGGTCGGTAGCCGCTATATCACCGGCGGCAGCACGGAAAACTGGCCGCTCCATCGACAATTGTTGTCACGCATCGGTGGCTGGATAGCGCGCCCAATCTGTGATGTGAATGACACTACCTCTGGCTTCTTCGCATTCCGCCGTGAATTAGCAGCAAATATTTCTAGCCATGCGCATGGTTATAAAGTTCTGCTTGAGCTGCTAATGGCCAATTACGGCAAGATTCGTGTTACAGAAGTACCGATTCGCTTTCATGATCGCACGTACGGCACTTCCAAATTATCTTTCTCTCATCAGCGCGCTTATATTCAGCGCTTGATCACCTTAGCCGGTGGCACAATCACGCTAAACACCGCAGGCCGCTTTGCGATGGTTGGATTATTTGGCGTATTGATTGATGCCATGGTTTTCCAATGGATGCTCAACCGTGAAGCAGGACTTGCTCTGGCTCACTTCGCCAGTTTCTTTGTCGCTGCAAGCGTCAACTATATTTTTAATTCAAAATGGGCATTCCGTGAACATCATGCGGGATATCTTCAATGGCATCAATTTGGCCGCTTTCTGACTGTTGGCGCCCTCGCGTTGTTGTTACGCGGTGGAGTATTAGCTTTGCTGGTTCATGTCTGGCAAGTACCGCCAATACTGGCAATTTTTCCAGCCATCATTGCCACTGCAGCCGTGAACTACCTGGGTTCAGCCTTTTATGTATTTCCCAGCAAAAAAGATCTGCCGTCGTCGGAAATACGCTGGCGCATAGCAGCGATTGGTATCGTAGTATTCGCCCTATTATTACGTTTGGTTTATTTTGGCTTAGCACAACTCATTCCAGACGAAGCTTATTACTGGCAATATGCCCAGCACATGGATCTTAGCTTTTATGATCACCCTCCGATGGTGGCCTGGTTAATCTGGCTCGGCACATCAATTCTAGGACACAACGAGTTTGGCGTGCGCATCGGTGCTGTGCTCTGCGGCTTGATAACCATGGGCTATTTGTATGCGCTGGCGCAGAACCTGTATGATAAATCCACCGCAATGCGCGCCATATTATTACTGGCTATTTTGCCAATGGGATTTGGTTCTGGCTTGCTGATGACTCCTGATGCACCATTAGTCGCGGCTTGGGCTGCAACACTTTATTATATGGAACGTGCATTGGTAGCCGGGCAGCGCTGGGCCTGGCTAGGCATGGGAATCGCCTTCGGTCTGGGATTGCTATCCAAATACAGCCTGGGTTTACTCGGTATCGCCGCATTGATGTTTGTCATCGTAGACCCAACGGCGCGCCACTGGATGAAGCGCCCTCATCCTTATTTGGCCGCCCTGTTGGCATTACTACTGTTTTCGCCTGTCATCATCTGGAACCACACAAACGACTGGGCATCATTTGCATTCCAATCGAATCGGGTATTGGCAGACAGCTATCAATTCTCAGTTCATCATTTGATTTTTCATATCATCATTCTGTTAACCCCGGTTGGTTTTCTTGCAGCTGCGCTAGCCTTATTCTCAATCAAGCCATCTGAGAACCAGCAACTGGAGCACAGACGTCATTTATTTGTCCAGGTTTTCGCAGGCGTCCCATTATTCATTTGTTTCATACTCAGCACTTTTGATGAACCCCGCTTTCACTGGACTAGCCCGATCTGGCTTGCAATATTACCCACCATGGCCTGGATGATGGGTCAAACCGGGCATTTAAGCGGCATTGCCAAACGCGTCCAGGCAGGTTGGCGATTAACGAGTATTGCCTGCCTTTTCATTTATGCCTTTGTGCTGCACTATGTCGTATTAGGAATACCCGGCATACCTTATCATTTATTCACCGAACACTATTTCTGGCGTGAAACAGCAGCAGAAATCGAACAGATTGCGGAAGAAGTCAGAGATCAGACGGGCCAAGAACCCATCATTGTCGGCATGAGCAAATGGTCAGTTGCCAGTGCACTATATTTTTATACTCACGGCGATACAAAGCTAGACATTCGTTCACGCAATATGTTTGGTGATAACGGCGCCATGTATGATTTCTGGCTCCCCTCGCAGGAAGCCACC
This sequence comes from uncultured Nitrosomonas sp., assembly GCA_965652935.1. Classification (GTDB taxonomy): domain Bacteria; phylum Pseudomonadota; class Gammaproteobacteria; order Burkholderiales; family Nitrosomonadaceae; genus Nitrosomonas. The sequence goes on from CBFGXU010000038.1 coordinate 17,538, forward strand.
CATCGGCCCATCATTCAGGTTGGTATGAAACGCCGCCATTTGGAAAGAACCCGGCCAGGTGCTAGAGGTATCGAGGTTGAGAAAATGCTTGACCAGCCCGGTGCCATCGAGTACCGCGTCATTGAACGTCACGGTACCCCGGTACGCCGCGTTTACTATCGCATTTCTAAAGGATTCAAAGGAGTGAACTTATCTAGAGCGCAATAAAATGCATCAGACCTTACTTGATCGCATATTCTGCTACTCGC
>CBFGXU010000039.1:0-17392 GCA_965652935.1 uncultured Nitrosomonas sp.
GCTAAAGCTGAAGTGTTGACTCGGCTCGCAGCTCAGCATTCTGAACGGATAACTATTTATTCATTAGATGTAGCCAATCACCAACAGATTGAACAACTATCTCTAACATTATCCAATCAGGTGATTGATCTGTTGATCAATAATGCTGGTGTTTATCCGCCAGAACGGGGCGATGCGTTCGGAAAAACGGATTATGCTGCTTGGGCATATACTTTTGAAGTAAATACCATGGCGCCTTTGAAAATGGCCGAAGCATTCATTCAGCAAATTTCCAAAAGTGAACTCAAAACCATCATTACCATCACCAGCAAGATGGGCAGCATCTCAGATAACCGCGGTGGCGGCAGTTATATTTACCGTTCTAGTAAAGCCGCTGTTAATATCGTGATGAAAAGTCTATCGATTGATTTGAATCCGAAGGGAATTATTGTGGTTTTATTACACCCAGGATGGGTAAGAACCGACATGGGTGGCCCTAATGGATTGATTTCAGCTGAGCAAAGTGTTAACGGAATGCGCCATGTCATCAGCATGTTGAAATCTGCAGATTCCGGAAAATTTTATGCGTTTGATGGGCAAATCGTGCCTTGGTAGATGGTGTTGAACAATCTGACTGCATTGATTTTATATAGCTGGAACCGGGATGGTATTAAAAACCACAAGCTGAATAACTGCTCATAAATTGCCAGCGAAGTTGCTCTCTCAATGCATGTCAAATAAATATTGCTGACAGTGATAACAACCCGTTCTAATTTGGCTATAATTATTAAGTTCCAGGGTGTTTAAAAGTATAAGAATATCAGTAGCTTGAATGCTAGATAACTGGCATTTAAATTCACCTGGAGCTGACTTATCCATCAGCAGATTTAATAAAATCTACCTGTAAGTGATTTATTTATTAAATCTGCTTTTTTCATCATTTAATTTTAAAGGGAGAGAGATATGAGTATGGAAAGTGAGATTAGAGGAAGATTTGGAGGTTTCTGGAACTCTCTCATTCTACTTTTTGTAATTATTATTTGCCTTCGCTTCGCAAGTCTTGAGTTGGCTGAGGAAAATTTAACAACCAGGGTTCTTTGTGGGTTACATTTATTCTTGGGATGTGTGGCGGCTGGGATTTTACTGGGCATATTAAAAATATTCTTGGCGTTTTCCAACCAGACTTATACACGCGCACCTGCATCAGCAAATTTTGCAGCGGGCCTTAAGTATGGAATAGTGGCCGGAGGTATATTGATTCTTATGGTAGGTATGATGCAGCTGAATAATTTCTTAGGTGTATTCCAACCCATTTTTAATGGATTATTAGCAAAACTCACGGCTGTTTTTGCATAAAATTCAGTCAGGGTCAGTTAATATCTGACCCTGATGGATAAACTCCGCGCTACAAGAGAGACAACGAATTTAGCGGCACAAGATCAATGCTGAGGTTCTGGTTTATCTGCTCCAGTATTTAGAGCTTGTGTTGCTGTAGTTTTGCTTTCTAAGACCTTGATACGAGCTTCCAGTCTTGCTAACAATGCTTTTGTTTCAGGAGATTCAAGTGGAGTTTGCGGTTTAACTGCAGTGGCACTAGTTTCCAGAGCTTCCATGCGCGTTTGTAATTGCTCTGGCAGATTTTCTGTTTCGGGTCCAGCAAGATGTGTGAATTCGACACTGTCTTCATAAGGTTCACGTGTCGTACCAGTCGCTTTGATGATGGTACCCGCAATCAGGCCGCCCACAATGGCTATGACGAGCGTTATGACTATGCCGTTGAATTGAGCGATTGCAATATCGGGAACAATCAGGAAGGCACTGAGACCGCCTAATAATCCGGGCATTCCGTGCAGATTATGAACACCACAGGTATCAACGATTTTGAATTTTGATTCTAACAGAGGCAGAATGAAAACATAGCCCAGAACGGAAATTGCACCAGCCAGTAAACCTATGCTAAATGCTCCGATTGGAGATGCAACGTCACAAACAGAACCAATGGCTACACCCCCGGCTAAAGCAGCATTTGCCATGTCGACCATGGATGTTTTGCCATTATGCAACTTGGAACTGAGAAAATATGTGGCGATGGTGGCACCTGATAATGCAAGTAATGTATTGGCTACGGTTTGCGGCATATTTTCTAAAGGGACCAGAGCAGTAGCAAAACTTGGCCAGAATAACCAGAGCACCATCGAACCCAGCATAGCGAAGCGATCCGATGTGTGATCCGATTCGATGGGTTTGCTGCGCTGATAAGCCGTGGTTAGAACGATAGACATACTTAATCCAAAATAAGCACCAAATGCATGGATAACGATTGAGCCGGCTGTATCCTTAAATCCAGTGGTATAACCTATTGCATCATCCAGTACAATCCATTCGTTCAATAAATAAAGTGGGACAACCAAAAGTGCTAGCAGTGCATATTGAAAAACACGTAAACGCCCTAGTACAGCGCCCATGGCAATAAGCGTAGCTGCTACCGCTAACTCGGCAAATAGTACTGCATCAAGCGTATGGGGTGATAATTGATGACCGAAAATACCATTTGCGCGTAACAGAATGTAGAGAGGAAGTCCAACTGCAACGACCAGATAGGTTCCAGTCACAGCACCAAACCCATAGCGGCGAACAAATACCATCAGAAAGCCAAAACCAACCAGCAACATAGCCAAAATATGAATAATGTAATTATATTTCGCAACAACGTTTGCTTCACTTAAAACCGGCGCAGCTTCAGCGTTTACCCAACTACTGAAACTTAGGAGAAACAGGCTCATTGCCCCTAGCAATACCAAGCTAAAGCTTTTCTTCATGTGATTCTTCCTTTAGTGATTTATCGGGTTATTTCTCAATTGAGATCTTGAGGAAAGGAATATGCCCCGCATACAGGTTATTTCCCGCACAAAGTTTGAACTTTAATTACCATAAATACAATAGGGTTTAGGTAACTAATAATCAATTATGTGTATGGGTGGAAAGAATAGTGACTGATCAATATTCATATCAATGAATAAGAAATGAACTTGTAACAGTCGGTTACGAACGTTAAGGGTTATGTTAGCTTGATTGAAGTAATCATAACCCACTGATTTATATTAGCGGAGTATGCTTCGATGCATGCCTGATTTCAGAGCCTGAACGGCTTCTTCTTGACTGCTAACTATTTGTTGATGGGGACAGAAGATATTTTTTGAGAGTTCCCGTTGCGCATAAAATTGCCGTACAAAATCGAGTTTTTGCCATTCTGAAACACGTGGCTGCGTCCAGGTTTTATCATCTCGTCCGAGGGCATATAGTTTTCTTTCGCTGGTGGCGCAACGAATACCTTCATAACTGACATTCATAGCGCCTGCAGACGATTTCACTACCAGAGTAAAGCGAATAACACCATCTTCGCCTATTTTGATGGAAGTTGGATCAACAAGATATTGATTACTGGTAACAGCACCAGCATCGAACGCCATTAGGTTTTTTACATTCGGATAATCGGGTAATTGTGCTATTTGCTCAATCCAAGGTTTATCACTTTCAAATTCATCCTTAAATGGCTTATTGGCGCAAGCAATTAAAAACAAAATGCAGATCAGAGCAAGGATTTGTTTCATAAAGGCTAAGTCATTTGAAATAATGCGCAAAGAGCGGAACCAACCACATCAATTGTTACCTGAAGCGCTGAGTAATCGTTACTCATATTTAAATTGAAGTGATGGAAGCACTGCAAGAGTCAAAATGCCGAAGATGAGTCAATGAAAATTTTTACTTTACCGTAAATGCGACACCGGGCAAGCAAGTATTGTAGCACCTTACTTTCTTGCTACCTCAAAAAATTTGAACAAGAGGGTGAGTGTATGGTGTAAATTTATATCTTCTTCTCATACTTATAAGGCAGCACCGATATTGTGCAACCCACCGTTATCATCAATCAACATCGCAATACTGCAATTATTGTTGCAGCTCGCGGTAAAAATTTGCTCGTCATTAAATTAGGGAAGGGAAAGTTAACAGTAACCCCATTATCTCTAGAAAGAATTAGAATACAGGGTTATGTAATCAGCAATTATTCACCCAAGCAGGCAGCGCAATCTTATTTGCAACATGGAGCCGGTGTTAGTGAGAAAGCCAAAGGATATCTTGAAAAGATTGTTGGTGGAAAGTTTTCTGATAGTCTGATGTTTTCTTAAATCAAATCCCTTCAGTTATACTTATCCGCTTTGCAGCATTTATATTATAACCCTTGATAAGTTTGTTTCAGCCTGAATTGCTTATAGCATGCTTGACTAAATATTTAGCTCTACGTATATTGAAAGAAGTATTTTTTCTTATATGACCTTTGCTTTATCAACAAAGCACTTACGTTCTTATTCTATGGCTTAGCAATGAAGAGCCATAACTGTTTGGAAATACTGGTTTTCTTCGCACTATCGGATGTAAAGAGGAGCATTGTCAGAGAAACAGCGTTTACTCTTCCTGAAATGGTGTGGTCCTTGTAGATTTCATCTAGCAATGTTATCCAGCTCGATAGCGCAAAATAAACCCGAGAATAACCTTATGAATTATATCTAGGTAGATTCAAAGGGGTAATCGCTTAGATTTGCTCGTTACCTGATGCTCGTTACCTGATCCCCGATTTGGTCTATACAATGAAAGATTTATATAGAAAATACCTACAGTCTCACCGAAGGGCTACGGTTGGACTCTGGCGATGGGTTTTTGGGGCTAAGACAGCTTTGAAAACAGCGTCTTCGGCTGGTTCATTAGCGCTTGATCGTTTGTTATTTACTGTGAGACGCAATGACACCAAGCTGTTGTATGCACAAACCGATCCGGTTGACTTTGATATTGTTTGTATTAACTTACTTCGCAGACCAGACAAAAGAAAATTTATTGAAAAGCAATTTGATACAGTTGATTTTAATCTTAAAATGTTTCCTGCAATTGACGGATTGGCGATTGACACAAATCTGTTAATTGACGATGGCAGATTGTCCGCTGATCATCATTGCCCAGCCACAGGTATGCCGCTAACCCCAGCCCAGATAGGTGCTTATCTTTCTCATTACGAATTATGGAAAGCAGCGCTCGCATCGCCGAATAAAATATCCCTTATTCTCGAAGACGATGCCTTGCTGACTTGTAATAAGGCGACATTAGAAGAATTTGCGCGCAATATTCCACAAGACGCAGACTTATTTTTTATAAATCGTAGAAGAAATAAAACGAAACCTATTAGCCTGCATGCATCGAAATTTGTATCCCATTTCTGGGGACTTACTGCCTATTTTCTTACTAAACAGGGAGCAAAAAAGTTAATTGCTCTGTCTCTTCCCATTCATAAAAGCGCCGATGAGTGGATTAGCGAATTAAACGAAAATGGGATGATTAACTGCTATTGCTCGCGGAAGGAACTGGTAGTGGAATGTAGTAACCCCAGGGATACACGAAACTTTCGTTTTACGAGTGACATCATTAGTCGAACATAAATAAAAGAAAATCAAGATTGCTTAACTGGGGGTGAAAGAATGCAATCTGAGCAATTGAAATCAGTTAAGTTATTATTTATTTGGAATGAATTTATTCCATCAGTAAGTAGTTTGCTGCAATTTAGCATTGATTAAGGTATCTTATAGTGCCAGCTGATTCTGACATTACGAAAATATCCATCATTTAAAAAAATGAGGTAATCAATGGACAAGAAAGCACAAATTAATTTCTGGTTTATCATCGTGGCGATGCTGGGTCTGCTATTGGTGCAGAATCTGTACACGCAATATACCCAAATTAAACATATTCCCTATAGTCGATTTCAACATTTACTGGAGCAGGGGCGTATAGCCGAAATTGCAATTACCGAGAATCAGATTTTTGGCACACTCAAAGAAAAGGATGCGGAAGGATTTAAGGAATTTGTGACGACACGGGTAGAACCTGATCTGGCTGAAGTATTGGACAAGCACAATGTTGTCTATACTGGCGTTGTGCAAAGCACATGGTTGCGTGACTTACTTTCCTGGATTGTGCCGACAGCTATTTTTATCGGAATTTGGTTATTCATCATCCGGCGCATGGGCAGCAGCATGGGCAGCGGATTGATGTCGATAGGTAAAAGTCGCGCCAAAGTGTTTGTGGAGAAAGAAACCAAGGTCACTTTCAATGATGTGGCGGGGGTGGATGAAGCCAAGGAAGAATTGGTTGAAATCATTAACTTTCTCAAAAATCCTGCGGATTATGGCCGTTTGGGTGGGCGCGCACCTAAAGGTATTCTGCTGGTAGGCCCACCGGGTACTGGCAAAACATTGCTGGCGCGAGCGGTTGCAGGTGAGGCTGGGGTGCCGTTTTTTTCCATTTCCGGCTCAGAATTTGTCGAAATGTTTGTCGGGGTAGGTGCTGCCCGAGTCCGCGATCTGTTCGAGCAAGCACGACAAATGGCGCCAGCGATTATTTTTATTGATGAACTCGATGCATTGGGTCGTGCACGGGGTGCCTATGGGCTGGGCGGTGGGCATGATGAAAAAGAACAAACTCTGAATCAACTGTTGGCTGAATTGGATGGTTTTGATCCAAGCAGCGGGATTGTAATATTAGCAGCAACTAACAGGCCGGAAATTCTTGATCCAGCGCTGTTGCGTGCGGGACGGTTTGATCGTCAGGTGCTGGTGGACCGCCCTGATAAGCGAGGACGGGAACAAATTCTTGCCGTGCATGCAAAAAAAGTGAAGTTGCATGCTGATGTTAAAATTGAACAAATTGCTGCCTTAACCCCCGGCTTTACCGGCGCAGACTTGGCAAATCTTATTAATGAAGCAACCTTGCTCGCTACACGGCGTGGCGCCACCTCCGTGGCGATGGAAGATTTCAATAATGCCATTGAGCGCATCGTGGCAGGCCTGGAGAAACGCAATCGCCTGCTAAATCCGAATGAACGGCGTGTGGTTGCATTTCATGAATTAGGACACGCGATGGTGGCATTGGCACTTCCCCATACCGACGAGGTGCACAAGATATCGATTATTCCTCGAGGGGTCGGTGCATTGGGTTATACCATTCAACGTCCGACAGAAGATCGTTTCCTGATGACTCGCGTGGAATTGCAAAATAAAATGGCGGTGATGATGGGCGGGCGGGCGTCTGAGCTAGTAGTGTTTAATGAAGTATCCACCGGTGCTGCGGATGATCTGGTGCGTGCCACAGATATTGCACGCGCCATGGTGTTGCGTTATGGCATGACTGAAGTTTTAGGCAATGTGGCTTATGATCGTGAGCCGACTACTTTCCTGCAAACAAATATTCCTATACCGCAAAATCGTACTTACAGCGAAGAAACGGCTAATAAGATTGATATTGCAGTGCGTACACTGGTTGATCAGGCACTTGAACGTGCAATGCGTATTCTTCAAGCCAACCGAGCTTTGCTGGATCGGACTGCGGAAGAATTACTGAAAACCGAAACACTTAACCAGCCTGAGATCATTAAATTAAAGCAAGCGATTGTTTCCAGTGAGCCACATTAGGTTAATGATGAGCCTGTAGCATATCATTGTTTAAAGAAGGAGGAATCAATACTCGAATTGGTCTGGGGCTGATACTGAATTCGATCGTACTTTCAGGCTCGATATCACGATTGCGGAAATAATCGCCATCGACCTGCAGCGGATAAGACTGATTATGCAGAGTACATGCGATACTTTTTCCTGCGAAATATTGCATGGGCAGGTTTGCCGGTTTACGTTGCAGAATTTTCATTGCCTTGACCAGTTCATGCTGATACCGCGCCCCGGGCAAAAAACCAAGAACGAGTTCATTTCTTGATGGATTAGCGGTTGGGACAAGTTGTAAATTTCTTGCATACGCAGAATTATTGGCCACGATGAGATATCCGGAGCCGCGATCAATCACGGGCTCTCCATCAACGCGGACAGATACCGTCGGGTGATGTAAAGAGCATAAGGCTTTTAATCCATGCCAAATATAGATTGAATCATTGAGCGGTCCTTTTCTTTTGCCAATATTCTTAACTGTCAGCGAATCCAAGCCCATTGAAGCCATATGAAAAAAAGGTTTTTCTCCTTGAATCCCTTCACCGCGGATCAAGCCATAAAATTGCTGTAAACATATTCCCGAGGTTATCGCCTCGAGTAAATCGTCTGAGCTTGTACTCATTTCATAGGAACGGGCAAACAGCGACTCATTTCCCCCCGGAATGGCATAAATAGGTGTATCTGTTTTATTGATGGAATTCAACAACTTTCTTATGGTCCCGTCTCCTCCGATGACGACCACAAGATCACTCACAGTAATATCATCTTTAATGCGCGCATAGCCTTTCATTTTTTTTTCAGATGTTCGCACCACAACACTTTTACCGTGAAAAGACAACTCCATTTCTAACTTGCAAGCGAGTGTCTCAGTGTTACCCGCGCTGGATATCGGGTTATAAATAATAAGGATATTTTGCGGCGATGGAATTTTAATCGTCAACTGATGAGGTTTAAATAAAAGATTGTCGTTCATGAAATCAGTTTCTATGACTCAAGTTAAGAATATTCAACAGGCAACACTTTCACATCCGACCAGATCTTCTGACACCATGACTGATCAATCGATGGCATGCCGTCTTGTATCCACTGCACCAGATACCTGGCGGTGTTAGGGTAGGTTACTTGGATGGTTTTCGTCTCATATAGCCATTGTTCAATAACTTCTGAATCTATTTTGTGCATCATTTTCCCGTAGCCCAAGGTTTGGAGGGCCAAGGCATTCGAGATTTGTTCCATTTGCGCGTGTACCGGTTTTACCAGAATTTTCTTACCTAATTGTAATGACTCACTAGCTAATTCAAAACCGGCGTTGCAAATAATACCTGCGCAATCAGACAAGTCATTTTGGAATCCCTGCAGTGATAGCGGTTTGCAGTGGATATGTTCATTCAACGAAGGCGTAATGTCGGGTGAATAATTAAAAAATTCAAAATTCTTGAAGGGTGCTAAAAATGCCATTACACGACGCTGATCTTCGAATGGCAGATAGACAACGATTTTATTTTTTTGTATCTGTTGGGTTGTGATCGGTGTTTCAATCACTGGCGGTAAAATAGGCTGATCAAAGTGATGCCAGTGCAAGCCGATTCCAACATCAACAGGAGCAAAACTCTTCATGACAGCCTCAGAAAGTAGATCATTGCCTGCGCGCGGAATGTTGTATTGGAAAGCATATTGATGACTGATGCCGATAGTTTTCTTGTTTTGCCGCCTTGCTGCCCAAGCGGTTACAGGCTCGAAGTCACAAATCACAAGATCATAATGACTCAAGTCCAATTGCTTGATGTCTCTTAGGAAATGCAATGGCTTGGATTGCCATATCGTTTTTAAGTGATTGATTTTGCCGTTCTTAGTGCTGAAGGTCAGGCCTTCACGCCATTGATAGCCGTTAAAAGCCTCCATATCAAAAAACTTATCCTGGGGCCTGCCGGTAAACTGGTAAGTCACTTCAATGCTGGCTGCTTGAAATTCTCTGGCCATGATTCGACCACGCGTTATATGGCCATTACCCGTTCCTTGAATCCCATAAAATATTTTCATTTCAATAGGACTCCTGCGCTGATGAATAGCGTGCTATTTTTTTTAATGATTTCATAGGCATTGATCTTATCTAATGGAACCAGAGAAGTTTATCGGACTGCTGTGACAAAACAATGACGGTTATTCGCTTGTTATGTGACAATTTATTGAATTGACTAGCATTCTCAGGAGCGTGAAGGTCAATCGGTGTAGTTGGCTTGTAATAAATTTCAGTAGTAATCAGTTGTGCATCCATTGCTGGATTTGTTGACGCTGATCGATATACCACTGCTTGCCGATATCCAAGGCTTTTTGCTGCAATATCTTATTGTTGGCAGAATCCATGTTATCGGGCATATGGTATTGGTGCAGATAATGGTTGATATATAACACACGATTGCCCAGCATTTCTGTGGTCAGTCTGGCATTGGTCATCATTTTCTCTCTTAGAATCAGGGAAGCGATGCCTTTGGCTGACCATTGCATACCGCCATATCCGCAGGCTTTCGTGCCATTTAGCGCAAAACTGCGCCATCCAGATCCGATGGAAAGCACTTTGATTTCGCAGTTGTTCCAGTATTGTTTGGCATAAAGATAAGCGCTGAGGCCCGGATTATTCATACCAATACCCCCATCGATTCGCCACTCCCCATCTTCCATTTGCACGGGCGGATAATAGGATGGCGCGGCTGTGCAAGCATCGGCTATTTCGCTTAAAAGAAAATCCGGTCTACTTTCATTGGTAAAAATTTCTAATTGATCCTGGTTCAGATTGAAGCTAGGAATAAATATTTGCTTATTGAGCGATGAAAGCCGCAGGTTTTCTAATTCCTTTTGTAATAACATGCGCTTTGAAATACCTTGATACTTTGGATAAATTTGCAGTTTATTGAATAGCCGATTGACCCAATGTTCTGTCATCATTTTTTCCAGTAATTTTTCTTGCAAAATCTTTTGCATGATTTCTGTTGCGCTCATGGCATGCCCCAAGATCAGGCAGGTAATCAATCCCCCTGAGGAGGATCCGGCCACCATGTCAAACAAATCATAGGTTGAAGTGCCTGTGTCTTCTTCCAGACAAGCCAATACGCTGAGTTGAATTAATAAATGACTACCGCCCCCGTCCAGACTTAAAATATATTTAGGCAGCAAGGAATACCTCCACTACTTAGGCGGCTTTTTTACTGGCGAGCAATTCTTCTTGTCGATGGTTTTTGTATTGCTCAAATCGATCAGCCCAGAACATCAATTCCAGTGATCCATCATTATGCTCCAGCAAGGTGGAACAACTTTCCACCCAATCACCATCATTGCAATACAATATTGAGTTGATTTCTCTTAATTCAGCGTGGTGGATATGACCACAAACAACACCCTCAACGCCACGATCCTTTGCCAGATGTGCCAAAGCATCTTCAAAACTGCTGATGTAGCTGACCGCATTTTTTACGCGCAATTTTAAGAAGGCGGCCAGGGACCAGTAAGAAAAGCCAAAAAACTTGCGCATGCCGTTGATATAATGATTAAGATCCAAAAGGGTATCGTAGGCGACATTACCTAATTTTGCGAGCCAGCGGCTATTTTTGACGATGACATCAAATTCATCGCCATGCATGACCAGCAGCTTTTTGCCTTCCATTGTGGTATGGATATAATCTTGATGAATTTCAACATTACCAAATACATGACCGATACAATCCCGCATTGCTTCATCATGATTCCCTGGTATGTAGATAACTTTAGTACCGTGCTTGGCTTTACCCAGAATAGACCGGATTACATTGGTATGATCCTGAGGCCAATGAGGATTCTTTTTGATACTCCAGAAATCGACAATATCGCCAACCAGGAAAAGATAGTCGGTTTCAACTGAATGCAGAAAATGCAAGAGTGCTTCTGCCTGACAACCGCGAAACCCGAGATGAACATCTGAGATCCAAACACTTCTAACTTGGATAGGGGCCTTGTTCTTTACCATGGATGCTTACCTTTTAGTGGTGAGTGACAACAGACAGCATAAAGAGAATTTGTTAAGCTTCCTTGAAGTATTTGTTAAATATTGATGAAATCTTTATTAAAGATCTAAAGTGTACTTAAACCAATGCATGAGACATCCCCTTTAAGACAGTTATTGCCCGAGCTGCAGCAAATTGAATCGATGATTCAGGACAATAAAATGCATTTATGCACAAAAGTACTTTGCCATGTACCCTGCAATGAAGATTTATTACCCGTGTATGCCCTTACACTTGGGAATAACGCACCCCACATTCCATGCGTGACTTATGTTGCCGGCATCCATGGCTTGGAACGTATTGGAACACAAGTAGTCATCGCTTTTCTTGAGGGATTGCTTGAGCGTTTGAAATGGGACCGGGTCTTGGCTGAGGTTTTGCAGCATGTACGGATCAATATCCTACCCATCATCAATCCATTCGGTATGCTGAACTATACCCGTGCGAACGGGCAGGGTGTCGATCTGATGCGCAATGCACCGGTTGACAGTCGTGAAAAAACGATTCTGCTGGCCGGTGGACATCGAATTTCTTCCCTCCTGCCGTGGTATCGTGGAAAGGCCGGCCAGGCAATGCAGCCAGAAGCAAAAGCGTTGTGCGATTTTATTATGCAAGAAGTTTTACCGGCGCCGTTCAGTTTGGTATTGGATTGCCATTCCGGTTTTGGCTATCGTAACCAAATCTGGTTTCCTTATGCCCGCAGCCGCCTTGAACCGATCCAGCATTTAAAGGAAGTCTGTAGTTTACGTAGACTGTTTATGCAAACTTATCCGTATCAGGATTATCTGTTTGAGCCGCAATCCCAATATTATCTTGTACACGGAGATTTATGGGATTACTTGTATTTAAAGTCGTTGGAAAAAAACAATATTTTTCTGCCCTTGACACTTGAAATGGGATCCTGGCGCTGGATCCGCAAGAATCCCTTGCAGTTGCGTCAATTGCTGGGTCTGTATCATCCGATCAAGCCGCACCGACTTAACCGGGTACTAAGGAGTCACTTGATTCTGATGGAGTTTCTGCTGCATGCTACATTATCGTATCAGAACTGGGTCAACCAAAGTGATGCACAGGAACTTGAACAACATGCACTGGCACTGTGGTATTCATGACACACCGCTCAGATTTTGTGCTGATTCGCGGATTGTGGCGTGAAGCAAGGCATTGGGGGAAATTTACCGAGAGATTGCAACAGCAATTTCCTAATGCCACTATCAGCACACCTGATATACCGGGCAATGGACGACTGTACCATGCCACCAGTCCCAATACGATTACCGGAATGACCGAAGCAATACGCTTGCAAGTGCCTAAAGATCGACCACTCAGACTAATCGCGCTGTCAATGGGTGGGATGATTGTCATTGATTGGATGACACGATATCCGGATGAAGTGGCAGCGGCGGTTTTAATCAATACCAGCGCCAGACCACTTTCCCCGTTTTATCACCGCTTACGCTGGACAGTTTATCCCCATATTCTCAAAATGATTTTTCGCTCTGCCTTGCAGAAGGAAGCGGATATTCTGCGTTTAACCTCCAATCATCATCCGCATGACAGCCAATTGCTTGAGTCCTGGCAGCTATGGCAACAACAAAATCCGGTATCAACCATCAGTGCTAGGAATCAATTTCTGGCTGCCGTAAAATTTAAAATCGCTGCCAAACCACAACAACCGGTATTTATCGTAACCAGTCAGGCTGATCGTTTGGTGGATTACCGCTGCAGCCTGAAAATGGCGCAAACCTGGGATGCATGCTACGTACAGCATGAATCCGCTGGTCATGATCTACCGCTAGATGAGCCGGAATGGTTAGCTGAAGTTATCCGGCAATGGTTTGATCAGGCAATTGATGCCTAAGATATAAAACGTAACGCTAACTGTATTCCGATTGAGCGCAATGTCAGGTTTGTACACCCTATTGAATGTGCCTGCTTAGGCAATGATGTCTATTTAGTGAATGAACGATACTCGTCGGTTGCGGGTACCGGCAAGCCATCTTCAATCATGCTCCCGATATGCAGTTCGATTGCTTCACGTATTTTCCGCTCAGTTTTCTCGTTTCCTCAATGGTAGAGCCCGTTGCAATGCAGCTGGCAAATCGGGTACATAGGCTGAGTAGTTATGGGTTGCTTTTTCGACAACGAATTGCGTAACGCAGGGTTGTTCCTTGAGTTTTGCTTGTTTGAATATGCTATTAAAGTGCCAAGTGCTAAATCATCACCAGGTTTCCCCGATACTGTTACCGACCGCTTTTAATCGGATGTTTGAATTGGCGATGGCTTCCGTAAGTATTGTTTTACATTGTGACTCTATCTATCACAGCCATCTGATTACCATTGGACTGTAAAGAGTAGAACTATTGGAGTCATCATTTTGTCACATTGATCCTATATCTTGGCCAGCATTCAATTTGATGGAGTACAGCGTTATGCTGGATGTGGATGCTTTGCTGAAAGATTATTTTCAGCATACGGATGAGAGTAGTCATAAGCCTTTGATGAAGACCGCTTCTTCGCTATTAAAGAAGCTATTGCATCAGGAAGAAATCAATTCTTTTATTGAAACGCATCGACACCTGGAAGGATTGGAGTTTAACGATGCCGTGCTGGAGCATTTTAATTTTACTTTTCAAGTTTCCAGCAAAGACCGGGCACGCATTCCTGATCAGCGTCGCGTGCTGATTGTTGCCAATCATCCGCTGGGTTCGCTGGATGGATTGGCGCTGCTCAAGTTGGTATCGGAGATCAGAAGCGATGTGAAAATCGTCGCAACGGCAATGTTGAATTGTATTGATCCACTGCAAAGCTTGTTTCTATCGGTCGATAATTTGGCAAAATCGGCCAGTCATCGCGACAGCATGAATCAAATCATTGAAGCGCTGGAAGCAGAGCAGGCAGTTATTTTGTTTCCAACCGGAGAAGTTTCGCGGATTTCTCCGCTGGGTATTCGCGATGGTAAATGGAAAACCGGTTTCTTATCTTTGGCCAAGATAACCAGGGCGCCGATTGTTCCGGTTTATATCTGTGGTAAGAATTCAACGTTGTTTTATAGTCTTTCAAGCCTCTATAAACCGCTGGGGACAATGATGCTGGTCAATGAAATGTTCAATCAACGAGGCGGTGAGATTTTATTTCGAATCGGCAAGCCGATTCCGTGGGAATCAATCGCAGCGATGGATTTGTCAAAAAAAGCCGTGGCGAAATTAATGCGCAAGCAAGTCTATTTATTAGGCAAGAAAAAGAAAAAAGAACTGTTTAAACCGATTGAAAATATTATTCACCCAGTTCGTACCCAATTAATTCGCAAGGAGTTAAAAGCTTCACAACTTATCGGTAAGACCCAGGACGGAAAACATATTTATCTGTTTGACTATCTTCCGAATTCTAGCGTAATGCGTGAAATAGGTCGGTTACGCGAATTATCCTTCCGTCAGGTGCAAGAAGGAACGGGTAATGCGTTGGATATCGATAGCTATGATCGGTATTACCGCCACCTGATTCTCTGGGACGAAGACGAACTGGAGATTATCGGTTCCTACCGTATTGGGGAAGCTTCCAGGATTCTAAAGGAATATGGGCAAACAGGTTTGTATACCCATAGCTTATTTACCTTTAACAAGGCATTTATGCCTTATCTTGAACATGCGATCGAATTGGGCCGCAGCTTCATTCAACCCAGATATCAGGGAAAACGCAGCCTGGATTATCTCTGGTACGGGATTGGCGCTTATCTTTATCAGCATCCAGAGATACGCTACTTGACTGGTCCGGTTTCATTGAGCACTTCCTGGCCTGAACCCGCTCAAAAAGTGATCGCAAGTTTTTACACAACGCTTTTTGGCAATGACAGATTGATTGCTAAACCCAGAATGCCTTTTCATTTTGATTTGATTAAAGATTTTGTACCCTTCAGGCATGTTACAGATGAAGCTGAATATAAGCAGGCCTTTAGTATTTTTAAGGAAACAATGGATGAACTGGGTGTCAAGGTGCCTGTTCTGTTTAAGCAATATGTAGAGTTATGTCAGCTCGGAGGTTGCGAATTTTTAGGTTTTAACGTTGATCCCAAATTTTCAAATTGTATCGATGGCTTGATTCTGGTGCATATCAATACTATCAAGGAAAAGAAATATCAGCGCTATATTGAAAGTCATGCAATCGCTATGCGGAATTTGAATACCGCATAGTCTCATGTCTTATGAATATCAACGATAATGGGTAATCACTTTATTGCCGCCACTCGATTTTGCTTCATAAACGGTTTCTGTGACAACTCTTAATAATGCGGAAAAATCACCTTGCCAATCTCGGGGGAATTCCGTAACTCCCACACTTGCGGTGACATCCAAGCCTTCCGGTTGCAAGCTTTCGATTAATAGTCGTATTTTTTCCGCGATCGTTGTTGCATTGGATATATCGCAGTGAGACATCAGCAGTACGAATTTCTCTTCGCCATAACGGACAAGGATGTCTTCATTACGGGTAGATCTGGTCATTAAGGAGGCAATTTCCCTTAGCACAATGTCACCGTTTGCATGACCATAATGATCGTTGATTGATTTGAATCGGTCTATATCGATCATGATCAGGCTGCATGGAATGCTATGCCGAAACGCTTCACTTAATTTTGACGGCGCAATCTCCAGGAGATAAAAGCGATTATATAAACCGGTCACTGGGTCTTTAATGGCTAGCTCTTGTAACAGGTCTTGTTGTGCGATTGCCTTGTCTATTAATTTTTTGCTGGTAATCAGGTTACTGACTCTGACAAGCAATTCTTCTTGAATGAATGGCTTGGTAACATAATCACTGGCTCCCAAGCGCAGCAATTCTATCTTGTGCGCAGCATCATTCAGGACCGAGAACACCAGTAAGGGTACAAATTTTTTATTGTCATCTTCTAAATGACGTATTGCTTTTACAGTGCCATGGCCATTTAATTTGCCTTTGAGCAATATGTCCGTGAGCACTAAATCGTAAGTCTTCTTCTGAAATGCTGCTATGCCTTCCTCGCCAGTTGCAAAATGATCGACTGTATAACCGCTCTCTCTCAGTACTGCTGAGGTCAAGCTTGCAGTTGATAGGTTATCTTCAATATACAAGATATGCCCAGACATCGTTTTACTGCCTTTTTTCCTGAAGAATTGTGCGGTATAGCTTGTGATTTTATCCAATTCATGTTTGGCAAATATTTCCGTTACGCCTGCTGAAAATGCCTCATCGAGTAGTTTTTTATCTTCATTTGAAGTAACCATAATTACGGGTATTTGCCGAGTACGAAAGTCAGCTCGAAGATGCGATGAAAACTTGGGTGCATCCATATCTTGCAAATGCATCGCCACAAACACAACGTCAAAAGATTGTTTTTGCAGCAGCATCAATGCTTCACTGCCAGTTGATGCTTGTTTGGTTTCAAGCCCACCTAGTTCAATCGCAGAGGATAAAAGTTTTTGATACACTCTGGATGGTTCAACAATAAGTCCTTCCATATTTCTCCTTTAATTACCCCAATTTGATTGTCAGTAAGATCAAACATATTGCTACCAAAACTTATATTTGATAGCGACATAACAATTGAATCTTTTAGGGAATTTTTTCTAAATATTTTAGGAGAGGATGAAGAAAACAGAAGAAGTCGTGCAAATTATCAGATCACTTGTAAATCTTATGAACTAACAGGATATTATTAGAACCTCCTGCTATGCAGCAAAGAAGTTGGAGCTCCAGGTTTATTCGGTATCTTTTTGGCAATTACTAAGCGGTTTTGCGAATAAAGTTAGACTGAACAACAATGCGCCAAACAAAACGATGGCTGCACCAGAAGCTATATTAAAA
>CBFGXU010000040.1:0-17333 GCA_965652935.1 uncultured Nitrosomonas sp.
TGACTATCGTGTGCGAAACATAAAATAAACCGCGCCCACCATGCACAGCGCAGCCCATAAATAATCCAGTTTCAGGGGTTCCTTTAAATACAGCAAAACAAAGGGAACGAATACGGTCAGCGTGATCACTTCCTGCAGTATCTTGAGTTGCGCTACCGATAAAACAGTGTAACCAATCCGGTTGGCCGGAACCTGTAACATATACTCAAGAAACGCAATGCCCCAACTGATCAGCGCAGCAATAATCCATGGTTTATGATTAAGCTCCTTCAAATGGGCATACCAGGCAAAGGTCATGAATACGTTACTGAAGGATAAAAGAATGATGGTATGCCAAATCTCGCGCATCTATCAAACTCCCAACTCCTGCCACAATGCATCTACCCGCTTCTTGATTACATCGTCCATCACAATCGGTGTCCCCCATTCCCGATTCGTTTCGCCCGGCCATTTGTTTGTTGCATCCAGCCCCATTTTCCCGCCCAATCCAGAGATCGGACTGGCAAAATCCAGATAATCGATCGGTGTGTTTTCAACAATCAGCGTATCGCGCGCAGGATCAACCCGGGTGGTAATGGCCCAGATCACTTCTTTCCAGTCGCGTACGTTGATATCGTCATCAGTAACAATAATGAATTTGGTGTACATGAACTGGCGCAAAAAACTCCAGATGCCAAACATCACGCGCTTGCTATGTCCGGCATACTGCTTTTTCATGCTCACCACTGCCATGCGGTACGAGCATCCCTCTGGCGGCAAGTAAAAGTCAGTGATTTCCGGAAATTGTTTTTGCAATAATGGTACGAACACCTCGTTTAATGCTACACCGAGAATCGCAGGTTCATCGGGTGGCTTGCCGGTGTAAGTGGAATGATAAATCGGGTTGCGGCGCATCGTGATTCGCTCGATGGTGAATACCGGAAAAGTTTCCTGTTCATTATAGTAACCAGTGTGGTCGCCATACGGGCCTTCCAGCGCGGTTTCAGCGGGATAAATGGCGCCTTCCAGCACAATCTCCGCACTCGCGGGCACTTGCAGGTTATTACCGATACATTTCACTACCTCTGTTTTGGCCCCGCGCAATAAACCGGCAAACTGATATTCGCTTAAGGAATCGGGTACCGGTGTCACGGCGCCTAGAATAGTCGCCGGATCAGCGCCTAACGCAACCGCCAGTGGATACGGTTTGCCCGGATTCAGTAGGTTGAATTCACGAAAATCCAGCGCCCCTCCCCGGTGCGCGAGCCAGCGCATGATGACCTTATTGGGAGCGATCACTTGTTGCCGGTAAATGCCTAAATTCTGTCGAGTTTTATTCGGCCCCCGAGTTACTGTCAAACCCCACGTGATCAGTGGTGCAACATCGCCTGGCCAGCAGGTTTGAACCGGAATCCGGTTTAGATCGACGTCACTGCCCTCCCACACAATCTCCTGGCACGGCGCACTGTTCAATTGTTTCGGCGCCATATTCAGCACCTGCTTCAATAGCGGCAGCTTATCCCAAGCATCTTTCAGTCCTTTCGGCGGATCGGGTTCTTTCAAATAAGCCAGTAATTTACCGACTTCTCGCAACGCCTCAACCGATTCTTGTCCCATCCCTAACGCTACTCGCTTGGGTGTGCCGAACAGATTGCCCAGCACCGGTATCGTGTGCCCCTTGGGATGTTCAAATAATACCGCCGGGCCTTGTGCTTTCAAGATACGGTCACAAATTTCCGTCATTTCCAGCGCGGGATCAATTTCCGTTTGAATGCGCTTGAGCTCGCCCATTGCTTCCAGTTGTGTCAGAAAATCGCGCAGGTCTTTATATTGCATGGATTAAATCCTGTAACTCTGGAAGATGAGGAAATCGAGCGCAATGCCCATAAACACTACCATTCCCACCCAGTTATTGTGCAAAAACGCCTTGAAACACAGCGCCCGGTCACGATGACGAATTAAAGTATATTGGTACGCACTCAATCCAGCGGCAATCATCAACCCCGTATAATACGCCAGGTTCATTTGTTGCATTTGCCCAATCACCAGCATGATTGCGATAAAACAGGCATGGCACAGCATTACACCCAGCACATCGAATTGTCCGAAGGTGATCGCGGAGGTTTTGATGCCAATCTTCAGATCATCGGGTTTATCAACGATGGCATATGCCGTGTCATAGGCAATCACCCAAAATAGATTGGCAAGCATCAATATCCAGATAACCGGTGGCAGGCTGTTAGTTTGCGCAGCGAAGGCCATCGGAATGCCGAAACTGAATGCAATGCCCAGATAAGCCTGCGGCATAGCAAAAAAACGTTTGGTAAACGGATAGGTTCCAGCCAAAAAAAGCGCCGGCACCGAGAGCAAAATAGTTAACTGATTTAAAGGTTGAATTAGCAAAAATGCAATCAAACTCAGTCCCGTCGCCAGTAACCACGCTTCTTTGGCACTGACCCGACCGGTTGCCATGGGACGATTTTTGGTGCGTTCGACGTGGGGGTCGATTTTTCGATCGGCAAAATCATTGATGACACAGCCAGCCGAGCGCATCAATATTGTACCCAGAATGAAAATGATTAGAATGTGCCAATCAGGTAATCCCCTCGCTGCAAACCATAACCCCCACAACATCGGCCATAGCAGCAGCAATATTCCGATCGGCTTGTCCAGCCGCATCAATTGCGCGTAAATTTTAATTCGATCTGCAATGTTCACAATGGTAAATCCAAAATACCCGGTAAAAATACTTCCGTTACTAAAATCGATTGTCCGTGCAGCGTAAACAATGAACGCCGCGCCCACAGATCTGCCGGTTTAGCTGGCAATCTGGCGCACGCACGATCATACAGAAAATGGCCGCGACTGACTTTCTTGAATTCCAGTGGTGTTCGTTTGATCTTAGGATTGGTAAACAAAACCGTTCCTAAAGACTTATTGCCTAATCCGCTCAAACCCCGCCACGCACCGCGCAAATCCTTGCGCGCCACAACGGAATGTGCGAACACCACCGGTGTTCCCCCACAATAAAGATAAACTTCCCGCACCATCGCCAGCTCACACGGGCGCAATCCCATCACAACCAACTCATCGCCGTATATCCTGGTCAATGACTGAAATACGCGTTTTACAAAAAAATGGGAACAGCGATCCTGAATACGGCGTGTCAATGATCCGCGATCCTGCAACCAGTTGCGTTGATGATAAGAAACAGAGGTCAATGCAGAATGCCATGCCAGCGGATGGGCTTTGTTCATCGTGGCAGAGCGAGCAGATGCAAATGGAATAGTTGCATGATGAGAATTCTTGTACTGAAACCAGGCAAAGTCTTTTGAGAAACTGAAGGATGGGATTATACAATAGTCTCAAGGCGCGAAATGTAAAACCGGTCAATGCCTTTTGCACTGCTAAGTAAATCAATGAATCAAGTTCGATGATAGTCAGGAAATTTAACTCTGATTGATCCAGCCCTGGTAGTTGGCGAAGATGAGAGTCTTAGGTTGGATATCTATAGCCTTTTTTGAATGTTTGCTCTATAAAAGGGCTAGCTTGCACCTTTAGCCCGACGCTCTGCCTCAAACTTGGTGATCGCCTCCTTCTCGGCATAGGATAAATCACGATATCTTCGTACTTTTATGAATTATTGAGAATCAGGATACACCCGAGCCTTTCACATATAACTGTTAGCAGTGAAACGTAGGATCGACAATCAACTTGGTACACACGTAGCTTATCATTTACTATCACAGCAAAATATCATCCACAGGTTTGAGAGGCTTTGGGCGGTCTGGGTTATTGATCAGTTCTAGCAGATTGATTTCGATATTCCGCGTGATTGCAGCCAGCGGTAGATCGTTCGGCTGCAAACCAAAGGGATCTTCAATTTCATCGCCGATGGCATCCAGTTCAAAGAATGCATAGGAAATCATCAGCACCACAATCGGTGTTAGTATACCCGTTGTTTCAACCAACCCAAATGGCAGAAAAAAGCAGTAAGAAGCTACGATGCGGTGTATGAGTACAGCATAGCTGAATGGTATCGGGGTATTTTTGATGCGCTCACAGCTACCAAGGATATTGGTTAATTCATTAATCTGAGCATCCATAACCAGATGATTGAGCTCATTTAACCAGCGCCGGTCGCGGGCGACTGCAAGCTCACGACTCAATTGCTGCAAAATTGCCAGCGGATGGTGAGATGATTCGAGAATTTGAGTCAAATCTTCCGGTGACAAAAATTTTTTGATTTCCTCTGCGGGATTTTCGTTACGCAGGTGGCAGCGCAATGCATGAGCATATGCGATCACGCGTGTGACAAATATTTCTCGAAAATACCGAAATTCCTCATTATCCTTTGAATCACTGGTCAGAAAGTAAAGCTGGCGTGTCAGGTTGCGCGAGGTATTCACCAGCGCGCCAAAAAGCTTGCGCCCTTCCCAGAATTTATCGTAAGACGCACTGTTACGAAAACCCAGAAAAATACCCAATGCAACGCCGATCAGCAAAAAAGGGGTCGTCGTGAGCGTATATTTCTGGATGTTGTAGTGCAGCTCGACATAGGTAACGATCATCGCGGCAATGGTCACCGTAAGAATTCGCGGCCACGTTTCCATAAAACTGCTGCCCCTGAAATGAAACAGCAACCACACCCATGAAACTTTCTCTTTAACGATCACGCCAGTAACAATCCTTGTTTGATTTTTTATCGTGCTTATAGCCGAATGATAACAGCCGCTTGCTGCTTATCATCTACAAACTTCATCATCCCTATACCCGTAAATATTCGGTTTTATCCCCCAGCCAGCGCTCGATGTGGCGTTGCGCCAGATCAGAGTAATTGCTGAGCATTTCATCGGCTGCTGCTTGTGCTGCTGTCAGGAGTTCACCATCTTGCTCCAGATCGGCAAAACGCAACATCGGCATCCCGCTCTGACGCGCACCCAAAAATTCACCGGGGCCTCTTATTTGTAAATCCTGACGGGCGATTTCAAAGCCATCTGTATGTTCAAAAATGATTTTAAGCCGCTTACGGGCAATTTCCGACAACGGCTGCTGAAACAGCAGAATGCAAATACTGGCTTCCGATCCACGCCCCACGCGGCCGCGCAATTGGTGTAATTGCGACAATCCCATGCGCTCGGCATTTTCAATTACCATCAGTGATGCATTCGGCACATCCACGCCTACCTCAATGACTGTTGTGGCGATTAATAATTGTATCTCCCCTTGCTTGAACAATGTCATCACCTCGGTTTTTTCTTGCGCAGGCAAGCGCCCGTGTACTAGGCCGACGCTTAAATCCGGGAATATCTTGCGCAAATTCTCATAGGTTTCTAGGGCGGTTTGCAGCTGGAGTGTTTCTGACTCTTCGATCAAGGGGCAAACCCAGTATACTTGTTTGCCCTGCTGGCAGGCCTGCTGGATCCGCGCAATGATTTCATCACGGCGATTATCAGCGATCAATTTGGTCACGATGGGCGCTCTGCCGGGCGGCAATTCATCGATGATTGACACATCCAGATCGGCGAAATAGCTCATCGACAGCGTGCGGGGGATCGGCGTGGCACTCATCATTAACTGATGCGGTACAAAATCGGATTGCGAGCCTTTCATGCGCAGCGCCAGACGCTGATGCACACCAAAGCGATGCTGCTCGTCAATAATCGCCAGGCCCAACTGGTGAAATAATACCTGATCCTGAAACAAGGCATGTGTCCCTACGGCGAGTTGCGCAGTACCAAGTGCAATCTCATCCAATACCGCTTGTTTGTGTTTCTTTTTCTGGCTGCCGGATAGCCAGACAACGCGTATCCCCAGGGGATGAAACCAGCTGGATAATTTCTGAAAATGCTGCTCGGCGAGAATTTCAGTCGGAACCATAATGGCTACCTGAAAACCATTCTCGATTGCTTGTAAGGCAGCCAGTGCAGCCACGATGGTTTTGCCGCTGCCGACATCGCCTTGCAGCAGGCGCTGCATCGGATAAGGAGCTGCCAGATCACGGCTGATTTCTGCAGATACTTTGATCTGCGCGGCGGTCAGTTTAAAGGCAAGTTGCTCAACAAATTGCCTCGTTAACTGATTCCTTTGCGTAAGTACTGGTGCACAACGGCTGCGGCGCTGCCGGTAATGCAGGCGCATGGATAACTGCTGCGCCAGCAATTCATCAAATTTGATGCGCCGCCATGCTGGATGTGTGCGTGCTTGCAATGCTTCCACTGATACATCGGGAGGCGGATTGTGCAGGCACATGAGGCTGTCCTGAAAACCTGCCAACCGGTTTTTTGTTATGATTTTGTCAGGCAGCGTTTCGACCAACTCTTGCGCATGTCGCGCATGCTGCAAAACTTGTCGAATCAGCTTGCCCAAAATCTTTTGCGTTAAGCCGGCGGTAGTGGGATAAACTGGCGTCATTGTATCGGCAAGCAGCTCGCCTTCATGCACGATACGGCATTTAGGGTGAACCATTTCTGCACCAAAAAAACCCCTGCGAATCTCGCCTAGCAGTCGTACTCGCTTTCCAATGGCATAAGTTTTGACCTGATTACCGTAAAAATTCAGAAAACGCATGACCAGAATACCGCTACTATCCTCTACCTGACAAACGAATTGCCGCCTCGGACGAATGACTACTTCGCTATGTATAATGATGCCCTCAATTTGCACCACCTGGCCTTGAGGGGCCTCATTAATCGGAAACAGATGAGTTTCGTCTTCATAGCGAATGGGTAAGTGCAAGATCAGATCCAGCTCATTTTGAATACCTAAACGAGATAATTTTTCCTGCACATTGCTGCTGACAGTCATTGCTGAGACTGGTGATACTGCGTCATTTGGTTGGTTGAGAATTTATTATTGCAACACCATCACTGCATCCATTTCTACCAAAGCCCCTCGCGGTAAGGCTTTAACACCGATGGCTGCGCGTGCTGGATAAGGTTGAACGAAATGATTGGCCATTATTTCATTAACCAAGGCAAAATTATCGAGATCGGTTAAAAAAATATTTAATTTCACAATATCATTCAGGCTACCCCCACTGGCTGTTGCCACTGCTTTCAGGTTCGAAAATACTTGCTGAATTTGTGCTTCAATTCCGTTCACCATTTGCATGCTTACTGGATCCAGCCCAATCTGACCCGACAAATAGACGGTCTCACCCCCGCTGACTCGAACAGCCTGAGAATAAGTACCGATTGCTTGGGGAGCATTTATGGTCTGGATGATTTGCTTTGTCATTTTTTCTCCTGAAAAATTTACTCATAGTTTTTGTTTTCGTAGATACTTGCGCTATGATGCAGCGAACTTTTGCATATTTCAACCGATTAGACACTGTTTATCCGCTTTGATATTAAGTAATCCAGGCGAGTTTAACTAAATTTTTATTTAAAGATTTTCATTCAATGCAAAAACTGATTATCCATGGGGGGAGGTCACTGCACGGAGAAATTATTATCTCGGGTGCAAAAAATGCCGCACTTCCTCTTTTGTGTGCTGCACTTTTAACTAAAGAATCTTTGAAAATAAACAATGTTCCTGTACTTCGGGACATTACCACTATGTTGTCATTGCTCAAGCAAATGGGAACAGACATTACAGAACCCGATTCATCTGATGTCGTGCTATCTGCTTCACAGTTGACTCATCCTGTAGCTCCATATGAAATGGTTAAAACCATGCGTGCAGCAATTCTGGTACTTGGCCCATTACTCGCTCGCGCGGGAGAAGCCATGATTTCATTGCCAGGTGGTTGCGCCATTGGTTTACGGCCAGTAGATCAGCATATCAAAGGCTTGCAGGCGATGGGAGCGGAGATCAATATCAGACATGGTTATATTCATGCCGCCGCCAAGAAACTGCGTGGCACACGGATAATATTTGATATTGTCACTGTGACTGGAACAGAAAATCTAATGATGGCAGCGACATTGGCTGAGGGAACCACAATTCTTGAAAATGTGGCCCGAGAACCTGAAATAGTGGATCTTGCCCACTGCTTGAATGCGATGGGTGCCAACATTCAAGGTGCAGGTACTGACATCATTACGATTGAAGGGGTACCTTCCCTGCATGGTGCAGAACACACAGTAATGCCCGACCGAATCGAAACTGGCACTTTCCTGGTGGCAGCCACGGCTGCGGGTGGCGAAATTCACTTAAAAAATACCGATGCTCATTTGCTTGATGCTGTTTTGGATAAATTAATCGAAGCCGGCGCTCAGATTGATTCCGCTGAGAACAGGATTCATCTGAAAATGCACACAAAACCCAAATCGGTTAATTTGCGCACAGCACCCTACCCCGCTTTCCCTACCGACATGCAAGCACAATTCATGTCACTAAATTGCATTGCAGAAGGCACTGCAATTATCACTGAAACTATTTTCGAAAATCGGCTAATGCATGTACAGGAATTAAAGCGTATGAACGCGAATATTGAAGTGGAAGGCAATACAGCTATTATCAGTGGCATTCCACGGCTGGATGGTGCGCATGTGATGGCGACTGATTTACGGGCATCGGCAAGCCTAGTGATCGCTGGCCTCATAGCGCAGGGTGAAACTGTGATCGATCGTATCTATCATCTGGACCGTGGTTACGAAAATATTGAAGGTAAATTATCTGCATTGGGCGCACAAATTAAACGTACCAATTAAAAAGCCTTTGGCAAACCCAAAGGCTTTTTAATTAACCATTGCAGAACTGGTATTTGGTTAATTTTTTATAATTTTGCTTGTTTATAACTAACCACAACAGTAGCAATCTTCTTATTCAATCCCATTACTGGAACAACCAGAATTTTTTTACCATCCACATCCGACTTAACGGTTATTTTCTGAAGACTCAGGATTTCCTTAGGATAGATTTCCGTTCCTTTTGCTTCTTCAAGTCGTTTATCCGTTGAGACCACTAGCTGACCTTCATCATTAATTAGTACGACTCTTTCCGTGTCTTTCATTTTAACTATTTCGCTCAAATACTGATCGATCTGATCAATATTGTTACGAATCAGCTCACCACGCACTGCCCAAGATAAAACCTGCCCAAAACGTTCTTCTTCCTTGATATATTGTTTATCGGCATATTCACGGGCTTGCTGGGTAATCAACAGACGCTCGTTTTCAAGTTTCTTGGCCATGTCAGATTCTACTTTACTGACAGCGATGACCTTCCAAGCAAAGGCTATTACAATAAGTCCTACCAGCACTGCAACATACTTGGCAGGCAATTGCATGGTTGGAATTTTATTGACCCATTCAAACTTGGCATTTAACAATGAAGATAAGGTATCAGCTTTGGGATGTTGGTTTTGGTATTGCTTGTTCTGATCCGTCATGGATAACTCCTTGTGATATGTAGCAGCGTAAAAACTCAGATTATCCACTAATCCTTAGTGAAGGAAAAGTGCAGCATACCAATTAAATTTTTTACCTCACCTCGCTGTTAAAATTCAACTACTGATGGTCATGATTCTATTTGTAGCTAAATAGATAGACCTTAAAGTATGTAACACTGAACAATCGCCAATAACCGGTTTTGTATTTATGTTTTATAATCCATTTTTTTGAGTATTAAAACAGAAAAGCATAGCAACGAAATGGATAATAATTCAGCATCGGAAAATAACAACAAAACCTGGTCAGGGCGATTTAATGAGCCAGTTTCAGAGCTGGTAGCACGATATACAGCTTCAATAGATTTTGATCAACGATTAGCCGAGTATGATATCCAAGGTTCACTGGCTCATGCACAGATGCTTTCAGCTCAAGGAATTATCAGCGAAGAGGATTTGTTAGCTATTGAACAAGGTTTAAACCAAATTCGAGATGAAATCCGTAATCAACAATTTATTTGGCTCGTAGAGCTGGAGGATGTTCATCTAAATATTGAGAAGCGCCTGACCGCCCTGATTGGTGATGCTGGCAAGCGGTTGCATACCGGTCGATCACGTAATGATCAAGTCGCTACTGATATTCGCTTATTTTTACGGGCTTCGATTGATGAAATTATCGGTTTGATCAAAGCCATGCAGCATGCTTTATTAAATCTGGCAGCGCAACATATTCATACTGTTATGCCAGGTTTCACTCATTTACAAGTGGCACAGCCTGTGTCGTTTGGCCATCATCTGATGGCTTATTTTGAAATGCTGAAACGCGACATTGAGCGGCTGATAGACTGCAGGAAGCGTGTGAATCAATTACCGTTGGGCGCTGCTGCACTGGCGGGCACTAGTTATCCTATTAATCGTGATTTAGTCGCTGAAATACTGGGTTTTGAAGGAATTTGCGAGAATTCATTGGATGCGGTTTCAGACCGGGATTTCGCCATTGAGTTTAGTGCCTGCGCATCGCTCATCATGACGCATTTATCCCGCATGTCGGAAGAATTCATTTTATGGATGAATCCTTTGTTTGGTTTTATTCAACTGGCAGATCGATTTTGCACGGGTTCTTCCATTATGCCGCAGAAAAAGAATCCGGATGTGCCAGAATTGGTACGGGGTAAAACTGGCCGCATCAATGGTCATCTCATCGCACTGCTGACACTGATGAAAGCACAGCCGCTTGCTTATAACAAAGATAATCAGGAAGATAAAGAGCCCCTTTTTGATACGGTCGATACATTGACGGATTCCTTAAAGATTTATGCTGACATGCTCACAGGGGTTCAGGTTAACCAACAGGCCATGCGCCAAGCGGCCTTACGCGGTCACGCTACGGCTACTGATCTGGCTGATTATCTTACTAAAAAGGGTATTCCTTTCCGCGATGCACACGAAATTGTGGCAAAAACCGTACAGTTTGCAGAACAAAAAGGCTGTGATCTTAACGATCTTGAATTAAATGAGCTGCAACAATTTTCTGCTCAAATTGATTCCAGTATTTTTGCTGTCTTGACACTGGAAGGCTCCATGGAAAGCCGTAAACACATCGGCGGCACGGCGCCCGAACAAGTGCAGGCAGCTATCTATCAAGCCAAACAATGGTTAGCCATGGTAGACCCGAAAAATGCATAACTGGCATGAAATCAGCGCACAAATTTCTGCTTCCACTAACAGTCACTTCAAGGTAAAAGAAAACCAAGCAATCGGCGGTGGCTGTATTAGTCAAACGTACCGTATCGCAGATGGCATTCAACGCTATTTTGTCAAATTAAATACATCTGACAATATCGCTATGTTTGAAGCTGAAGCTGCTGGTTTAATGGAAATTCATCAGTCGCATACTATCCGAGTACCGCTGCCTATTTGTTATGGACAAGATGATCATACGGCATGGCTGGTTCTGGAATACCTGAACATTCACTGCGGTATGCGTGGAAACGCATCTGAGCTAGGGATACAACTTGCTGCCATGCATCGCATCACTGCCAGGCAATTTGGCTGGGTTCGCAATAATACGATCGGGCAAACCCCGCAAATAAATACAACGTCTTCAGACTGGGTCCATTTTTGGCGAACACGTCGTTTAGGCTATCAATTAGACCTCGCAAAAACGAATGGATTTAACGGCAAACTGCAGCAAATGGGAGAACGGTTATTAATTGATCTGGATAAATTCTTGGCGGATGTAACACCACTGCCTGCGCTTTTACATGGCGATTTATGGAGTGGCAATTACGCTTACGATGAAATGGGAAATCCCGTTCTATTTGATCCTGCGGTGTATTATGGGGATCGTGAAACTGACATTGCCATGACCGAACTTTTTGGCGGTTTCTCAGCCGATTTTTATTCTGCTTATCGGAATGATTATCCCTTGGATTCGGGGTATAATTTGCGCAAGATAGTTTATAACCTCTATCATATCCTCAATCATTTGAATCTTTTTGGTAGCAGTTATCGCCATCAAGCTGAACAAATGATGAGTATTTTGCTAGCTGAGATACACTAATAACCATCGGGTAATACTGTCCGCTCAAATGTTATACAAAAACTATCTAATTATTTCTTTAGATTATTCTGTTTTCTGTAGTCACCAATGACCAAATATGTTTTTGTGACAGGTGGTGTTGTATCCTCATTAGGGAAAGGCATTGCTGCAGCATCTCTGGCTGCATTACTAGAGACGCGCGGCATCAAGGTGACGATGCTTAAACTGGACCCATATATTAATGTGGATCCCGGCACGATGAGTCCATTTCAGCATGGTGAAGTTTTTGTGACTGAAGATGGCGCTGAAACAGATCTTGATCTGGGGCATTACGAGCGCTTCATCAGCACACGCATGACTAGGCACAACAATTTTACTACTGGTCAAATCTACGAAAGTGTTATTCGTAAAGAGAGGCGCGGCGATTATCTTGGGGGCACCGTACAGGTTATCCCTCATATTACTGATGAAATAAAAAGATATATTCAGGCAGGTGTTGGGGATGCGCAAGTTGCCATCATTGAGATTGGCGGCACAGTCGGTGACATCGAATCCCTCCCTTTTCTGGAAGCGATTCGTCAAATGGCTGTGCAGCATCCACGCCATGATACCTGTTTCATTCACCTTACGTTATTACCCTATATTGGTTCAGCGGGTGAACTAAAAACTAAACCGACACAGCATTCGGTAAAAGAATTACGTGAAATCGGTATACAACCTGATGTCTTATTATGCCGATCAGATCGTGAATTGCCCAAAGAAGAACGCCGGAAAATAGCCCTTTTTACCAATGTACAGGAAGAAGCTGTCATATCAGCAATTGATGTGGATAGTATCTATAAAATTCCCGCTTTGCTGCATGAGCAAATGCTGGATGAAATCATCTGCCATAAACTGAATATTCTGGCTAAACCAGCCGATTTGAGTGTCTGGAAGAAGCTAGTTTATGCGCTGGAACATCCGAAATACACCGTTGCAATTGCGATAGTCGGCAAGTATGTGGATTTGATCGAGTCTTATAAATCACTATCCGAAGCCTTGATTCATGCAGGCATTCATACGAATAGCCGGATCAATATCACTTATATCGACTCAGAGAATATCGAGAAGGAAGGTATCGATTGTCTGGCCAATATGGATGCAATTCTGGTCCCTGGAGGGTTTGGTAAGCGCGGCGTGGAAGGCAAAATCATGGCTATCCACTTTGCCCGCACAAACGGTATTCCATATCTGGGTATTTGTCTGGGTATGCAACTGGCTGTCGTTGAATATGCGCGTAACGAAACCGGTATGAAAGGCGCTCACAGCACGGAATTTAACCCTGACACCCCCTACCCCGTCATCGGGTTGATCACTGAATGGCGTACCCGCGATGGGCAACTTGAAACAAGAGATGAAAACTCCGACATCGGCGGCAGTATGCGTCTGGGTGGTCAGGAATGTATTCTGAAAAAAAATTCACTAGCCTGGAAAACCTATGGCATGGATAAAATTGTTGAACGCCATCGTCATCGATATGAGGTCAATAGTTTTTATATCCCCCAATTAGAAGAAGCGGGGCTGTGCATCAGTGGTTTATCAAAAGAAGAGAAATTGTGTGAAATGATAGAGCTTCCTGAAACCCAGCACCCATGGTTTCTAGGCTGTCAATTTCATCCGGAGTTTACTTCTACGCCGCGATTGGGTCATCCGCTGTTCAAGTCCTATGTTCAAGCAGCCATCCGTTATTCCAATAAACATCATCAGCACGCAGAAGATGAAAAAATACATGTTGTACGCAACAACTGATGGATCAGGAAAAATTCAGTATCAATACCGAGAATATTAAAATTTCATAGCTGTACCAGAGATAGCAAAATAACATTAACTTAATAACAGTAAATAACAGGGAAAAATGTAGCATGAGTGCAATAGTCGATGTCATCGCCCGTGAGATTCTTGATTCTCGCGGTAATCCAACCATTGAAGCCGATGTATTGTTGGAGTCAGGCATATTAGGCCGCGCCTCTGTTCCTTCCGGAGCATCCGTCGGAACGAGGGAGGCAGTAGAACTGAGAGATGGTGATGCACAACGCTATTCAGGCAAAGGAGTGCTCAAGGCAGTTGAGCATGTCAATACCGAAATTTCCGAAACACTCATGGGCTTGGATGCTATCGATCAAAGTTTCATCGATCAGGCGTTAATTGACCTGGATGGTACAGAAAACAAATCCAGACTCGGTGCTAATGCTATTCTGGCGGTATCGCTGGCTGTTGCCAAAGCGGCCGCTGAAGAATCCGGTTTACCTTTATACCGTTATTTAGGTGGTGCTGGCTTGATGTCGATGCCGGTACCCTTGATGAATCTGATTAATGGCGGTGCGCACGCCAATAATAATATCAATATGCAGGAGTTCATGATTGTTCCGTTAGGAATTTCAAACTTTCGTGACGCCATTCGTTGTGGTGCGGAGGTTTTTAGCGCACTGAAAAAGCTTATCAATGAAAAAAATATGCCTACAACAGTGGGTGATGAAGGAGGGTTCGCGCCTAATCTGGCAAATAATGAAGCAGCCCTGCAATTAATGGTTCAAGCGATCGAGCAAGCGGGTTATCAAGCAGGCAGAGAGGTTGCAATAGGTATTGACTGCGCTAGCTCTGAATTTTTTCAGGATGGCAAATATCATTTGGCATCCGATGGACTGCATCTGACCTCAGCCCAATTTGTTGATTATCTGGCCGCT
Source organism: uncultured Nitrosomonas sp. (assembly GCA_965652935.1). Lineage (GTDB taxonomy): Bacteria > Pseudomonadota > Gammaproteobacteria > Burkholderiales > Nitrosomonadaceae > Nitrosomonas. Next base: position 14,579 of record CBFGXU010000040.1, read on the forward strand.
TGGGTGGACAAATATCCCATTATCAGCATTGAAGATGGCATGAGTGAACATGATTGGGATGGCTGGGAATTACTTACCCATAAATTAGGCAAATCAATTCAATTAGTCGGTGATGATATATTCGTGACCAATGCAAAAATCCTGCAACAAGGGATTAAACGGGCCATTGCAAATTCCATACTTATCAAAGTGAATCAGATTGGCACTCTGACTGAGACACTCTCTGCCATTGAAATGGCAAAATGCGCTGGCTATACGGCTGTCATTTCGCACCGCTCTGGAGAAACTGAAGATACCACCATCGCAGATATCGCTGTTGCAACTAACGCTTTACAAATAAAAACAGGTTCATTGTCTCGCTCTGATCGCCTGGCAAAATACAACCAGTTACTGCGTATCGAAGAAGATTTGGGAGAGTCTGCAAACTATGCAGCTCGGAGAGCATTTTATCAACTTCGATAATGAAGACTTTGGCTTTTACACTGCTTCTGCTGATAGCCCTCATGCAATATCCATTATGGTTTGGTAAAGCTAGCTGGAGAAAAGTCTGGCAAGTAGATCAGGATGTCATTGCAGCACGTGAAAATAACCTGATACTGCAGAATCGGAATAACATGCTTGAAGCAGAAGTTAATGACCTGAAACAAGGTCTTGAAGCAATTGAAGAACGCGCTCGTAATGATCTGGGCATGACTAAACAAGATGAGATATTATTTCAGATTGTTAAAAGTACACCACCCAAAACTTCTACTACCCCCCCCTCAACCCAACATTAATCAAATTACTTTTATTCTGAATCAGCTCTGCTACCACTTATCTGAACTCTCTTAAAAATTTTACACCTAATTATCAGGCAATAGCCTACCATAAGCCAAGTAAAGCTGAATCATAGGATTAAGTGATACGATAATCTCAGCGTTGATCCCTTGAAAATAGACAATTCAATCTTATATACCCACTTCTGTTTGGATTATATGGATACCATGGAGTAAATAAATGAAAAGAATTATTCTTTTTTTGGCAACTAACTTAGCTATTATCGTTGTTTTAAGCATTACACTACGATTGCTGGGCTTTGAAAGAATTCTGGATGAGCAAGGAACTGGTCTGGACATTAATTCCTTACTGTTATTTGCTTCAGTATTTGGGTTTGGTGGCTCTTTGATGTCACTTATGATGTCAAAATGGACTGCAAAGCGATTCACGGGTGCGCAAGTCATTGAAATACCCCGTAATGCGCAGGAACACTGGTTAGTCAACACTGTACAACGACAGGCGAAAATAGTAGGTATCAATATGCCTGAAGTAGCCATCTACGATGCGCCAGACATCAATGCCTTTGCAACAGGTATGTCAAAAAATGATGCGTTGGTAGCTGTAAGTACCGGCTTGCTGAATAGCATGAATCAAGATGAGGCTGAAGCTGTTCTGGCTCATGAAATCAGTCACGTCGCTAATGGCGATATGGTGACATTGGCGTTGATTCAAGGTGTTGTCAATACCTTTGTTATCTTTCTGTCGCGCGTCATCGGCCATACCATCGATCGCGTCGTATTCAAAACAGAACAGGGTCACGGCCCTGCTTTCTGGATTACTACCATTGTCGCAGAAATTGTCTTGGGCGTACTGGCTACTATTATTGTGATGTGGTTTAGCCGTCAACGTGAGTTTCGTGCTGATGCGGGCGGAGCCAGCCTGGCAGGGAAAAATAAAATGATATCCGCTTTGCGTCGCCTGCAATTAAGCAGACAAGAAGTACATTTACCCGATCAGTTAGCCGCTTTTGGTATCTCAGGAAAAATTGGTTCTGGCTTAGCAAGTTTATTTATGTCTCACCCCCCCTTAGAAGAAAGAATCGCAGCTCTTGAAGCTCAACGCTAATATCTTCTAACTTCTAAATCACTAACAGAACAAACGCCGCATAAGAAAGTGCGGCGTTTGTTGTTTGAAGTAATTTAAAATTTTCAAATGTAATAAATAGTTTTTTCTTACAGAAAATGTATTACTTAATTGATTAATAAGAAGTTTCTCTTGAAAAGTCTTGCCAGATAAAAGGTGGATTAACAGATGGTTTGGTTGGAATAAGAAAAGTAGCCGCGTCCAGGACGCCTATTAAAGTACGACCCACTGTATGCATAATCCCCATTGCTGTTCCAATTGAAACGCCATATAGCGGTCCCTCATTTTGGCTAGTCAAAATGATATTCTTGGGTAACTCCACCCACCCAGTAACCGCATTAGTAACGCCACTCACAAATTTCTCAGCCGAGTTACTAAAATAACTGTCAGCAGCAACTGCCTGGGACGAGAAAAGTAAAAATATTGATAATATTAAAGAGAATTTAACAATTCTTTGCATCAGGAAAACTCCTTATTGGGTATTAAAAATTATTAAATTTCTGTTTACGGTTAAAAAGTAAACACAAATTTATCCGAAGTTTACCCTTTTCATATTTAAACAGACAATTTTTGATTCAATAAATAAAAAAGATTAGCAATTCATAGATAAGATTAGAAATTATTATCTTGCTCAGCACTCCTTGTCATCAATAAAACCGATCTTGCTCCTTACGTCGGCGCAAGTCTGGAAGTAATAGCCCGCGATGCAAAAAGAATGCGCGGAGATCGGCCCTTTGTATTTACTAACTTACATACCGGTGAAGGTGTTGATCAGATTGTAGATTTCATTGTGAAACAGGGAGAGCCCTTTGCAAAAACATAACTTTACCTGAAGCGTATTCAGTTCAGATTTTTT
>CBFGXU010000041.1:0-16632 GCA_965652935.1 uncultured Nitrosomonas sp.
CTCTGGATCATCCTCCGTACCGTCTGGATCGTCCTGCGTAGAGAAAATGCTTATTAAAACATCCCGCAGCGCGCTGCGGGATGTTTCTTGGTCAATCTTTAGTACCAGGAAAATAACTCTTCCATATACTACTCATTGACCTTAGTGACCTATTTTTCTTGAAACAGAACGACCATTCAGATCTTGAATATGCCTTGCATTTTCTGTATAGAGGTTTTTCAGTTGCGCAAGCTGTGCTGGTGAAATAGTGATTGGCTCTGATAAAACAAGCCAATTGATTCCTTCACTGCACGGCGGTGTTGTTAAAGAACCTGCCAGTGAGTAATGACTCCATTTATTGTCGGGCAGTAATGATGCAGGTTTCAACTGGATACCGGAGTGATCATTTTGCATGCCTCCCGTAGTCGGCACATTGTCCAGGATAGTTTGAAATGCTGGGTTGCTCTCCCCTTCTTCAATCAAAACACCTAGCACTGCAATTTTTCCGTCTTCCCTGATATGCACAAAATGCAATTCTGCAGGAAATTGTTTTTCTCCAATGATATGTTCACTGGGCTCATGAAAGTGAAATTGGATTAATGGATAAATTTCATCACCAATTTTTAAATGGCCTTGATACTCGTCAGATACATTGACTTGAATACCATGGCCGCTATTGTAAAAAACAGGCTTATCAGTGGGGTAACTAAATCTCAATTTATCCAGTTGATCTTTATGGCTTTGGATTGACAGATTCACGGGGGACTGGTGCTTACCAATACTGCATGTCGCATAGGGAAACATTAAAGGTACTACTGTTTGAGAATCATCTCGAATCGCGCCCCATTCTGCTTGTTCCTCATGACTCCAATGAGGAGCAGCAAAAGTAATACTGTTAAACATGAAAGTAAGTGCAATACTTATAAAAATAATTTTAATCATTCTCATTGACACATATCTCCTTGTTATTAATTAATTTTATTTGGCTTAGCAGGGATGCTTCTTGCAATAATCAACCATTGACGGTTTCTTATCCGTATTGGAATCTTGAGTTGATGGAGAACTTCCTTTTTTTGCTGATGAGTCAGATGTTGATGAACTAGATTGTGATGACTGTGTTTGCTGTTTTGAATCAGTTGAAGATTTTGATTTATCTGCTCCAGAATCAGCAAAACATGAAACGCTCAAACTTAATATTGCAGCTAAAAAAAATTTTATAAGCATGATTTCCTCATCTAAAGAGTTTTAATGACATTTGTTTTACATGGGTTATGAACAATACCATGGTGAATGTTAATAAAATGTCAAGGAAAACAACTACAATCAGTAATGTTTTTATTGCCAAATAAAAGGGCTTCACCATAGGAAGCAAGAAATTAAACCCGATAGAGACTAAACAATCTTCTCAAGATATTCAATCGTTAAACCAGCAATTTTTGGCTCACCGATATCTAGATGTAATGGATAAGCCTCAATCCTGCCGGTACGTAAATAACCCCGCCGTTCATAAAATGCGATTAATTCCTGGCGTTGAGAGACTACAAACATGATAAATTTTTTTATTCCCATGTTTTTTATCGCAAATTCCTCTGCCTGTTGGAGTACCTGGCTACCGAATCCTTTTCCCTGCAGGGTGGGATGAACTGAGAAAAAACCGATATAGGCATGATCTTTTTCTTTGGCAACGTAGATACACGAAGCCAGCATGTATGATTGATTAACAACAAGAAAATACCCGTTGGGGTTTGACATTGCAACTTCTATATCTTGCCGACTGGTTCTATTACCGCGAATGATATGAGTTTCCCTGGTCCAGCCTATTTCTCCGCGATAGGTCAGATTAACCAGATCTGATATGGCTTGAGATTGCTCAGAGCTGGCTTTCTCAAGGCAGAAAGAAGCAAAATCCATTGTATTTTTTAGAACTAAGAATTTTCCGCTTCTTCGTTGTTTACCCGATACCCAAGCCAGGACTCTTGGTCAAAGCAACTAACACAATATAAATAAATACACATTGTGCTGATACCCAGGCAATGAGTTTTATTTTCCGGGTTTTACCGAATCTCATCGCCACCGTGCCAAGACTGATGTAGAGCAACAAACCGCCTACTTTAGCAGTAAGCCAAGAGTGTTCCAGCGGATTTTGCTGAATCGTTATCGCGAGCGCAATGGCACTACTCAGCAAAATGGTATCCACGACATGGGGCAGGATTTTCACCCAACGCTGACGTAGATTTTCTGAGTTCTGCATGAGCCAGATGCCACGCAGAAAAAACAATGAATAACTGACGATAACACTGCCGACATGAATCATTTTTAGCACTGCATAACTCATGTTCATCCTCCGGCGGATATCAGCCAGCCATGACTACCAGCTACGGCGCCAGCGATAGTAACCAAGCTTAACAGTAAGAGCATCAGGTGCTTACGCTGGATTTTAGCAAACGTTTCTGCGGAAATATTTTTCTGTACAGATACACTGACCTGTCGACGTCGACCACGGGGTTCCATCACAAATAGCATGATGCTAAACAGTAACCAAATGAACACCATGGCATGCATCCACCAGTATTGCCATTGTGTAAAACGCTGCCAAGCATCCAACAGATACACCATGTAAAAACCTGTTATGCCAACTAATAATGTGGAAAATCTGGCTTGCGCGGCAAATCGGCGCCTGAATTGTGCAAAAAAATCCATCGCTTCAGTCGCTGATTTCATATACACCAAAGAAGGTAATAGCACGGTGGTTACCATGGCGACCCCACCAATCCAGAGTATTACACCCAGTACATGTAATACCCTGGCAAATACAAATTCATCCATACGGTTTCTTTTTTCACTAGATACAAGAATTCCTGAGTTTAAGGTGCTGTATTTTCTGAAGATTGACCTGATATAGCATATTCATGAACGACTCATAAGACAGTTGCTAATCAGCTATCTACCCTTTCAGATGCAGAAGCCCATTCTTCGGCTTCTTCATAGTTTTTGAAGACTGATACGTTTGCATTGACAAAAAGATTAAAAACCCAGGCGCCCCAAGCTTGCCACTCATCATCAGTAACAACAGCGACCCGGTTAAATTCGCTGCCATGCTGGCGCATGAATTTTATTTCTTCCCATGCAACATCAACCGTATAATCGAGCATGTCACGCCAATCAAATAAAAGATTTGCCTTGCCATCAAAGTGTGACTGGTAAAGTACTTGCTGTTCAAATTCCTTATAGTCAGTTAACGTAAACTCACCAATTACCGCAACAATGATTAAATTGTTTTTCTTTTGAATAGTAATCATGGCTCCACCTCAAATGATAACAAGCCTCATCATAGGCAATTAAACGAGATGGTGCAAATTTTGCTTCCGAGTGAAGGACTGTCTAGTCATTTTTGTGTAATAGCAGGCGCCAGCTTAAAACTCAAAACACCACTTACTGACCCTCCTAGAATAATCAAGCCCATACCCAACCATGCAATGGGTGATAGTGCTTCATTCCACAACAGAATACCCCACAGGCTCGCAAACAGCACAGTGCTATAACCTAGCGAAGTCACAACCAGCGTAGTACCTTTATGATAAGCCCGCGTCATGGCCAATTGTGCCAATGTCGCCGTCACACCAATACTCAGCAATAGCACAAAACCATGCCAAGTAATCGGACTGAATGTTGTGAACAGCAACCACACGCCAGTAATCAGGGTACTGATCAAGGTGAAATAGAACACAACATGCCATTCTGACTCACCCAGATTACCCAGTTGCTTGACGTTGATGTAGGCAATCCCTGCGAAGAAACCAGAAGCTATGCCTATTATGCTAGCCACCCAGTGATCATCGGGTAAAGTGGGACGCAATAGAAGAATAACACCAGCAAAACCCAGTACAATAGCCCAGATTAATGGCCAGTGGATATGCTCCTTCAGAATCAGCGTTGAAAATAACGCTACAAACAGCGGCCAGGTATAGTTCAATGAAATGGCTGTCGCCAAGGGTAATTGTGTCAGGCAGTAAAAAAACATCAACAGACTAACCAGACCGGTAATTCCACGCCAGCAGTGAATTTTCCAATGGGGCGTGCGCACCGAGAGGCGATGATAGCGGATAATCAGATAGGTCATCCACGCACCAAATAGTGAACGATAGAACACCAATTCGGTGCTGGAAAAATAGACTGCACCCAGCTTGACCAGCACACCCATACAGGCAAACATAAATGCAGCCACCAACATCCACATTGAACGCATCAATCACATCCTAAACGATCAAATTTTTAAATCCATGGTGATTAAACATGCGATCCAATTTCGCGTTGCAAGAACTGATGAAAATGCTCCATACCCGCTTCCATCGGCATTTGATAGGGTCCTGCCTCGCTCAAATTTTGTTCATACAAGGCACGCCGGCCTGCAGTCATCAATTTGCAAATTTCATCATCTTCCAATGCAGTTTCTTTATAAGCAGCTTGTTCTGCTTTTACAAAATCAGGCTCAAATAATGCGATTTCTTCTGGATAATAAAATTCCACTACATTAGTACAACTTTCTACTCCGGTAGGTAATATCGTGCTGATCACCAAGGTATGAGGGTACCATTCCAACATGATATTAGGATAATAGAGCAACCAAATTGCACCATAAGGAGGCATTTCTCCTTCAGTCTGCTGCAAAACCTGTTCATGCCATTCGGCATACACCGGACTACCGGGTCTCTGTAAGCGCGCATTATTAATAGCAACAGTTTGTACACTGTACCAATCGCCAAATTCCCAATTGAGTTTCTTGGTGTTTACGAAATGACTCAAACCAGGGTGAAAAGGATCGACATGATAGTCTTCCAAATACACTTCAATGAACGTTTTCCAGTTACAGTGGTATTCATCAATTTGGATACGATCCAGCATATAACCGGAAAAATCAAAATCCTTAAGTACGCTCAATTTAGCCATATCTTGCGATACCTTACGTTTGCCGCTGAACAATAATCCATTCCAATTTTGTAGCGGTGTTTTGCTTAAATGAAGACAAGGGTTTTGATCAAAATGGGGGGCACCCAGCAATTTACCATCCAACGCATAAGTCCAGCGGTGTACAGGGCATACAATACTCTTAGTGTTACTTCTTCCTTTCAGTAACAATGCCTGGCGATGCCGGCAAACATTTGAAAGCAATTCAATACCATGTTCATTACGTACCAATACCTTGGCATTCCTCATCCATTCGGGTACATAATAGTCTCCAACATTGGGCACCATGATTTCATGCCCTACGTAGCCAGGACCCTGGTCAAACAGGATACGTTTTTCAATCTCTAGGATCCTTGGATCCAGGTACCAGTCAACAGGAAGTTGTACTGACATCTCCGTCAGTTGTGAGATTTCAGCCATGTTAGACATATTGATATCTTAAATTCTCCCAAATAATAAATGAGCGGCGAAAATACATGAAAAAATTAATATTTAAAACTATATAGGCAACTCAAGAATGAAAAAATCATTGCTTGGCTATAATAGCAATGTTAATAGTAAAATATCAGTCTTCACTTTACTCGGTTATCCGTACCAAATTGTAAATTGTACAAGATTGAATTATTTAATTAATCAAAAAGAGAGCATCTTAATGAAATCTAGGCAACTGTTAAGAAAAAATTCATGGACGCGGTTAATTCCCGCTGTATTTATTGTTGGTCTTGCTGCCTGCGACAGTAGCAGTGAAAAAACTGCTGAAACATCATCAGCGTCTGCAACAAAGGCAGCAACCAGAACCCTACTTACCGGCCCCACAACCGGTGTTTTAATCGATTCTCCTGTAGCTGGTATTTCTTATGCTGCATCATCCGGCAAATCAGGAGTAACTGATGAGAATGGTATTTTTAATTACAATCATGGTGACAAGATTGAATTCAAACTGGGTAATTTGACCCTTGCAAATATACCAGGTTCACAAATCGTTACTCCGATAGAATTGGCCAACGGCAACGACAACAAATTACAAAATCTATTAGTCCTGTTGCAATCACTGGATTCCGACGGCGACGCTTCGAATGGGATATCCATTTCTGATGAAACATCCGCTGCAGTTAAATCATCTATCAATCTGGACAGCAATCCTGATACTTTTGCAGATTCTGCCAACTTGAAAAGTATCATGGAAGCCGGTGGTATTGAGGGAAATGTCAAAACGGCCGAAGAAGCTCGCAATCACTTCCTTTCCCAGGGTGTTACCCTTCTTAGTGCCCAAATCTGGGTAAGTTATAACAACCAAACTGCGAGTGTTTTGCGAGTTGCCGGAGATAACAGTAAAGAGTACTTGCATGGTGATGCCAGACCAGATGATTCGTGTGATGAAAATCGGGTCTGTGGCGGGAAAACCATTTTCCAGTCTGGTGTTGAGTATGGCGTTGCTGATGCGGTTGATTTTGATAACCGTGGATTCAAACTGGTCGGAAAGCCGGCGGTTGATACCAATCTGAAGGGTGGACTATCCAATCCAGGCCCTACTCGGCGCGTTCGCACCGATGGCTTCGAGTTGATCAACTCAGATATTGTGACAGTCCAAAGAGCGCGTGAAGGAAGCAGTGTATTTGGTGAACTCTTCCATATCGCAAAACCGATTCAGTTGAGCGATGAAAAAGAGGTTGCAGAAAAAGAAGTCAAGGAAACACGTTATTCAAAAATCGACAATGACGCTTCCGGCATCGTAGGTGCCTGGGCCTATGACGCTGATGCCATCAAAACACAAACCCTGGTATTCCTTCCAAACGGGAAATTCATGATGATTGATCCGACAGGCGCTACACAACGGGCAGATCAAGAAAAATGCGGAAAACCCGGTATTGAATTTGCTTCGTATACTTACAACAAGGGTTCCAGCAGATTGAATTTATCGAGCTTCACCTATAATACTAACGGATGCGCTGGCTTCTCGGATCTGGATAATAATACCGCAACGGGATTCAATATCAGTTCGGATGGGAATACTGCCAAACTTGACAAGCAAGGTGAAGAATCTGTAACTCTCTATCGGGTTTCTCGATAACCAGGACTATTAATCATCATTCAGAAATGCCACATTCACCAGAAGCCATGCAGTTTCTGGTGAATCATTCGATTGTATAGGCAATTATTCTAACTAAATTAACCGCATTTCATTCGCCTATGCCTATTATTCGTGTCGCATTGAATGTTCCTATCGACACGTTATTTGATTATCAAGCCGAGAATGCCAGCCAAAACGATATCGGCTTACGCGCATGCGTTCCGTTCGGAAAAAAGCTGATGACAGGCGTTATCATAGCTGTAGATTCTGAAACCCACATTCCTGTTGAGAAGCTTAAGTCAGTCCATTGTATCTTCAGGGAAGTCAAACCATTATCCTCTGTTTTACTGGATCTATTCCGCTTCTGCAGTCAGTATTATCATTATCCATTCGGTAGGGTGATTGTGAGCAGCTTGCCCGTTAAGCTGCGCAGCAACAAACCTGCTCCACTGAAAAAATTTTCTGACAATCAGTCATTCAGCCTTACTTCAGCAGGAAAACAAACTAATTTGTCCAGTATTCCAGCCCGCAGCCATGTAGCCCGTCGCCTGTTGACCGAATTCCATCATGCAACGGTACTTACTCGTTCTCAGGTAAAACAAATCTCACCGCGCGCTGATAAATTGCTGCAGGAATGGTTGCAACTGGGATGGGTATCGGCAATGCCCATCCCAGTTAGTGCGGTAACAAAAACGACAGAAAAGCCAACCCTAACCCCCGAACAGACAATTGCTGTCAATGCCATCACAGCTGACATTAAATCATCATTTAATACCTGGTTACTGCATGGCGTTACCGGCAGTGGCAAGACCGAGGTTTATCTCAGAATCATTGAACCTGTGCTGGCCCAAGGCAGGCAAACACTGGTACTCATACCAGAAATCAGCTTAACACCGCAACTGGAAGCAATCTTTCGAGGACGATTTCCCACGGTCCCTTTGGTCAGTTTGCACAGCGGACTCAACGATACAGAACGGCTATCAGGTTGGCTGCAAGCACAGCAAGGCGAAGCTAAAATCATACTGGGTACACGCCTGTCGGTTTTTACCCCGTTACCCGATCTCGGCTTGATCATCATCGATGAAGAGCAAGACAGTTCTTTCAAACAACAGGATGGATTGCGGTATTCAGCGCGAGATTTGGCCATTTTTCGCGCCAGACAGGCAAATATTCCGGTAGTCCTGGGTTCTGCCACCCCTTCCCTGGAAAGTTATCACAATGCACTCATTGGCCGTTATCGCTACGTTTGCCTGCAATCCCGAGCTGTCGTGAATGCCGCACTGCCTTCCATTCAGTACATCGATACTCGTTTGCACAAAACCCAGGAAGGCTTATCTGAGCCGCTGATCAATGCACTGAGCAAGTGTCTGGCAGAAAAACATCAGAGCCTTGTTTTTATCAATCGGCGCGGCTATGCGCCAGTGCTTCTGTGCAAATCTTGCGGCTGGACAGCTCCTTGCCGGCGTTGCTCCAGCCGGCTGGTCGTTCATTTACGCAACAAAAAATTGTGCTGTCATCATTGTGGTCACCAGGAATATTTCCCACCTGCTTGTCCGCAATGTGGAAACCAGGATATGACACCTTTTGGACAAGGCACCCAACGTGTGGAAGAAGCTTTGGCGGCACATTTTCCGGCTGCACGGATTTTACGTATTGATCGAGATAGTATTCGCCGCAAAAATGCATGGCAAGATATTTTGCAGAAAATAAATGCGCAGGAAGTGGATATACTGGTTGGCACGCAACTACTGGCCAAGGGGCATGATTTCCCTAATTTATCGTTAATAGGCATCTTAAACTCGGATACCTCACTGTACAGCACGGATTTTCGCGCCAGTGAGCGCCTGTTTGCACAGCTGATGCAAGTGGCTGGCCGTGCAGGACGCGCCCATGTTGCAGGACATGTATTTATTCAAACGGAATTTCCTGATCACCCGCTGTATGCTGCATTACAAAAGCACGATTATGATGCACTGGCGCAAACTTTATTGGCCGAAAGAAAAATAGCCGGATTTCCGCCGTATGTCTATCAAGCATTACTACGTGCTGAAGCTCATCACATTGAAACGGTATTGGACTTTCTCAGGCAAGCCGCAAATCTTGCCGCGCCATCTCATTCAGTCGAAATATTCGATCCGGTACCTGCGCAAATACTGCGTTTAAAAGGTCTGGAGCGTGCTCACCTACTGGTACAGTCGAAATCACGAAAACAATTACAGGAATTTCTTGGCAAATGGTATATAAAAATTAACACACTGCCTGCACAAAAAATTCGTTGGGCGCTGGATATAGATCCATTTGAATTTTAATTTTCAAGTCGGCATTTATTCTCTGCAATTAACCCCATTGGATACGATCAAGCCGACTGAGGCTGCCAGAACATCATCTGGCCTATTAAGCTGACATGCACGCCCATCCTTTTTCCCATTTGCTGAATTGCTCTGCCGGCATCGGCATGCTGACCAGATAGCCTTGCGCCACATCGCATCCCAAGGTTGCCAAACGATCCCATACAGCCTGGCTATCCACCCCTTCCGCCACCACTTCCAAATCTAAATTATGCCCAAGCTCAATAGCTGTGCGCACAATCACAGCTGAGTCATTGCTTGCTACCATAGGCATAACAAATGATTGATCAATCTTGATTGAATCAACCGGCAACTTTTGCAAATAACTTAGACTCGAATACCCCGTACCAAAGTCATCAATGAATAATCGAGTACCAAATTTCTTTAACTTAGTTAATGTATCCAATGCACCGACTGGATCTTCCATTAAAGTACTCTCAGTCAATTCAAACTGGATTAGCTCCGGCCGAATGCCCCAAGTGGAAAACAAACCTTGGATGCGGTCAATCAGCAAAGGATGATACAAATCGTGCGCAGACAGATTCACTGACAAAGGTTGCTCTAATCCCGCCTCATGCCAGACATAGCTTTGACTAAAAGCCGCATCGAGCATCCAATTAGTCAAGGGAGTAATCAGGCCGGCATGTTCAGCAAGCTTGATGAATTCCATGGTCGGAAGCATACCATGCACAGGATGCTGCCAGCGCACCAGGGATTCGGCCCCGCATACACGTCGTGACGCAATATCTACCTTCGGCTGACAGTACAGCAATAACTCATTTTGCTCGATAGCTCGACGCAGATCTCCCATCAAGGACAAACGTCGGGTACATTCTTGTTCCTCGCTTCCTGTATAGAGCGCATAACCGCCTCGGGCAGGACTGGCATAATGGGTGGCGACGTTGGCACGTCGCAGCAACATATCGGCTTCAGTGGCATGGCCAGGATAGAGGGCAATACCTATGCTGGCACGGGAATCGACCATCAAACCGGCTACTTCCACGGGGTCATGCAAGGCTCTGATCAGCTGTTGCGCAACCTGAATGGCATAATCAGCTCCCCCGCTTGGCAAGAGTAAGGCAAACTCGCTTTCCCCCACACGCGCCAAAACCTCGTTTTCCTTGAGGGTTCGCGTCAAGCGCTGAGCTAATAGCTGCAACAATTGATCGCCCGCGCGGTAACCCAGGATCTGATTAATTTCACGAAAGCGACCAATGTTCAGGTGTAAAAGGGCGAGGGCCCGGTGCTGTTGCTTGGCAGTGTGAATGGCGTCTTGTAAGCGCTCAAGCAAAAGAATGCGATTGGGCAATTCAGTGATAGGATCATAGTAAGCCAAGCGCGCGATGGTAGCTTCGGCTGCCTGATGCTTAATGCGCATGCGCAGGTTGGCGATGCCATAAGCGAGATCATCGGCCAATTCGTTGAGCAGTTTAACTTCTTCTTCGTCGAAGGCATCCGATTCAATTGCCCCCATCACCAAGGCACCAAGCACTTCACCATCCACCCGCAGGGGAAAAGCGCTAACTGCTGCAAAGCCAAACTTAATTGCATTTTCGCGTAAGGGAGCGTAGGCGGGAGCATCATACACTGGATCGGTGAGGATGTGCCTGCCCACGCACGGCTGACCGGTGCGGATCGCGGTTGCAGCCGCGGTGCGGCCCATTTCTGTATCCGCCCAAGTATAATGAAGCGCGTCTATGAACTCTTTATCTGCACCGATACTAACCATCAAGCGGATTCTCTTATCTTCATCGTGCTCTGCATATGCAACGGCAGCCGTGCGGTAGCCACCTTTCTCCACGATGACTTGGCACATGTCGTGCAACAATTCTTGCTCGTCCGAGGCATGCAATAAGGTATGATTGCCGGCACTCAAGGTTCGGAGGGCACGAGTCGCACGCTCGAATTTCGTCAGCAATTCTTTCCCATTCGTTGCCGCTGAATTTGGACTGTCTTTATTTGATTCATTGGCAGGGCATCCCATACGTTCTCACCTCAAGATTGCAATGATCTTACTACAGGGTAGTAAGTGATTTCATTTCCTGTCCCTGCATACAGAAAAGAATAAGTATCCTTTAACTAACTTTTAAATTAAACCTACGTAGAGTAAAGCGAAATTCCTTTTCAAACAGTGATGGAATGATCAAAAAGTTATCTATTTTTTATTTTAAGTTGCATTCCTGCCTTTCAGGCGAAAATCCCTCAATAGGAATATCAGAAAAGTCTTATCTTATTATTCGGAAAAAAATTCACGAGCTTTATCCATCCATGATTTAGCCCGAGGACTGTGACGAGAACCATCTTTCAGACTAATCGCTTCGAGTTCATCTAAAAGCTCTTTTTGACGCGCTGTCAGTTTAACCGGAGTTTCTACAACCACATGACAGAGCAGGTCGCCTTTGTCATGACTACGCACTCCCTTGATTCCTTTGCCTCGCAAACGAAATATTTTGCCTGTTTGCGTTTCCGCTGGCACTTTAATTTTAGCATGTCCCTCTAGCGTAGGTACTTCAATTTCTCCGCCTAATGCGGCAACAGTAAAACTGATCGGAATTTCACAATGCAAATGATCACCTTCACGGCGGAAAACCGGGTGTGCTGCCAAATGAACTACGACGTATAAATCACCCGGCGGCCCGCCATTCAGCCCTGCCTCTCCCTCCCCGGAAATACGAATCCGATCGCCATCATCCACACCCACTGGAATTTTCACAGTCAGCGTTTTTTGTTGTTTTACACGCCCTACGCCATGGCAAGTTGGACACGGATCGGTGATGATTTTGCCGCTGCCTTGACACTTGGGACATGTCTGCTGAATAGAGAAAAATCCCTGCTGCATTCTTACCTGACCGTGACCATTACAGGTAGAGCAAGTTTTAGGTGAAGTACCAGGCTTGGCGCCATCCCCATGGCAAGTTTCGCATTGTTCCATGGTAGGAATGCGAATTTTCGTTTCGGTCCCATGGGCCGCCTGTTCTAAGGAGATCTCCAGGTTATAGCGCAAATCAGAACCACGATGCATATGCGAACGTCCACTGCGGGTACCAAAAATATCCCCGAAGATATCACTAAATGCATCACTAAACCCTTGCGCGCCTCCCCCACCTGCAGCATTGGCATTAACACCGGCATGACCAAACTGATCATAAGCAGCGCGTTTGTTTGCATCCGTCAATATTTCATACGCCTCTTTGGCTTCTTTAAACATTTCTTCAGACTTGACATCACCGGCATTGCGATCAGGGTGATATTTCATTGCCAATCTGCGATAGGCTTTCTTGATTGTATTTTCGTCGGCATCACGGCTGACACCGAGCACTTCGTAATAATCGCGCTTACTCATCTTGATTTTCTGCTACCGGAATAAAATTTATGATGCTCTGTAACATGGTCTATGACTTCTCAAATTAAACACTAAAACGCAGAGTGCGCAGAAAGGATTTCAAAAACCCTTCATACGCCTCTGCGTCTGGATCGATCCTAACAATAATTATTTCTTGTTTTTAACTTCTTCAAATTCTGCATCAACAACTTCACCTTCCACCGGTTTTTCACTCTGTCCGGATGGAGATCCAGATTGCGCTTGCTGATCCGGTTGATCTTTTTGTTGATACATTTTCTCAGCCAGTTTATGTGCAGCCTCAGTCAAGGCTTGCGTTTTTGCATCAATCTCTTCTTTTTTATCAGTTTTGAGCACTTCCTCTGCATCTTTCAAGGCGGCTTCGATTTTGGATTTTTCCTCATTATCCAGCTGATCTCCATGTTCTTTCAATGATTTCTTGACTGAGTGAATCATGGCATCGCATTGATTACGGCTGGAAACCAATTCCACTGTCCTGTGATCTTCTTCGGCGTGCGCTTCCGCATCTTTTACCATGCGATCAATTTCTGCATCCGATAAACCAGAGTTTGCCTGGATTTTGATTTTGTTTTCCTTGCCAGTAGCTTTATCTTTCGCCGATACATGCAAAATACCGTTGGCATCGATATCAAAGGTCACTTCAATTTGCGGCATACCACGCGGTGCTGGCGGAATATCGCTCAAATTAAACTGCCCCAGACTTTTATTTCCCGATGCCATTTCACGCTCACCCTGCAACACGTGAATCGTCACCGCTGTCTGGCTGTCTTCTGCAGTAGAAAATACCTGCTGGGCTTTGGTTGGAATCGTGGTATTTTTCTGTATCAATTTGGTCATCACGCCGCCCAGCGTCTCGATGCCCAAGGACAGAGGCGTTACATCCAGCAACAAAACATCCTTGACTTCACCTTGCAGTACACCACCCTGAATCGCAGCGCCTACTGCTACCGCCTCATCCGGATTGACATCCTTGCGGGGTTCCTTGCCAAATATCTCTTTAACTTTTTCCTGCACTTTAGGCATTCGTGTTTGGCCACCGACCAGAATCACATCTTCAATGTCAGAAGCTGTTAAGCCGGCATCCTTCAGTGCAGTACGGCAGGGTCCGACCGTACGCTCAATGAGTTCCTCAACCAAGCTCTCGAGCTTGGCGCGGGTTATCTTGACAGCCAGGTGTTTAGGACCGGATGCATCCGCAGTGATATAGGGTAAATTAACTTCCGTCTGCTGACTGGATGACAATTCAATTTTGGTTTTTTCTGCGGCATCTTTCAGACGTTGCAACGCCAGCATGTCTTTTTTCAGGTCAATGCCCGTCTCTTTCTTGAATTCATCAACCAGATATTCCATCACACGCGAATCAAAATCCTCGCCACCCAGGAAAGTATCACCGTTCGTTGCTAATACCTCAAACTGATGTTCTCCTTCAATCTCGGCAATTTCGATAATGGAAATATCAAAAGTACCGCCACCCAGGTCGTATACGGCTATTTTCCGATCACCTTCTTTTTTGTCTAAACCAAAAGCCAAAGCCGCAGCCGTTGGTTCATTAATAATGCGTTTTACTTCCAGACCGGCGATACGCCCTGCATCCTTGGTTGCCTGGCGCTGTGAATCATTAAAATAGGCGGGTACGGTAATGACAGCTTCAGTCACCGGTTCACCCAGGTAATCTTCAGCTGTTTTCTTCATTTTCATCAGCACCTGTGCCGAAACTTCCGGCGGCGCAATTTTCTTGCCGCGCACTTCTACCCAGGCGTCATTATTGTCAGCTCTGATAATAGTGTAGGGCACCATCTTGATGTCTCTTTGCACCATATCTTCATCAAATCGGCGCCCAATCAAGCGCTTCACTGCAAATAAAGTGTTTTTTGGGTTGGTGATTGCCTGACGCTTCGCTGAAGCACCCACTAAAATTTCACCATCTTCTGTATAAGCTACGATCGAGGGTGTAGTTCGCGCGCCTTCAGAATTTTCGATGACTTTTGGTTTGCCGCCTTCCATAACGGCTACGCACGAGTTCGTAGTACCCAGATCGATACCGATAATTTTTGCCATATTAATAAGATCCTTTTAAAGATTAATTCTTTCTACCAATTGACCTGAAAGTGGAGATGCCTGGATAAAATTCAAGTATCTTGTGCTTTTGAAACTGATACAAGCGCTGGGCGAATCACACGGTCATGAAGCTTATAGCCTTTCTGCATCACTTGAACCACTGTATTGGGGGCAAGCTCGGAATCAACAGTACACATTGCCTGATGTTGATGGGGGTCAAACTTTTCCCCCTTCGGATCAATCGTTTTAATGTTAAATTTATCAAAGACATTAATCAGTTGCTTTTGTGTTAATTCGATGCCGTTTTTGAAATTCTCCACATTTGCATTGTCAACCGCCAGCGCCGCTTCCAGGCTGTCCATGACTGTCAGTAATTCCGCAGAGAAATTCTCAATGGCATATTTATGGGCATTAGCGATGTCAATCTGAGCGCGCTTTCGAATATTCTCGGTCTCAGCCTTTGCCCGCATCCAGGCATCATGATGCTCAGCAGCTTTAAGCTCAGCTTCTCTCAATAGCTGCTCGAGACTAGGTAATGAATCTTTTTTTTCTTCAGTTTGAGTTTGAATAGTAGCGTCACTGGTTACTTCGGGTATCTTGACTTCATCGTTCGCTACTGTGGCTTCTGCCTGATTCAATTCTGAATTGTTTGGATTTTCTGAACTCTGCATCATACCTCCTAATAACTGTTGAAGTAATATTGAGGTTGCCTATCTGAATTTCAAGCTTTCGTATTAAAATTTATTTAATATCCGTTCAGATAGGATGAATTATTAACTAAATCAAAAGATTATTTACACATTGAATTTAATTCTAGATTTTTCGAGCCAAAATGCTTGCCTTGCCGATATAACTGGAAGGAGTCATCGTTAGCAGGCGATTCTTCTCCACTTCAGGAATACTCAAACCAGCTATGAATTGATGAAGGGTCTCTTTAGTAATACCCTCTTTACCGCGAGTCAATGACTTCAATTGTTCGTAAGGATTAGCTACCCCATAGCGTCGCATGACCGTTTGAATGGGTTCGGCCAGCACTTCCCAGGCATTATCCAGGTCACTCAATAACTGAGCAGGATTGGCCTCCAGTTTATTTAAACCTTTCATGCAAGAATCATAGGCCAGCAAGGTATAGCCTAGTGCGACCCCCATATTACGCAATACCGTGGAATCGGTTAGATCGCGTTGCCAGCGCGACACCGGCAGTTTTTCACTCAAATGATGCAACAATGCATTGGCAATGCCCAAATTACCTTCCGAATTTTCAAAATCGATCGGATTGACCTTGTGTGGCATCGTTGAAGAACCCACCTCATTTGCCTGGGTTTTTTGCTTGAAATAGCCCAATGAAATGTATCCCCAGATATCGCGGTTCAAATCGAGCAAAATGGTATTGATTCTTGCATAAGCGTCAAACAACTCAGCAATAGTGTCATGCGGTTCAATTTGGGTCGTATAAGGATTAAATTGCAGGCCTAATTTTTCAACAAACAGCTGTGCAAATCTTTCCCAGTCCAAATCTGGGTAGGCCGATAAGTGCGCGTTGTAATTACCTACAGCGCCATTCATTTTGCCGAGTATGGCGACAGTTGTCAGTTGCTTTCTGCCCCGCTGCAAGCGATAAACCACATTGGCAATCTCTTTACCTAATGTCGTGGGCGTTGCTGGCTGACCATGGGTGCGTGCAAGCATCGGGACATCCGCCAATTGATGTGCAAGTTCCACCAACCGTGCAATAATCTTGTCGAGTGCGGGCAACATCACTTGCTCCAGACTGGATTTGAGCATCAGGCCATGCGACAGATTATTGATATCTTCAGAGGTACAGGCAAAATGAATGAATTCGGCCGCTT
>CBFGXU010000042.1:0-16628 GCA_965652935.1 uncultured Nitrosomonas sp.
CATGGAGAAGATCTTATTTGGCATTCCGCAGACACAGAATTATTGACACTACCCACGATCACAAACAGTGGTAATTAGTAAGCTCTTAATTTTTCATCATGTTCCGCCTGAAGGATATGGGCAGAGGGGGGATTTGCAATACATCAACTATGGTTCGAGAGTCGAGCGCTGTTTTATCTAAAACTGGTAATCCAGTAGCATCTTCAGTTTCAATGACTGCCCTCGGAGAAGCTGTCAATCGACCGCTGATGGCGGTCACAGGTAATTTTTTATGTTTTAAACTTTCAATTCCAGCTGCCGCATCCATTGCATCGCCTGCTGCGAAAATTACGCTATCGACAATCTTTGCAAACGCTTTGGAGTTCAATAAAGCAGCCGCCTCACCTCTTAACAGGCCATCGGCTACTTCCAGGACGATGGCATCCATTCTGGCAACACTTAAATGCGTAACAAGTGTTTCGATGATATTTTCAATCTGTTCTGGTGCAGCAAGATAAGTCGATGGAAAGCCTGCATGGGTAAAGTCCAAAGTTAATTTGGATCCAGCATGTTTCATAAGCCAGGCGTCTCTGCCAGAACCAGTGCCAATTACCTTAGCCGCCCCGACTGAATATCCTGCATTCGCCAGGCCGCGAATCATCGTAGTGGCAGTCATTGTTTTACCAGTATTGATGGTCGTGCCAACCACTGCTACCGTGTATGGGTGAGGAAATAAACTGAACAGCTTAGGTAACGCATTATTTTTTAAATTGATTCTTCGTTCATTGCGATCTGCTAGCAGACCAATGGGTTGAATGCGAGTAGGTTTTTCTACATCGACCTGAAGAGGATTGATCCGTGCTGCAATACCTCCCGCTGCTACCAGGTCACATATTTCCAGATCATTTGGCACTTGTGCCTCAAACTGATCAGGTGCATAGCGATTTCCGTAGCACACGATGATTTCATCTCCTGCAAACAAAGTGGAACGTCGACCAGGTGCCAATTCCAATTCGTTGTAATGACCTACTGTTAGGATTCTGGCCAGCAGCATGTCGCCGGCATGAGGAATAACATCATCTCCAGCCAATAAGATGGCCACCGATTCAAGGCTTAAATTGCGCGATGTATAAGCTAGTTTTGCATTCAGCAGACGCTCCTGATTAATGAATGAAATATTCATTTTAAATCCTCTGCTTGTTTATTCTAGAAAATGACCTTTGATCCTCAAGAAGACCTTCTAGGACTTGTTATGAATAGGAACTGAATTTAGAAGTTTATATTTTTGTAGATTCCCTCCCAGAGCTTTGGTTCCTGGATTTATTCCATGTTTTGGTAAGTATCTTAGATTGATTAGTTTTATTGTCAGATACTGAGCCTGGCAGAAAATTTAAGCACGATGGCTTTCTTTTATTTTCCAGACATAGGGTAGAGAATGCTCATTATGAGCAAGTTGAGAATCATGATCAGAAACTAAAAGGGACGATTATCGCCCCCTTGCCTGTGTCCGGTGCTAGCTCAGCACACTGACATCGTCCCAGCTGATTTGATCAGGTTGCACACCAACGAGCGTGATGGAGACATCCGGACCAAAGTCTACAATCAAATCCTGGTCGTCATCACTACGGCGAATGCCGGTAACAAAACTCGCCAGGTGATCAACTGAGGTTAAGCCAAGGCCCGTATCAAACACCAGCAAGTCACCCTCGCCAGAATTAAAATCTCCGATACGTAAATGCGCTGCTTCGCGGAAAACAAACTCATCTGCTCCGTTTCCGCCATGGCAATCCTCACCGCCGCGCACGGCAATAAGATCATCATCGTCTGTCGGAGAAAATTTGAGTTCATCTTCAATATTAAAAGGTCCGCTTCCGGGTGTATCCGGTATCCACTGTTCAGAAATACGGTGGTAATTACCGTCGCCATCGATATCCGCATAGCGGGTGACCTCAATCCCGAGGGTTTCAATTTCGGTATAGACTACTTCAGTACCATCCACTGTATAGGTTTCGCTATTGTCATCAATCGATTTCGGTTCTGGTACACCGTCTTTAATTTCAAATACCTGGGTTATCTGGTCACCTTCAATGGTAAATTGAAAGGCTTTATGCTCACCCTCCTCAGGTATAGGGGCATCATCGTTATCATTCCCATCATCGTCACCATCGGTATCTGTGGAATCGGAAACAATACTGTAAAAACCATCACCATCTGGATCCGAGAAAACGGTGACTTCAGGTCCATCAGCGTTTTGCTTGGTGTGTGTAATCTGGCTACCCTCAACAACGAAGGAATCTTCGTTATCGATTGATTGTTGTTCACTGATGTCGTTTTCAACTTCGTAAAAAGCCGTTACAACGCCATTCTCAATGGTAAACATGAACTGTTTGTCATTGTCGGTGGTTGAATCATCATATTCTGTACTCATCTTTTCTCATCCTCTAAGGGTAAATAGAATCACAGCAATAAACAGTGTCTGACATCCTTAAAATCTTATCAACACTGTTTATGCTCATCATTATTATATGGATTGAGTTATTTAATCGGATCACGCTGCGCTGGTGTCAGCTGATTGCTCCAGGAGGCTGGCAGATTCTGAACCCAGCCGTTATAAACTAGCGGAATTGGCAGAATTCCTTGACCTCCCATTCCTGGATTGCCTTTTATAGTGTCATCCAGTTGCGTTGTGCCCGCAGTGAATAGTCCTACCTTACCTGCAATTTTGGCATCGGAGGGATCGCCATCATTGTTTGGATCAGGATCGACAACTAACAGTCTGTTGGAGAATTTGCTTGCAACATATGCATAATAACCGCCTCCTTGTTTGGCGCCGTATTGCACACCATGGCAACCAGGATCACATGGCAACATGGCAACAACTTCATCAGTGCTTGTATCGACAACGGTAATCGTGCCCGTGAGCGTATTGGCGGTCACCATATTTTTCCCATCCGGAGAAACGGGGGTTTGAATCGGCAACGCACCTACCGGGCCTGAAATGGTTCCTGCCACAGGATCGTAATTTTCAATGAGATTGATGTGTTTGGTAACTTGATGTGTATCCATGTTGACAACAGCGATGGTGCTATCCAGCAGATTCGCAACATAATATTTGCTGCCATCCGGTAGCATGCCTGCTGCTAAAGGATGGCTGAAGGGACCGCCGACTTTTGTAATGGCATCAATAGAATTTGTATGGAAATTATATTGCGTGGAATCGTCGAAAAGGGCGTTTGCCGTTACCATGGTTTTGCCGTCATGACTCATCCAGTGCGCGTGTGGATTGCCTCGTCCAATATCCACCGTACGCAGCACCTCGGTTGCGAGAGGAGCCAGTTCCATGACTGAACCAGTTTGATCATCGCCGTTATTGGTCACGTGAAGCCGGTCGCTATCGGTCAGAGTCATCACATGCGCAGGCGCTTCACCCACGGATACATTACGAATCAATTTACCCGTTTCACGATCATAAACAGTCAGTTTGTCGTCAAACCATTGTGTCGCATAAATGACGGTTTGATCTTTATCCGTCCACATATTGTGTGGATTGTTCATGTTAATTGATGGTAGGGCGACTTTACGTCTTACTTGCCAGGAAGAACCATCTACTGCTGATACTGTACCTGGTTTTGATTTTTCTGACGTGGTTTCAAACTGAGTCGCTATCCAAACTTCACCTACCGCGGGTGTTGCTGGGTTTTTAAGCGCTTCCAAGGGAATATCATTGCCATAGCGCGCATTCAGCACTGCTGGTAGATTAACTACACCGCTATCCACTCGTACGTCAACATCCGGATAAGTAACATGCCACGGTTTATTATCCGCGTAGTTTTGCCAGTTAGCTGGGTTAGTTGCGATAAAGAAAGTGCGCAATAGGCGAGTTGCCAGATCACTGCTGCTCGGAACGGTAATGCCGTTGATTAAACTGATTGAAGATCCTAGATCCAGGCCGCTTGTGTTTGGATCATCGACAATCACTGCACCGAACATATAAGGATGAATGCTGCAGAAAAAAACATATAAGCCAGGTGTTGTCAGCGTTACATCATCGCCTCCATCCGAATGTTTCGTATCATTATGTGGCATACCAGCGGCTCCAGTTGGAAAGATCAAACTGGTTCTCGTGTGCACTGTATTGGAATCACCGGAAAATTTGACCCGCACACCTGGCTTGGCAATCGCAATAGAGCGGTTACCTGCGATTGCTGTTCCGGTATCAAACCAATGTGCTGGGTTATCGGTCAGTTTAAATTCGATTTCGTTATCACCAGCAGAAGCGTTATTCACCGATAACAGGACTGAGATTACTGAAGAATAAGCCATCAGGTTCACAATCTTTCTAATAAAAGATGTATTAAGCATATTAAATGCTCTCCTTGGTTTAATTGATAATATTGATTTGCTGCTTTTGTATTAACTCAGTTTCGCCGTTAATTTGGCGGTTTTGTTTAATATTTCGTGCTATCTTTGGCGCCCTTAACATAGCTACTAATCCAAAGCAGCTTTCCAATACGCCTTGCTTCATGGTCATCGGTGTCAATGTCTAGATCCCAAAGCATTTTTCCAATGCGTCTTGCTTCATGATCATCAGTATCCAAGCTCCAAAGTAATTTTCCAACGCGCCTTGCTTCACGGTCATCAGTATTGGTATTTTGATTCCAAAGCAGCTTTCCAACACGTCTTGCTTCACGGTCATCGATATTTTGACTGTTGCGAGCAAGCTTAGCTGCGCCGTCTCCGACGCGTTCCAGGCGGGTTAGAGCCTTCGTGCCATGATCATTTCGCTCGGCTGGATTATCTGCATAACGCGCATCGTAACCGACATAATCATCTATTGCCTGCCGTGCATGGATCGGAGCTGAGACGAGGCCTAGGCTTAATACAAGAATTGTGATATTTGAAAATTTTTTCATAGTACTTCTCCGCGTTTATTAAGTACGTGCAGCATCAGTAAAAACTATCAGGATGTGCGTATGTGTGTGAATATTTCCCACACAATCCCATAATACGTGGGAAATTTTCTCATGTCAACAATTCATGTAATAATTTCCCACATCGTGCTGTCCCTTGTGATATTATTTTATTAATTTGTGTTTTTAAGGGCTGCAGTAGCTGATCGGATAAGATAGTGGTTGTAATTAACAAAATTCAGGTTGTATTAACAAAATTCAATCTAAGCAACCGAGAAGCATTCATTCGTATTAGAAATGGTAGGGATCATCAGCATTTTCTAGAAATTCAGCACTCGTAGTGGCAGCGTTGTTTGACATACTATTTACTCGCAATTTTTTAAAGCAAAGATCTAACACAGATTTGGCGAAATAACACCAGCTCTACAGACACGCCGCTGATTACCAAGAAAGTAACATCAGCTAGTTTTATTAACCTGGCTACCGAATGATAACACCCAAGACGCAAGTCTATCCTTGCCTGATGCATTAATCGCTCCATGCTATTGCAGCGGTAAGAAATATATTAGGTTACATTGAGTAAGAATTCGTGGAGGAAGGCGAGGTGCCTGACAATAGAGGAAGAAATCCTAAAAAAGAATCATTTTCTTATTCCTTAAAATAAGGATTAATTATGAGCTCCTAAACAATATAAAATATTAAAAATGGATTCATAGTTAATATTGCCATTCCATTTTTAATTTTATTATTGATTATTTCATTTAAATATGTACTACATGCTTCCTTCCATTTCAATATTTTCACCTGCACTTGTTGCTGCACTGCGTCGAGCATTACGTCCATTGATCAAATTGATGCTAGCAAAAGGAATTACTTATAATTTCTTAAGTGAAATACTTAAGGAAATCTTTGTGGAGGTAGCAGATAAGGAGTTCAGGATTGGAGAAAAGCCTTCTACGGATAGCCACCTGAGCTTACTTACAGGCATTCATCGTAAGGATATTAAGCGCTTACGTCATTATGCTCACTCAAATATTGAAATCATTCCACACACTGTTTCTCTGGGTGCGCGGCTTATCAGTCTCTGGACAAGTGATGCGCGCTATTTGGATGAAAACAATCAACCCAAGCCATTACCTAGATTTATTAAAGAAGGCGGAGAGATTTCTTTTGAAGGGTTGGTCACTAGTGTGAGCTGCGACATTCGTTCGCGCGTTGTGCTTGACGAATGGCTAAGGCTTGGCGTTGCGCGCTTTGATGATAAAAAGCGTGTTTGTCTCAACACGGCGGCTTTTATTCCTGTACATGGCTTTGATGAAAAGGTTTATTATTTTGGTCGTAATCTGCATGATCATGCAGCCGCAGCTGCAAGTAATTTACTGGAAGAAAGCCCACCATTTCTAGAACGTACTGTTTATTATGATGAATTAACAGCGGACTCGATTAAGATACTGGCTGAAAAATCTGAAAGTCTTGGGATGGAATCTCTATTAGCTATTAATAAAGAAGCCATAGAACTAGAAAAAAATGATATCCTGAAAAACGAGCCGCGTTATCGCATGACATTTGGTATTTATTATTTTAGTGAACCCGCTCAATCAGAAAAGCCTGCTGAGATGAAACACAGCATGCATAAGGAGCAGGAAAATACTTGGAATTCTGCATGACAAAAATCTCATTGACAGCGCTATATCATATCAATAAATATGTATTAGGCATCGTTACCTTGATGCTCACATGCTCTGTCGACGCTTTAGCGAAAAATAATTGTAATGCAAACACTTCATCAACTAATCCCACCATTGTTACTAATTCCGGAATAGGCGGTACAGGCGCGCCCCAGTTACAGATGGGGGGTGTCGGGGGTACTGGCAGTGCGGAAGGCGGGATAGGTGGTACCGGAATTGTAGCCGAGGATGGGGGTATCGGTGGCACAGGTATTATTGGAATTATCACTGGATTTGCGAGCATTTGTGTCAATAATGTTGAAATTCACTATGATGCCAACACGCTTGTCTCAGTTGATGGGCAGCCATCCACGGTGCATGATCTGGCCGCAGGTCAAGTCATTGCTGCACACACTGTAGGTGCAGGGCATGAGTTCACAGCGCGTAACATTGCGGTTTTCCATGCTGCAGTTGGGCCTATCAGCAACCTGAATCCAGGAGCTGGGGAACTGCATGTATTGGCTCAAACTATACAAATTGGACAATCGCAAGATCAGGATAAATTTTCAAGCCTGAAAGCTGGCGATTGGGTACAGGTGAGCGGACACAGGCTCGCTGATAATATCATTGTTGCATCCCGTATCGAGTCAATTTTACCCCTTGCAGAGGCTAGAATAAACGGTCATGTTACCCGGGTTGATGCTAAAGGTTTTGAAGTTAATGGCACTTGGATCAGTCATGAGTTGCCGATCAACATTACGCAAGGGATGGAAGTTCTGGTTGTAGGTCGCTGGGACGGTGCTTATTTGGAGGCACAGCATGTCCAGACTGAACCTACCCGTCAAAGCATTGGGAATGTGAAGCATGTAATAATAGAAGGTTATATTCATGCACTCAATGACGAGGAATTCAATTTGAATAGCCAAGTGATTACGCTTGATTCCGATGCAAAGATAGCGGGCAGTGCAAGAGGTGATCTCAAGGAAGATCAATTGATCCAACTCAGCGGGCGATTAGATGCGGATCAGGGCATTATTGCTGAACACATTGAATTAAAGCAGGAATTTCCTGTTCAATTTTCTGTGAACGATGATATCAGTCAACCTGATAGTAGTAGTGAAGATAAAAAGCATCAGGCAGAAAATGAGTTAGAAATTAAATTTCCTGAAGGAAGTGAAAGTAGTTTCAAGCAGCAGCAGTCATCGTGATGATGACCGATAGCTTAAATTAATCATAAATCCAGTACGAATCATTTCCGATAAGCTTCATTATCAGCTCAGCGTTTTATTATAATTGAGTGCGGGTATAATCTTCCCGTTTTTATATAGAACTTGTGCATTCAAGATTTATCTATGTCCCAATTGAGTCATATTAAATCGATCGGAATCATCTTGTTGGTGGCTGGCTTACTGAGTGGCTGTGCTTCCATGTTTTCCAGTACATCACCTTATTCGGCGGGCAGCGGGCATCGCTCACCCAACCTTAGTGCAGCCTATAATAAGCCTTATAAGATACATGGAGTTACTTATTATCCATTAAAGTCAGCTGTTGGATATCGTGAGGTTGGGACTGCATCCTGGTATGGCTCAGAATCTGGCAATCGCACAGCCATGGGCGCACGTTTCCTCCCTCATGACTTAACCGCTGCTCATAAAACCTTGCCTTTGCCTTCCATAGTCAGAGTTACCAACCTGAACAATGGTCGCTATGTGGATGTCATCGTCAATGATCGGGGTCCTTTTAAAAAAGGCAGAATCATTGATTTATCGCATGGTGCCGCAAAAAAAATCGGTTTATACGGCGTAACCAAAGTAAGAATCGAGCACCTCGATAGCAAGATCAGTCAGAAATAGATAAACCGGTTCACTTAAATAAACTCTACACCATTTTGCTGAAGTCCAACGAGATTTATATTCGTTGCGTTTATGTCAGAATTGGCCGCAAGCTCCAGCAATTGCGCCTGATTGGATGCTCCGTTTTCCAACATTCCGACATAAAAATCATGTTCTGCAGGCGTAGGGGCTGCACCGACTACATTTTGAAAAACCGTATCCACAAAATCATCATTGCTGAGATTCATAAAATCAACTACGAGTTGTGATACTTCAAGCACACTTTGACCGGAATCGAACAGATTCAGCCCAATGCCCACATAATCTGGATGTTCCAGAATAGCAGGCGCATCGAACGCTGCGCCGATGATACGGACCGTATTGTTAGCCGCTTGTCCGTCGTTGAGATCAATAGCAAAGTTTTTATCAGCAAATCGAAAACGTTCGATACCAGATAAGGTATCGCTACCGTCTGGTCCAGAAACACTTATCCCCGAAGCTGTTCCTGAGATTGAGTAGCTCGCACGGCTATTGCTGTAGATGACGGTATCGATATCCGAGCCACCATCCAGTGTGTCATTGCCAGCTGCGCCATTCAAGGTATCTTGTCCGCCGGCTGCCAGAATGGTGTCATCGCCTGCCGTACCTGCCAAGTTATCCGGACCATCGGTGCCCGAGATCACGTTGTTCTGTACAGGTACAGTGCCCGTGTTACCGGCATAATTTGTGGGGGAATTGATCCCGGTCGTGAGATCACGGTTAAGTGACAGCCTGCCATCAATCGGTAACTGCGACCAACTGAGTGTACCCCCGAACATTCCCGGAAAATTGATACTACCATTGGCGGTAAACAAGAATCCGTTCGGAATGATGTAGTCCGGCGTAACAATGCCTAAATCCGCAAACCCTTGGGTTGCAACCAGTACCGATTTGCCGTTGGTCGCCGCATTGGGTAGATTGGTGCTGATAGAATAGGTATTCGTGTTGGTACCGTCGCTCGAGGTGATCGAATGCCCTGCCCACACGTGCTGACTGTCGGCATCGCCCACGAATTCAATGAATTGAATAGTTCCATCAGCATTGGAATACACTTCGCTTATGTGGAAAATATGGAATGCCATTTTCTTCTCCTCCGTAAATCCGACGATTATTTCGTTCTTCCTTAGCCAAATTCTCTTAGCTGAGGAATATGGAAAATCCAGGAAACTCCCGCTGAAAGGACATACTGTCTATTTCATCCTGGCAGCGTATTCTGAAAAACATACATCCAATACGAAAATCCAATAACACTATGAGACGAATAATAATCTTGTTTCTCTTCTCCTTAAATAATAAGCTTTAAAAAAGATTAACGCATTATTTTCGACAAGGAAAGCTTTTTAATCTAAGCTTGATTAAACAAGAAATGAATTAATAATACATACCCAATGTGATGACGGTATTGTAATTTGATATAGCGCATATTTCTTCAGCGTTGATGAGTACACAGTGAGCAATAAGCAATCGCATAGCGGGGAAAAGTTCATGAATAAATTCGAACATTCAAAATGCTTGATGCCGATGATGCAGGTAGTTCTGATCTGTAGCGTGCTGTTTCTGACTGGTTGTGTTGCCATAGACACTAGAACAGCTGCACCCATGGCTGCACCGATAAATATCACTCAGACAGACTGCCGGGCTTTGTATGAAGAGGTTGACGCTGCTATTGACGATGCAGGTATGCGTGACTATGGCTCATCAAGAATTCAAGGTTTTCCCTATCTCCGCACGACACGCCTGCTGTCATCGTTCAGTCACGAACTCAGCGATGCATCACCACAGTGGTCAGCATGGATTGACCATATGGCTGATCTTGATGCTCGAGCGCGTGCATTAGAGTTACGCAATTTATCTCTCACCGCCAAGCGTGGACGGCAAAAAGATGCTGTACTTGATGAACTCAACAGTTGCCGTGATTTATTAATCATGGTTGATCTAATGAGGCCGGGTACGACACTTCCTGTCCGGCTGCGCGAAGCCGTTCGCATTCCGGATGACTACGTGACCTGGTGGCAGGTATTGGGGCTTTATCCAATTACTGCTCCCCTTGTTTCTGTCGGCATATCCGTATGGCATAGCAGAACACATGATACCTTCGCCACGCCGCTCGCATCGCTGCCCGTTACGGGTAAACTGGTGCGTTGGGTGCCACCTGCACCAACCACCGCAGCAACAGGCATTCCATTACCTAATAAGCCTAAAATTCTAAATGCCCATCAAATCAGCGATATTCTGCATCGTTCGCATGACTCGCTGGGGATTCCGTTGCCGACAAATGCTGAATTGAAGCAACTTTTTGCCATGTTTGCACCGATATGGGAAGTGGATGTTGCAGACGAAAATGATTATATCGGCAGGGTACGCTGGACGAACGAACCGGTGATAGACATCACTCATCCAACACTCTATCACAAGATTTCACATACACGTTTCGGCAATCAGGTGCTGCTGCAGCTTAATTACATTGTCTGGTTTCCAGCGCGTCCGGGAAATGACATCTATGCAGGCAAACTCGACGGCATTAACTGGCGGGTAACTTTAGGGCCGGATGGAAAGCCTTGGCTTTACGATACTATCCATAACTGCGGGTGCTACCATCAATTTTTCTTGAGCTATCCACTCCGCTTGCGTAAAGATCTGTCTTCTGTCTTTTTTGAAGCGCCACTGCTACCGCAAACGGCGCCCGAGCAGCAACCGCTGGTGCTGCGCATTGCTTCCCGTACTCATTTCATCCAGCGGGTTTATCACGATAATAGGCTAAGCGGCCAGCCATCGGTGCTACAGGCGAGTCAGCCGCTGGCGTGGGAGGACTATGATGAATTGCGCTCATTACCTGCGGATGAAGGGTATCGCAGCTTGTTCGGTGAATATGGTCTGATCGCTGGAACGGAGCGACCGGAACGCTTTCTTCTGTGGCCGATGGGTATCCGTTCACCCGGTGCAATGCGCCAATGGGGGCGTCATGCCACTGCTTTTAACGGACGTCGTCATTTTGACGATGCGTTTCTCATCGAATCGCTATTTGAGAAGGCGCAATAACGCATGGGGAAATTCTTATTCTGGATGATAATCAGTCTGCCGGCTATGTCATGGGCGGAAGGTGAGCGTGTAGATATCGCCCGTTTCTCACAAGGTGATCTAAGTGAATGGCAGACAAAAGCTTTTGTTGGCGAAACCCGCTATGCGCTGGAGAACTCGGATGGGCAGCTTGCCTTGCGTGCTGACAGCAATGCGACGGCTTCGGGGCGTTATCGCGAAGTCAGCGTCGATCTCGACAAAACACCTATCCTTAACTGGAGATGGAAGGTTGGCAATATATTGGCAGGTAACGATGAGCGCACTCGCGCAGGTGATGATTATCCAGCTCGAGTTTATGTGGTATTTTCCGGCGGCTTGCTGTTTTGGCGCACCCGTGCCATCAATTATGTGTGGTCGAATAAGCAGCCGGTTGGCAGCAGCTGGTCCAACGCCTTTACCAGAAATGCACACATGATTGCGATAGAATCAGGCTCTGATCGGACTGGTCAATGGATCATCGAGCGCCGGGACGTGCGTGCTGATTACCGGCGTGTCTTCGGTGAAGAGCCGGGGCAAGCCGATGCCGTGGCCATCATGACCGACACGGATAACACAGGTGGAAGGGCTACAGCTTGGTACGGTGATATCTGGTTTACAGAAAAATAATGATCCCGTGTAAGGGATTGGATTTCTTACAGGCTTTGGCAGTCGTGAAACATGTCATGATGAGCATTTTGGCTACTTCTTTTTCCATTGCCCGTTGATTTGAATCCAGGTGCCTGGCGGGACTTGCCGGATAATTTCTTCTGCATACACTTTCCCCACCTGTTCAATGTCTATGCCCTGGGCAGCGGCTTTTTCCTGATAAATCGCGCTGCGTCTGGCGTTAATCGCATCGGCTTCAGCCTTTGCAGCAGGGTCTCTCGCTATTACATAGCCATTATAACTTTCCCCGATAGCGCCGGATGCGCGTAAGCTTTCCAGGCTATCAGCCCATGCAGATGCCCCGCAAAGTGACCATGCCAGCAGAATGGCATTCATAATTCCCCATATGGGTCTTGTGATGATCCTATTTGGAACATTGGGCATGTGATTATTCTCCTTTATCTGGTAACACTAGAAGATGCCAGGATTGGCGGCAATATCTTTTTTAGCTTCTTCTTCAAGCTTTACTCGAATATCAGCATCCAGCTTGATATTGAGATTAATAGTGATCGGTTCCTCGGGAGGATCGACTCTCACTGTAGGTGTGCAGGCAGTCATTAACAAGCAGCAGAGAGTCAGTAATGCTTTAGCAAGTATGGCATCTGCCATTTGATCAATGTGGCGCATGATTGCATTCCTTTTAATGAGCTTTAATTTGCTTCATGACTGTAATGTAGCGCAGTATAACTTAATGGAGCCTTAATGAACCGCGCAGAATTTCATGGGATAAATTATATCCTTGATTGATAGTTTCCAGGATCTTGTCAATATCTGTTTCCAGTTTGATATTCAAACGAAAAGACCGTCCCTTTTTCACCTTTGGATTGCTCCCTAACAAGGAGAGCTTGGCTATTAAATCATGCGTGACCGATTTGTCCAGATTCAGTGTTAATTCTGTGTAGTGAAAATCCTGTAGCGCTTCCAGTAACAGATTTATTTCCTCACCTGCACTGGTCAATAGCTGCGAAGCTTTTTCTGATTTGAAGCGCAGGATGCCGGGTGCTTTGGCTGCGAGATGGCCATTTCTAATCGTGACCTGGTTATCTTCCAGGATAATCGGAATATCGCCATCGAGATGCCCGCTTCCCGTGAGACCTTTAACCTGAATCAGATCAAAAAAGGTTGTGAGATCGAGAGTATCGATGTGTATCAAGATATCGGAGCGGGCAGAAGCCGGATTGATGACCGTCGGTGCCAATGACACCATCCCATCCATCATGGAAAACTGCGCTTTTTCAAGAATGATGCGGGGTGATTCTCCATCTTCAATTTGATAAGAAACCAACAGATTTTCCAAAGGAACGCCTAAATCGATGCGTTGGACCGTAATGGCTTGTCCGGGCCGGCTGCTGGGGGATAATAAATCTTCTAAATGGAGTGTTACATTCAGATTGTCGATTTTCGCGGCTTCGCGTGCAAACGATACATTCTGTAACTTAACCGCGCCATGGCTGTCACGAACCTCTTTATTGGACCAACTAAATAATGCACTCGCGCTGAACAAGCCGCTGACATTATCCAACGACTCTAGAAGAGGGGAAACCGCAGCCGGTTGCAAACCATCCGGCGCAAAGCGTAACGGAACAATCTCTGCCTTTAGCATGCCATTACCGCTATCGGATGCGTGTTTGCCAGTGATTTTTAAATAACGTAAATTCGGCACGCCGCCTACAATATCCAATACATACATCGCTGGTTTCCCATCAACGGCTTCGTTCCTGATGCTGCCGGAAATGGACAACGGGGCAAACAGAGGTTCGGGTGCCAGATGCTGCAGTTGACCGATGGTGAAGTCAGCAATTTTATTGGCTTTTGTAGTATTAAGAAGCAGATCGGCTGAGATATTTTTTACTTGCAGGTGGGATTGTGGTAGCAACAGCGCGGCATTGCTGAGGGTAACTTCCCCGTGATATTCTTTATTGGCATCGAGTTGTCCACGCAACGCAATCTCTCCAGGGCGGATCTTTGCTTCAATCGCCGGAGATTTTTCTTGCTTTGCCAGTAAGGTAAAATTTGTGGGTATCACGGCGATATGATGTTTGAGTATATTTTCTTTCCATTCAATATTCGCCTGGGAAATAGAAAAACCCAACGGACCCTGGAGGATCAGATCATAGCTGGAGTCAATTTTGCCAAATCTGATCTGCCCGGGATCTCTCAAGCCTATACGAGCGATTTTCTGATGGAAGCCTACCTGTAGCGGCAGTGAAATGAACATTTGCTGAATGGTTACAGATTCCGCCGCCAATTGGCCGCCAACGACATTCAGATCTAATTCTCCGCTCAAAGGTGATCCGTGAGCGTTTCCTTTAAGCATAATCTGGCGTATGGTCATATTATCCAGCTTGAATGCCTGTTCAGGAACCGACCCTGGCAGCGTGATTGCGGACAGATGAATATCTGATACCATGAATTCGGTCTCAATCTGTTGCAGATGCCCTGCCGCGAGTGCAAAAGTTGTTTCACCCGCAAAGCTGGAAATTTGGATTTCGGGTAAGTTGAGCATGCCTTCTGAGACAGTGATTTTACCCTGCACATGGCCCTGCCTATCCAGCGTTGCACCCAGCATGGCTTTGGTTTGAGCGACTGAGCCTGAAACGATGGCGCCGAGATGTATTGCCTGAATTCCCGCTTGGCCTGGCGTGATATCTCCGGATAGTGCTACGGTCATATTACCTGCTGTTGAATGGAGACGAATCGCTGAATCCCGTAAGGAAAGAACAGGCAGCCAGGGGATTGGCAAATCATTCTCTGTGGCTGAAGCCATAGATTGCAGGGAGTCTAAAAGAAGAGGTTTCTTGCTTAGATCGAGTATAATTTGCAAACCGCTGACTTCCACCGCAAAAGGTTTTCCGGCAAGCAGATCACTAAAATCCCAGGTTATCAGGATTTTGTCAACACGCAGTTCCTTGTCAGCGCCTGCTGTCAAACCATGCAATCGCAAGGCTTTGAATGAAACATCCAGTTCCGAAATGGATTGTAGCGGAATATTTTGCTTGCGTAGTTGCTCGCTAATCAGTGCTTCCAGCAGCGAATGGCGAAACACGTAAAGACCAGCTCCGGCGATAATGATAAGGCTGGCCAGAATCAGCAACCAGTTTTTTAAATGTTTACTCATTATTTTTCCTTATTTCCTTGTGCTTTAACAAAGGCAACAAGAATAAATCGCACTCAAACCCTTCATCTTTTCTATACTATACGTCATTTTAAAAATAATTTTCGTACCTGCTTTTAAAATTATGGACTTATTGACTCAAGGATTACTCGGTGCCACGATGGCCCAATCGGGCGCCAGGCAACAAGAAATGCGCATGGCAACCGGGATCGGATTTTTTGCTGGCCTGGTCGCCGATGCTGATATTCTGATTCAATCAGAAAATGATCCGCTGTTGAATATCGAGTTTCATCGACATTTTTCTCACTCACTGTTTTTTGTGCCGTTAGGCGCCCTGATTGCGGCGCTGCTGCTGTGGCCTTTTTTGCGCAAGCGTTTGCCTTTTTCCCGACTGTATTTATTTGCTTTGCTCGGTTATTGTCTCAGTGGCGTGCTGGATGCCTTTACCAGCTACGGCACGCATTTATTATGGCCAGTGAGCGATGCGCGCGTGGCGTTCAATATTATTTCTGTGGTGGATCCTGCTTTCACGCTGATCTTACTGGTGGCCATGATTGTTGCTTTCAAGAAATATACCTATACGGCGGCGCGTGTAGGATTATTGCTGGCCGCAGCTTACCTGTCGTTTGGCTGGGTGCAATCACAACGGGCGGAAGCCGTAGCCCAAAGATTGGTGGTAGAAAGGGGACATCACGCTGAAGAGTTGCTGGTGAAGCCCACGCTCGCCAATCTGGTGTTATGGCGCTCGATCTATCAATTTGAAGGTAAATTATATGTGGATGCCATCCGGGTCGGTTTGTTTTCTAAGCTTCGCATTTATCCTGGAGAATCGGTTGAAAAATTTGTACTGGAGCGTGATTTGAGCACGCTGCCTACTTCATCGGTGCTGGCTCATGATATCGCGCGCTTTAGTCATTTCTCGGCAGGAATGGTCGCGATTCGCCCGGAACAGCCTAATATCCTCGTGGATGTGCGTTATTCCAACTTACCGATGACCGTAGCCCCTTTATGGGGCATTGAGATTAACCCGGAACAGCCGGATCAGCATGCGAAATATACGCTGTATCGGGATTCATCCAGTGCTACCCGCGAAAAATTCCTGGCGCTATTGCTGGGTGAGCGTATTTTGGATTGATTTATTACGGTTGAAATGGTCCTCAGCCTGGTTATTTCAAATTGGTGATCCATTTGCGATACAGGCGTTTTGCAACCGCATTGAGTTCAGCCACGCGTTCGGGCAAGTCCTTTTCAATCTCATCCATCGATTGCACCGATGGTTCATTCAGGCTAGCCAGTTCTTCGGCGCCCACGCTGCACCAGTCGCGCACCATGCGCTCGGTCATTTCCACATGACACTGCATAC
>CBFGXU010000043.1:0-16579 GCA_965652935.1 uncultured Nitrosomonas sp.
TGCAAGGGAGGTTATCCCCACGATACCGTTCTGGGCAATGCGCAGCGAACGTTACTGGTTTTTCGTCGTGCCTGCCAAATGACACAACATCCGAGAACCGAGCATAGGAGGCTTCCATCACGTACGGAAAAATAATCGCATCATCAGCTGGCAGGTTTGAATTTTATTGGTAATACGTGAATCAGGTTCCTGTTAGCTCATTACCGGAATCACCGTGATTGCGTATATAATGCATCCTCTGATGAATTACCTGAAATTAGCATATTGCAATTTTCTATAGATCTCTGATCATGCGTCCAATTTTAAAATCCAGCAAGCTCGCCAATGTGTGTTATGACATTCGTGGTCCGGTCATGGAGCGCGCGAAGCAAATGGAAGAAGAAGGCCATCACATTATCAAGCTCAACATTGGCAATCCGGCGACGTTTGGCTTTGATGTGCCGGAGGAAATCTTGCAGGATGTCATTCGCAATCTATCGGATGCTTCAGGCTATTGCGATTCCAAAGGCCTGTTTGCCGCGCGCAAGGCGATCATGCATTACACGCAGGAAAAACAGATCAAGAATGTACAACTGGATGATATCTTTATTGGCAATGGTGTATCCGAGTTGGTGGTTTTAACAATGCAGGCGCTACTGGATAATGGCGATGAAGTGTTGATTCCAATGCCGGATTATCCGTTATGGACGGCTGCGGTTGTGCTTTCCGGGGGCGTGGCAAAGCATTATCTGTGTGACGAAGCATCGGGGTGGCTACCCGATCTGGATGATATTCGCGCCAAAATAACGCCCAGAACACGCGCCATCGTCATCATTAATCCGAATAACCCTACCGGTGCGTTATATCCAAAGGAATTGCTGTTGGAGATCATTGAAATCGCGCGTCGGCGTCAATTGATCATTTATGCGGATGAAATTTATGACAAGATTTTGTACGAGCAGGCAGTACATACGTCGATCGCTTCCTTGGCCGATGATGTGTTGTTTGTGACCTTCAATGGCTTATCAAAAAACTACCGTGCGGCTGGTTTTCGCTCCGGCTGGGCCGTGGTTTCCGGAGAAAAGAACCATGCGCGTGATTACATTGCCGGGTTGAATATGCTGGCTTCCATGCGGTTATGCGCCAATGTGCCGTCGCAATTTGGCATTCAGACGGCGCTGGGCGGTTATCAAAGTATTTATGATCTGACACTGCCAACCGGTCGGCTGATGCGTCAGCGCGACACGGCATG
This sequence comes from uncultured Nitrosomonas sp., assembly GCA_965652935.1. Lineage (GTDB taxonomy): Bacteria > Pseudomonadota > Gammaproteobacteria > Burkholderiales > Nitrosomonadaceae > Nitrosomonas. The sequence goes on from CBFGXU010000043.1 coordinate 1,232, forward strand.
GAATTTATTGACGGATATCCCGGGCGTGAGCTGTTTTAAGCCACAGGCCGCCCTGTATTTGTTTCCACGTCTGGATCCTGAAATTTATCCGATTGAGGACGATCAGAAATTTGTGCTGGATCTGTTACTGGAAGAAAAGGTTCTGCTGGTGCAGGGTACCGGTTTTAACTGGCATCACCCCGATCACTTCCGTGTGGTGTTTTTACCCAATGCCGATGATCTGACGGAAGCCATAGGGCGTATCGCGAATTTTTTGCAGCGCTATCGGAAACGCCATCAAACATAATCAAAGCATGATTTACTATTTATTTCTTGCCTTCCGGCCCCTATAATCCGGCAGGCGATACAATCCGTTTTTTTAACTTTCGAATTTTATGAAACCCATTCATATTGGCTTACTCGGCGTTGGTACGGTTGGCGGTGGCACGTACACGGTTCTCAAACGCAATCAGGAAGAAATAACTCGTCGCGCGGGACGCGCAATCGTCGTTAAAATGATCGCCGATAAGGATCTGGCCAAAGCCCGCAAACTGGCAGATCAAGGTGTCATTGTCACCGATAATGCGCATGAAGTCACCACGCACCCCGATATCGATATTGTGGTTGAGCTGATTGGAGGTCAAACGATCGCCAAAGACCTGATACTGGAGGCGATTGCGCAAGGCAAGCATGTGGTCACTGCCAATAAAGCACTGCTGGCCAATCATGGCACCGAAATATTCGCCGCAGCGCGTGCGAAGGGTGTAATCGTGGCATTTGAAGCTGCCGTGGCAGGCGGCGTACCTATTATCAAAGCACTGCGTGAAGGATTGACCGCTAATCGTATCATCTGGATTGCCGGCATCATCAACGGTACCGCGAATTTTATTTTGTCCGAAATGCGTGAGAAGGGATTATCCTTCGCTCAGGTCCTCGAACAGGCGCAAAAGCTGGGATATGCCGAGGCTGATCCCACGTTTGACATTGAAGGCATCGATGCAGCCCATAAAATCACCTTGATGGCGGCAATTGCATTTGGCATACCGGTGCAATTCAGCAAAGTTTATACCGAAGGCATTACCAAGCTGACCGGGGAAGACATTCGTTATGCCGAAGAACTCGGCTATCGCATCAAGCTGTTGGGGATTACCAAGCGAGTGGAGAAAGGCATCGAACTGCGTGTGCACCCCACCTTAATTCCGGTGCGGCGTTTAATTGCCAATGTCGAGGGCGTGATGAATGCCGTGGTGGTCAAAGGTGATGCAGTCGGTGCAACACTTTACTACGGCGCTGGTGCAGGTGCTGAACCGACTGCCAGTTCGGTGATTGCTGATCTGGTGGATGTGACGCGCATGCAAACGGCGGATCCGATGCATCGTGTTCCGACTCTGTCATTCCAACCGGATTTATTGTCAGATACGCCGGTAATACCAATGGAAGAGGTAGAAACTTCGTATTATCTCAGAATGCAGGTGATCGATAGACCAGGCGTGATGGCAGAGATTACCCGTATCGTGGCGGATTATAATATTTCCATCAGCGCCATGATTCAAAAGGAAGCGCATGATTCAGACAGGGTCAGCATCATTATGCTCACGCACCTGACAGTGGAGAAAAATATCAACGCGGCCATTGCCCGCATTGAATCATTGCCAGTGGTCACAGACAAGGTGATCCGCATTCGGATCGAAGAATTGAATAATTAAGGCAGTGCTGCCAATTTCGTGCGGATATTCATTGGATGCAAATCAATAGCCGCTATTTAATCAATTAAAGTTAAACATGCGTTATATTTCAACCCGTGGCGGGATGCCACCTAAATCTTTTTCCGAAATACTGTTGAGCGGTTTGTCTTCAGACGGTGGACTGGCTATGCCGGAAACCTATCCACAAATCACAGCAGCAGAATTGGATGCGTGGCGCGGATTGAGCTATCAGTCGCTTGCCTTTGAAATACTCTCCCGTTTTGTCGATGATATTCCCGCCGAAGATTTGCACAAAATCCTCGACCGAACCTATACCCCTGAAATATTCGGCAATGCCGAAATCACACCGCTGAAAACCTTGGAACCTGGCCTGCATATTTTGGAACTATCCAACGGCCCGACATTGGCATTCAAGGATATTGCTATGCAATTGCTGGGCAACCTGTTTCAGTATCAGCTCGGCAAAACAGGCGATGAATTAAACATACTCGGTGCGACATCGGGTGATACCGGTTCCAGCGCGGAATACGCCATGCGCGGCAAGCGGGGGATTCGTGTTTTCATGCTATCCCCGCTGGGCAAGATGAGCCGTTTCCAGACGGCGCAGATGTTCTCGCTGCAGGATAAAAATATTTTTAATATTGCAATCCGCGGTGTATTCGATGATTGCCAGGATATTGTGAAGGCAGTCAGTAATGACCATGCTTTCAAACAAGCGCATCGGATCGGTACAGTCAATTCGATCAATTGGGCGCGGATTGTGGCGCAGGTGGTGTATTACTTTAAGGGTTATCTTGCCGCTACCAAAAGCAATGATGAACAAGTGTCATTTGCTGTGCCATCCGGCAATTTTGGCAATATCTGCGCGGGTCATGTGGCGCGCATGATGGGATTGCCGATTAAGCATCTGATTCTGGCGACCAATGAGAATGACGTACTGGACGAGTTTTTTAGAACCGGCATTTACCGGCCGCGCACAACGGCGGAAACAAAACACACCAGCAGCCCTTCAATGGATATTTCCAAGGCTTCCAACTTCGAGCGCTTTATTTTCGATCTGACGGGCAGAAATTCGAATCAAGTAATTGAATTATGGGCGCAAGTGTCTAAAGGCAAGGCACTTGATCTGTCAACCACATCATTTTTTGCAAAAATAAAAGACTATGGTTTTGTATCAGGCAGCAGTAATCATGCGGCGCGCATGACCACGATACGGGAAATCTATCAGCGCTATCATGTGCTGGTGGATACGCATACAGCGGATGGGTTGAAAGTCGGCTTGGCACATCGTGAAGCGGATATTCCTTTGATTTGCCTGGAAACAGCACAAGCCGCAAAATTTGCTGAAAGTATTACTGAAGCTATCGGTCAGGAACCCGGGCGTCCGGCCGGTTTTGAAAATCTGGAAGATCTGCCACAACGTTATGTGATTAAGGACGCTGATGTGCAGGTTATCAAGGCATATATTAATGAACAGTGCAACGCATCGGTATAGCCTGGTTCCTTAAACGGTATTGATTAATGGCAGAATCTTTTCTCAAGAATAAGAGTATTACTGCATAGCCTATTTATTAGTATATTTTTTGCAGTGTTTCCAGATATACTAATTCAGTACCAAGTCGGTATTGTGCTTGTGCGCTGTTGATTATGGCGTTACAGATTGAATCGTTTTCAAATCATCCGGAGCCAGTAATGAAATTTTCTATTTACCGCTACGATCCCGATAAAGATGAAAAACCTTACATGCGCGATTACGATGTGCAGTTGGCGGCTACTGACAAGATGTTGCTGGATGCATTGCTCCGCATTAAAACGATCGATGACAGTCTGAGCCTGCGCCGCTCCTGCCGCGAGGGGGTATGCGGTTCAGATGCCATGAATATTAATGGCCGTAACGGACTGGCGTGTATCACCCCGATCAGCAGTTTAAGAGAGCCGGTGGAAATACATCCTCTGCCCGGCTTGCCGGTAATTCGTGATTTGATTGTCGATATGACACAGTTCTTTCAACAGTATCATTCCGTTAAGCCCTACCTCATCAACAATGATCCTCCCCCTGAAACGGAGCGGTTACAGTCACCCGGGGAGCGAGCTGCTTTGGATGGGTTTTATGAATGTATTCTATGTGCTTGTTGTTCGACGGCCTGCCCTTCTTTCTGGTGGAATCCGGATAAATTCGTAGGACCTGCAGGATTGTTGCAGGCCTACCGCTTCCTTGCCGATAGCCGGGATCAGGCGACTGCAGAGAGACTGGATAATCTGGAAGATCCCTATCGGTTGTTTCGCTGCCACTCCATCATGAATTGCGTCGATGTATGTCCTAAAGGATTAAATCCGACTGAGGCAATTGGCAAGATCAAGAATATGATGGTTAAAAGAATGGTATGAAGCAATTCGAGCGTGCGCGCTGGCGATGTCGGCGCGGTTTGCTTGAGTTGGATATCGTTTTGCTGCGTTTTATGGATCGGTATTACATGCAGTTGGATGAACAAGGGTTGGAGCAATTTGAACAGCTGCTCGCCTTACCGGACAATGATTTGTGGGATTTAATTACGAGAAAACAAGTCATCACAAATGATAACTTGCGGCCGGTATTGGAATTACTACAAAAAAGCTAGATTTCACGGGTATTTTTCGGTTCTGAAACCTTCTAATCGTGCATACCATATAGTTAATTGTACGCAACAAGTGGAGAAGTAGAAATGGCACAAAAGGGCGTGGCAACTTTAAATCTTAACAATGGCAGTGAACCCATCGAATTACCCGTTTTATCTGGAACGATGGGGCCTGATGTGGTTGATATCCGCACACTGCACGCAAAAAGCGGGATGTTTACCTATGATCCCGGATATCTGTCCACCGCCAGCAACAGCTCTAACATCACCTTTATTGATGGTGACAAGGGTATTTTGTTATACCGTGGCTACCCCATCGAGCAGCTTGCGACACAGTGTGATTTTATCGATGTCTGTTATCTGCTGCTGAATGGTGAATTACCCACCCCGGAACAGAAATCGGGATTTGACCGCGCAATTAAAAACCATTCGATGTTACATGAACAGTTGGTCAGGTTTTATAGTGGATTCAGACGTGACGCGCATCCCATGGCGGTCATGGTGGGCGTGGTAGGTGCCTTGTCTGCGTTTTATCATGAGGCTTTGAATATTTCCGATCCTTCTCACCGGGAACAATCCGCATTCCGGCTCATCGCAAAATTACCTACGATTACGGCAATGGCTTATAAATACAATATTGGCCAGCCGTTTATCTATCCACAGAATCGCTTGAGTTATGCGGAGAACTTCCTGCATATGATGTTCGCGGTACCTAGCGAAGAATATGAAGCGAATCCTGTGATTGTCCGTGCGTTGGATCGGATTTTAATTTTGCATGCGGACCATGAACAGAACGCTTCCACATCAACAGTCCGCTTGGCTGGTTCCAGCGGTGCCAATCCTTTTGCCTGTATTTCTGCAGGTATCTCCTGTTTATGGGGACCTGCGCACGGCGGTGCCAATGAAGCCTGTCTGCATATGCTGGAAGAAATTGGCGATGTTTCACGCATTGATGAATATATAAAACGTGCCAAAGATAAAAACGACAACTATCGATTAATGGGTTTTGGCCATCGGGTCTACAAGAATTTCGATCCCCGGGCAAAACTGATGCGCGAAACTTGCCATGAGGTTTTAAATGAACTGGGGTTACAAAATGACCGCTTATTTAAACTGGCTTTGCAACTCGAGAAAATCGCGCTGGAAGATGACTATTTTATTTCCCGCAAACTCTACCCGAATGTTGATTTCTATTCCGGTATTGTGCAGCGCGCGCTAGGGATACCCACCAGCATGTTTACCGCTATTTTTGCAATGGCAAGAACCGTGGGATGGGTTGCACAGTGGAGTGAGATGGTTTCTGATCCAGCTTACAAGATCGGCCGTCCGCGTCAACTGTATACCGGTACCACCATGCGGGATGTTCCTAGTTCGTATGCAAGAAAATAGCTTTTATCTAAGGCTGCCATTATGAACAAGCAATTGTTTGATGATTCCCTGCTATCCGCTGCAAATGCTTCGTTTATAGAAGCAGTTTATGAAGAATATCTGCATAATCCGCATGCTGTTGCGTTAGCGTGGCGTGAATACTTTGATCAGCTGACTAAGCAGTCGGATGCTGCAACCAGACAGCCCCTAATTCCAGTCGGCAGTACGCCTGTCGTGGTGCCGGCCGCAAAGGCTTCCGGTATTGAAGCTCAGACAGCGTTAACCGATGTGGTAGTTGCTGATACTGATGCTCGTAAGCAGGTGGCTGTATTGCAGCTCATCAACATGTACCGGTATCTGGGTTTAAATCAAGCCAGGCTGGATCCCCTCGGGCTCAACCCACAACCTGATGTGCCCGAACTGGACCCTGCTCACTTCGGATTTATTGAAGCGGATATGGATAAGGTATTTAATACCGGTTCCTTAGTTGGTCCTGAGCGCGCCAAGCTACGAGAAATTCTGCAGATTTTGCGTGAAACCTATTGTGGTTCTGTCGGTGCTGAGTATATGTATATTTCTTCAGTTGAACAGAAACGCTGGATACAGGCACGTCTGGAAGGCCAGCGATCCCACCCGGATTATCCCGATGATTATAAACGTCATATTCTTGAGCGGCTGACTGCAGCGGAGGGACTCGAGAAATATCTTCATGCCCGTTATGTCGGACAGAAGCGTTTTTCCGGAGAGGGTAACGAGAGTCTTATCCCCCTGCTCGATTGTTTGATTCATAAAGCCGGCAAAGCGCATGTTCATCAGATTGTGATGGGCATGGCGCATCGTGCCAGACTGAATGTTCTGGTGAATACGCTGGGAAAAATGCCGGCTGACCTTTTCCGCGAATTTGAGGAAAAACAACTGCAGAACCTGCCATCAGGCGATGTTAAGTACCATCAGGGTTTTTCTTCCGCAATAAAAACACAGGAGGGTGTTGTGCGGTTAGCGCTGGCTTTCAATCCTTCTCATCTGGAAATTGTAGATCCAGTGGTCGAGGGTTCCGTGCGCGCCCGTCAGCATCTTTTAAACGACAAGCTGGGTGATCGGGTGATACCGGTATTGATTCACGGTGATGCAGCCTTTGCCGGGCAGGGCGTTGTGATGGAAACCCTCAACTTGTCTCAAACTCGCGGTTATAGCACCGGCGGTACGATACATATTATCATCAACAATCAGATCGGATTTACTACATCGGATCCGCGCGACAGTCGTTCTACCTTATATTGTACCGATGTTGCCAAAATGATCGAAGCACCTATTTTTCATGTCAACGGCGATGATCCGGAGGCAGTCGTGATGGTGGCTGAATTGGCGTTTGATTTTCGCATGCAGTTTCATAAAGATATCGTTATTGATTTGGTTTGTTTTCGCCGGCTTGGTCACAATGAGCAGGACGAGCCGATGGTGACGCAGCCCAAGATGTATCAGATCATCAGTAAGCATCCGGGTAACCGGAAAAGCTATGCCGATAAGCTTGTGGCAGAAGGTGTTATTCAACCGGAAGACGCAGATAATCTGGTGCAAGCTTATCGTGATACCATGGATGAGGGGGTCAATCCAAACAAAAACGTTCACTATGACTATCAGTCTCCTTATACCATCAATTGGGAACCTTTCTTTAAGCCGTTCAAATGGAATAAGAAAGTTAAGACAGGTATTTCAATTCAAACCCTGAAACAGCTTGCCCAACGATTGACTGATCTTCCCGAAGGCTTCAGACTGCATCCAAGAGTGGAAAAGATCATTGCAGACCGGCGCTTGATGGGAAATGGAGAGTTACCGTTGGATTGGGGTATGGCGGAGAGCCTGGCGTACGCTGCTCTGCTGAAAGAAGGTTATCCGGTCAGATTATCAGGCCAGGATTCAAGTCGTGGTACTTTCTTTCATCGCCATGCCGTATTACATGACCAGGTGGCAGCGGATCAGAATGAGCGTATTTATGTGCCGTTGCGTCACATTTCTCCCGAACAACCGGACTTTGTCGTCATTGACTCGATGTTATCGGAAGAGGCGGTGTTGGGCTTTGAGTATGGTTATGCCACCACGCAACCGAATGAATTGGTGATTTGGGAAGCGCAATTTGGCGATTTCGCCAATGGCGCCCAGGTGGTAATTGACCAGTTCATCGCATCCGGTGAAGCCAAATGGGGGCGTTTGTGCGGGCTAGTGATGATGCTGCCGCATGGTTATGAGGGGCAAGGCCCGGAGCACTCTTCAGCGCGACTGGAACGTTTTTTACAGTTATGCGCAGATTACAATATTCAAGTCTGCGTACCTTCCACCCCAGCGCAGATGTTCCATATGCTGCGCAGGCAACTGATCCGCCCGCTGCGCAAGCCGCTGATCATTATGAGCCCTAAAAGTTTGTTGCGGCATAAAGAGTCCGTGTCGAGCCTGGAAGAGTTGGCGCATGGTCATTTTTATCCGGTCATTTCCGAAGTGGAGCATCTGGATCCTGAAAAAGTAAGACGGATCATTGCCTGTAGCGGGAAGGTTTATTATGAGCTGATGGCCTATCGAAAAGAGCATCAAATAAGTAATATGGCGATCATTCGGCTGGAGCAACTTTATCCGTTTCCCCATGAAGAGTTTCAAGCTGAAATCGATCGCTTCAATAATGCCAGGGAGGTGATCTGGTGTCAGGAAGAGCCGGGTAACCAGGGAGCGTGGCATCGCATTCAACACTATTTGCTACGCCATATGAAACCAGATCAGGTGTTGGGATATGCACTGCGGGCCTCTTCAGCCTCGCCGGCAGTGGGTTATACGGCTAGGCATCGATTTACGCAGAATGAGTTAATCGTGGCAGCATTCAGAGATAAAATTTGAAAAGAGGGCGCCCACCATGCGAGTTGAAGTCAAAGTACCCATGTTATCTGAATCAGTAGCGGAAGCTACCTTAGTATCCTGGCATAAGAAGACAGGAGATTATGTCAATCGGTCGGAAAATCTGATCGATATCGAGACCGACAAGGTGGTGCTTGAACTACCTGCGCCGAGTGCCGGTGTATTGACCGAAATTTTGAAAAAGGATGGGACAACCGTTGTCAGTGGTGAAGTCATCGCCACCATTGAGACGGAAGCAGCCGGTAAATCGGATGATCAGCTCGAATCAAAACCCGCTGCTGGTAAGCAGGCTGAGGCGTCTGCCATCAAAAGCGCCGAAAAGACCCACCCTGAAGAAGTCGATACAGCAATACCGATGCTGATGCCGGCCGCGCGCAAACTGGCGGAAGAAAACAACCTGAAGGCGGTAGAGACTTCGGCAATCAAAGGCACAGGGCTTGGTGGACGCATCACTAAGGAGGATGTACAAGCGTATCTTACCAGCAAAGCCGGAAAGGATAAGGTTAAACCCGGTCCGGAGGTCACGCCAACAACAGGCGGTCGTATTGATCGCAGGGTTGCTATGTCCCGGTTGCGGCAGCGCATTGCTGAACGTCTGGTGCAATCGCAATCCACCGCGGCGATTCTAACGACATTCAATGAAGTTAATATGCAGGCAATTATCGACCTGCGCACGCGCTACAAAGCCGAATTTGAGAAGCAGCATGGCGTCAAGCTGGGATTCATGTCGTTTTTTGTCAAAGCAGTGATTGCCGCTTTAAAGAAATACCCAATTGTCAATGCCTCCGTGGAGGGTAATGACATTGTTTATCATGATTACTACGACATCGGCATTGCGATCGGCAGTCCACGTGGATTGGTAGTGCCGATTATTCGCGATGCAGACCGTTTATCGATGGCCGAGATTGAAATACAGATCGCCGACTTTGCCAAGCGTGCACAAGATGGAAAGCTGACTATTGAGGAACTCAGCGGCGGCACTTTTTCGATTACCAACGGTGGCGTATTCGGTTCCATGCTGTCCACCCCCATCATCAACCCGCCCCAAAGCGCCATTCTGGGCATCCATGCAACCAAAGAACGGCCGGTGGTCGAAAACGGACAAATCGTGATCCGTCCGATGAATTATCTGGCCTTGTCTTATGATCATCGGATCATTGACGGCCGGGAGGCGGTGCTGTCGCTAGTGGCGATGAAAGAGGCACTGGAGTATCCGATGAGTCCGTTATTTGAAGCGTGAAGATCATTTAATTGCCTTGGTTAAGCCTGTGTTGGTTAATCGCTGGCTTATTATTTCCCTGAGCTGGATAATTGAACCGCTGTGCATAAGCTATTCAGGTTGATCATCATCTGCTCATGGCCTATGTTGTGTTTTAGTTTTTCGCCTGGCGCAGCAACCTGATCAGTAGATTTCAGCACATTTAAATTATGAGAAAGCCATCATGATAAGACAAACAACCAATGAGCAGATGGCTGGAATTAGAAGAATGCCCAACAAGAAGCTGGCGAGTAATAATAACTGTAGCCGTATCGGAAGAATGCAGAATTCGGTGGCTTTCCGGTTAAGCCAGAAAAACCGTTATTTTAGCCATTTTCTTCGAAAAACAAGAATAATCCAAGCCGTCTCTTTTCGGTTTTTAAGGTACAAATATTCCTATGGTTGTGTGATTGACGAGCAACAAATAGTCTGGGTAGCCTTTTCAGGTTGTACGTCATAGCCAGTAGAATGTGCCAAGCATGAGCCCTGGCGCAAAACCAGCGTACTCGCTTTTGTTGACAGTGATGCTGGCTTACAATTTGATGAGTTGTTTTGTAAGGCGATATTGAGAAGCGATGCGGTTTCAGACAAAGCCGATGTGCAGCACACACTCAAAACCCTGCGCTATAAGCTCTTTGCCAAGGCTGGATATATTACTCGTGAGGGCCAAAAAAGATTATTAACCTAGCTGTTGCAATAAACAACGTGAGTGGATTGATGGTCTTAGGAATAAATCTAATACATTCGTTCTTTCCGCTAGATTTACACCCATTTTTTTACCCTTGAAATTCCTTATGGAAAATCTGGGATGAATCAGTAGTTTTGAATACCTTGATTAAAACCTGTAACTAAAAAATTCGGAATCAAGCCAGAACAGTATATTTTTATTATTCGAGGAAATTATATGCTTGTGACATTTACGACGGATGCTTATGCTGACATAACTATGTTTGAAGATGTTGCGCTTACTTTGATTGAAATGATGGGACACAGCAAGACAATACCGGGAGCTATTCTGGCAGCCGATGTTCCTCTGGCGCTAGACCGATTAAAAGCTGCTATAAACGCAGAGAAAGTATCATCACCAGCTAAGGATGAAGATGATAAGGATAAACCACCGGCAGTGAGTATGGCTAATAGAGCTCTACCGTTGATCCAATTTCTTACCGCGGCTGCTGAAGCAGAATGTGATGTAATGTGGAAATAAAATTCATGAATTATCCGAATACTATTGAGGATTACGGATTGTAAAACAGTTGTTTTTATAAGAAATAAAAAAGCGCTTAGGATTATATTCTCTAAGTGTGAGAAGTGTTTTATTTGGCACGGGATAAAAGGGAAATAATAAGCCTGAAAAAAACCGAATCAAATAAAAGTAAATAAAGACTTACGCGGAAAATTCACAAAAAAAACAATTGGCACAAGATATCAAAAAAGACAAAATATAAAATCTTGCGCCTTATTTGGCACAGAAATAGGACAAAAATATCAAATTCTGCGTCCGTACCAAATAACCTTTCCGATGATATGAAGTGATTGCGCGGCTAATTCATCGAGTTCTTCGGATTCATAGTTAGGATTATCACTTTTTACAATGACATTCCCGTTCATTTTTTTCTGAATACGTTTAACGATCAGCTCGTTATTCAATTGCAGCACGTATAGTGAATTATTTTCCAGGTGAGATTTGCTCACGTCAGTAAGAATCAGGTCATCACTTCTTAAAGTAGGTTCCATACTATCATCTTTGATAGTGATTAATGCTAAGCAATTATTACGTACATCTAAAGACATTTCTAACCACTCCTTTTTAAAAGCCAAATAATCCACGATCTGCTCGGAATGAATGACGTGATCATGGCCTTCTGTTGTTAATTGAAGATCATATTTCGGTAGTGGAAGAAAATCCTTTATCCTCATATCATTATTGGAATGGCTTTGAACAGACAAGCTATTGTGTTCGCCGCTGCCTGTGACTAATTTTAATGGGGGTGCTTTGCTGACTGGGTAATGTTTAGAATTATTTTCGATGGGCATTATCGAATTGATTTTTTGTAATAATTTTTCAGGCACCAGAAAGTATTTAACGCCATCTTTTGCACCTCGCCCAGGTACATGTATTTCGGGCCAGTTTTCTCTAGCTGCAGTTTTGTAGACACCGGCTCTCGTCTTTGCAAATTTTGGAATATTCAACTCTGCAAGCCAAGTTGCAGAAAAATATTCTCGTCCATTGTGCAAAATTGTCCCGCGTTCAGTTTCAATATAGTCAGAAATCATAACTACCCACCTAACTGTCTAAAAATAATTCAAGATACAGATATTTATTAATTCTAAATATCAATCACCTAGTATATAAACTGTTATCTAACTGTTACCATTAATTTATTATTGACAGTTATACAGTTAATGTTTACAGTTCCGTTATGTCAAACTAGAGAATTCGTTAAACATGCCGAAAAAACTAGCCCTGAAATACTGGCATCGCGCCGCCATAATCGCCGTGGTTCATAAAACCGGAACCAGCTTTAATCAGTTATCTGTAATGTATGATCTCGGCATGGGTGTATTGCGTAACTGTTTAAATCATTCTTTTCCAAGATATGAGCGGGTAGTTGCTGAGCATTTAAACTACACCTCAGAAAATTTGGCCAAACCGCTACCACGAAAATGGCACGCCTAAATCAGGAAGAGGTGAGCGTGGACTCAGACGGTTTAAGCCTAAGCACAAGTTTAACGCGACCAGAAAAAATAGCAATGTAAATAACATTGACATTCTGGGGGTCGCATGAATTCATTGGTTAATGAACTTCACTTGCAGGCGAGTCAATCATTTTCTTGGCATTAAGCAACTGATTAATAAGTTTCTCAATATCACCTTTATCAAGCTGAACATTTACTCATTCGCCAGATGAAACGGAGGACTAACAAGCAAATCATGAAACGGAATTGCCATCACTGCATATCCTTGCTGATTGCGAACGAGCAATCATCACGGCCTTCTTTAGGGCTTTCTTCTAGAGATTTGTTAGCCCTCACAAATGACTTGAGATGCAACACGCGATAAGGAGGACGTGTTATCACGCCGCCCGATGATAAGCTTCAGCAAAACACTGCGCACTGAAACCAGCAAACAATTAACGCGGGCTGCCATTCTCATGACAGCCGAGGAAATGCAGCGTTTAACCAATGCTTGGATAAATGACGTGTGAACGAGCACTCATCCTTGGGTATGTCACCGCTTAAAAAAATAACATCGTGGACAGGCACCGCAATGCGTCAAATCCAGAACGAGCGCTCGCTCGATATCCTGCCTGCCAAGCCAGCCAAGAGAATGCCGACTATCACCAGGAAAAGCATCCGCTATGACAAGGCTGATTTTATCCATCCACTGCTGTCACTGCCGGAATATTGCGGAAAACAGGCTGAAATCTGTCCGGATCCAAACGGCCATGGCCGGATCATCATTTACGGGGACCGCAAATTCGTTTATGTAGCAGAATGCGCTGATCGCACAGGTATCGATAGACAAGAAATTGCAGCCCTCGGCCGCGCCCTGCAGAAAGAAGCTATTGCACCAAAATGCAACGAATTCATAGCGCTTAAAAAAAGCACTGCCGATGAGCACAGCCGAGCTGGTCAAAGACATGCTGATCACCCGTGCCGCCAAGGCCGGGAAAGTGCAAATGAGAAATTAACGGAAAGGTGGCAACAGCGGTTTATGACGGCTATCCCAAGACTTCGGCGTATCGCGCACAAGCAGCGCTAAGCCAAGAAGAAAACCTGTCAACGTTGGCGCGCTGACAGGTTAATTACAACTACTTTTACTCAGGAGTTTTAAGTATGCAGCAAATCAACTCAAAAGTCATCCTTGCGATTGCACCGCTGGCGAATATCGCCATCGCGGAACGCGCAATTTCCAATGTACTTGGGTGTGGCCAGCCGGGATTGGTCGTCATGTACAGCCCATCCGGTTATGGCAAAAGCATGGCTGCTGCATGGGTAACCGCGAGAAACCGTACTTATTACGTCCAAGCGGACGATTACGGGACAAGAAAGACCATGCTGCTCGACATGTGCAAGACACTCGGGATCAGTCTGGTGGGAGTAGAAAAGAAAAAGGCGCTTACCACAGTCTATGACATGGCCCAAGTCGGCAGAGCGCAGCTCGAGCAATTAGGCCGGTCACTCATCATTGATGAATTCGACTATGTGGTGGATAAGAACCTGGTCGAAGCCATCCGCAGCCTGTATGAAGGCAATTGTGCCGCTATCCTCATCATCGGTGAAGAAAACTTGTCGCAAAAATTTGAATCCTGGGAACGTCTTCACGGCCGCATCCTGGACTGGTGCCCGGCAGACCCCGCAGTTCTTGCGGATGCGCAGGAACTCGCGCGTAGGGACTGCCCGCATGTATCGGTAGCGGATGATCTTCTGGAACGCTTAGTGGAGAAAACCGAGGCAGCGTGCGCCGCATCTATACCAATCTGGAGACCATCCAGGAAGAATCCCTCAGCATGGAGTGGGAAAACGTTGACCTTGCCACCTGGAGAAGCTGCCCCATCAGCTCCGGCAAAGCGCCGAGGAGAGGATGATGAATAAAGCACACTCAATCAATAAAAGCTATTTTCGCCGGATTTTGGGCACCAGCCATAGAAAATCTGATGACTCAATCCTTCAAGCGGAAATCGGACAATTTCGCGGCATTGATATGGGTGGGTGCCTATTTCTCACCCTGCAAAAATCAAGTGGTCCAGCTTTAAGGCTGACATTACTTGGACATGAGGCACAGGATCTTGGGCTGGCATTGCTTACGCTAGGAGCAAAACTATCTGCCTTGCAGGAAGAGGACTCACTCAGGAGTTTTCCAGATAGAGAATTTGGCAAGCCAATCACATCTGATGGAATCTTCAGATTAGATCTGGTGGAGGTGGATGATGCCTCGTGAATTCATTAACAAGAACTAACAAATGAATTTGATATTGCAGACGTAATTCCCAATGTGCATGAGTAAGATGAGTAATTTCAGTCTAACTATTTTTCAACGGAGAAAGTTTATGGCAAAAGCGAGCGGAGCGGAATACATCGATGCGGCCTGTGCCGCAACAATATACTTATGCTTATGGGGCAGTAAGATTTCTACCGCCTTATTCACCTGAATTGAATCCGCAAGAACATATTTGGGACGAATGGCGAGAGAAATATTTTCATAACAGAGCTTTTGAGAGCATGGATGCTCTTGAAAATCATTTGGTTGCTGCGCTAAACAATCTTGAAAATGCCCCTGCATTGATTAAAAGCATCCCTGGTTGGGATTGGATTATTAACGCGGTTTCTAATGCAAATTAGAATAATGCGTGATTCGACATGTAACGCGTATAATAAACAATATCATCTGGCCGCTTAATTTTTATGCGTTTTCAATAGAGTATCTAGCCACTTCTTCCAGGACTGATACTTCTCTGATATGGCATGATTTTTATTTTTGATGATGATTTTGTTAGCTTGCTGATTAAATTTCAAT
>CBFGXU010000044.1:0-16396 GCA_965652935.1 uncultured Nitrosomonas sp.
ATTTACGCGGTTGTGCAGGGGTCTTTTCTCTGGCGTGCGCGGCTTTGGTCTCATACAACCCTCGCTAAATTTGCAGTAAATAGTAGCAATTTACCAAGAACTGGTGAATTTAATCACTCAAATTCATCAATTCATCACACGGAATCAAAATGTTATGGATTATTCAGACCTGACTACCCAGGCAATCGAATCTTACTACCCAAAAAACACATGGATGAGGCGAAACCTGTTCCTGTGCCGATTACTCCACCGGCCGTTACCCCCTTCCTAGCCTCCCAGAACACCAGAAGCGCCTCAATCCATTGAATAATTAAGAGAATAAGTGTTACGGCAATAATTTTTGGAATGCGGACGTGACCATACTTGCTACGATTAAACCTCAGCTATTAATTTAATTTTTGTCAAACCCGCCTTGTTGCGCTACCCCTCAAAGCAACAAGATCATCCTAATGGGTCCCTTTAGTCAGCCTGTCTTCTTAAAAATGCTGGTATATCCATTGGATCAACACCCGATTGGCGCATGGCTGCCACTGTAGCATTGCTTCTTCTGCTGGTACGCATAACGGCTGGTTCTTCTGCTGAATATACAGAATCCCGATCATCTGTTCCGGTACGGCTATGAATAACCGTCAAGGGTGTGCTGTTACTTTGGCTTTGGCTGGCCAGACCGCCTAATCCGGTAGCAACCATCGTCACACGTAAATCTTCAACCATATTTTCATCGATGACAGTGCCTACAATAATGGTTGCATCTTCAGCGGTCAAATTCTTAATCGCATTCATCACTTCATGCACTTCCCTCATTTTTAGCGATGAGTTGGCAGTGATATTAACCAGAATACCGCGTGCTCCTGACAAGGAAATATCTTCCAGCAAAGGACTTGAAACCGCACGTTCTGCAGCAACACGGGCACGATCCACACCTGCTGCAATGGCTGAACCCATCATCGCCATACCCATTTCTGACATGACGGTTTTTACGTCTGCAAAATCAACGTTAACCAAACCCGGACAATTAATCACTTCCGCAATACCAGCTACCGCACCGTACAGCACATCATTAGCAGCTTTAAATGCATCCAGCATAGAAATATCATTACCCAGCACCATCATGAGCTTATCGTTAGGAATTACGATCAATGAATCTACATGCTGTGAGAGAGCTTCCATACCCGCCTTGGCAGCGGCTAGGCGTTTTCCTTCGAACGAAAACGGTTTACTGACAACCGCCACAGTTAAAATACCCATTTCCTTGGCAACCTGCGCAACTATCGGTGCTGCACCCGTTCCTGTTCCTCCTCCCATGCCTGCCGTTATAAATAGCATATCTGCGCCTTGAATCAATTCTGCAATCCGGTCACGGTCTTCAAGTGCAGCTTCACGGCCAATCTCGGGATTCGCCCCTGCACCCAATCCTTTGGTAATCCCTGTACCCAACTGTAATATGGTTGGTGCTTTATTGCCTTTCAATGCCTGCGCATCAGTATTCATACTGATGAACTCAACGCCTTGCATGCCATTCTGAATCATGTGATCCACTGCATTGCTTCCGCAACCACCTATACCGACGACTTTGATGACTGCCTCTTGAGTTTCGTTATTTATGATTTCGAACATAATATCTCTCCTTTAGTACATTGAAATTAAGCTACTGACTACTAACACAATCTTTGGAATCTTTAATTAAAAATTTCTCTGGAACCAACCCTTCATTCTAGAAAGAATCTGTCTAGCGGACCCTCCTTGCAATTTTGAACCTTGTTGATGCATCTGCTCGATTCCGGCAAGAATTAAGCCGATGCCTGTAGAATATCGCGGTGTATGAATTACTTCTCTTAAGTTGCCATGGTAATTAGGCAGACCTAATCGCACTGGCATGTGAAAAATTTCTTCACCCAACTCGACCATGCCTCGTAATGAGGCAGAACCGCCGGTAATAACTATTCCTGAGGAGAGTAATTCCTCAAATCCACTGCGGCGCAGTTCGGCCTGCACCATACAGTAGAGCTCCTCTACCCGTGGTTCTATCACTTCAGCCAGTGTTTGTCGGGAAAGCTGACGCGAACCGCGATTACCGACGTCAGGAACTTCCACCATTTCTTGGGTATCGGCGAGGCTTCTCAATGCGCACCCATACCGGCACTTGATGTCTTCAGCGCTCTTAGTCGGGGTACGCAAAGCCATCGCAATATCATTCGTTATCTGATCACCAGCAATTGGAACGACTGCCGTGTGCCGGATTGCGCCATTGGTAAACACTGCAATATCCGTTGTTCCGCCTCCAATATCTACCAAGCAGACACCCAGGTCTTTTTCATCTTCGGATAACACTGCCATCGCAGACGCCAATGGCTGCAATATCAAATCCCGAACCTCCAGGCCGCACCGATGCACACATTTCATAATATTTTGCGCCGCAGAGACTGCGCCTGTCACAATATGTACTTTTACTTCCAGCCGTATACCGCTCATGCCTACCGGTTCGCGCACATCTTCCTGGCCATCGATAATGAACTCCTGATTCAGGATATGCAGGATTTGCTGATCAGCGGGTATATTCACAGCCTTGGCCGCTTCCATTACTCGTTCAACATCTTTCTCAGTAACCTCCTTATCCTTGATGGGAACCATGCCGTCCGAATTGAAGCCTTTGATATGACTGCCGGCAATTCCTGTATAAACTTCATGGATCTTACAGTCAGCCATCAATTCCGCTTCTTCTAACGCCCGCTGGATGGCATTCACTGTGGTTTCGATATTAGCCACCACCCCTTTTTTCATTCCACGCGAAGGGTGGCTGCCTAGGCCGATCACTTCAAAGCCCCCCTCGGGAATGACTTCTGCAACGATGGCAACAATTTTGGATGTGCCAATATCAAGACCAACAATCAGATTTCTGTTCTCTCTAGCTTTATTCATCTAGTTATATCTCCAGGGTCTCACGTTTCTCTTTTTGAACCGGATTTACGTGGTCCATGCTGTACCACTTCGGGCATGCGGATAGCAAAACCATTCGGATAACGCAAATCTACATAGGCCAATGGCCCTTCCTGACTGAACCGGGCAATACTGTGGTTATATACTGAAACATAGCGAATAAGCCTTTCTTCCACTTCATTGCGCCCTAATTCCAGCACAGTTCCAGTATTCAACTGAATGCGCCATGCATAGCGTGGAGTTAGATTGATCTCTACAATAGATTGCTGTAATGATGTCAAAATTTCGCTGAATCGCCGGTATTGCCGCGCCACCTCTTGTGCACTCGCCTCTTTAGGTCCGGTAAAAACAGGTAAATTTTTATCTGCTGTGACGCGAAATACTTCGCCATAGGTATTAACTAATGCATGACTCCCCCAATAGGCCAATGCCTGATGCTCTTCAAGTGTTACATTCAAACCATGAGGCCATTCCCTGTTTACTCTTGCATCACGCACCCAAGGTAATCTTATAAAAGCTTCGCGCACTTCAACGAGATTCACTGAGATGAAGTTTCCTTTAATTTCATTTCTGGCAAGATGCTCGATCTGCTCGCGAGTCACATTCAGCAACTCTTTGGCATCTTTTTTTGTACCATTTACAACTTGAATATTAATTTCTTTAATGGGAAAGAAGGGTGGCTTGATAAACCGCAAGCTGATCGCATACAAAACCGTTACTGCTACTAGAGTAAACAGGCTCGTTGAAAGAAAATTAAGCGTTTGATGATTATTCCACATGAGACAAAGCCAATATTCTAATTACCAAATCTTCAAATGAAATTCCTGCGGTCCCTGCTGCCATCGGTACCAGGCTGTGGCCGGTCATACCGGGAGAAGTGTTAGCCTCAAGAAAATAAAATTGCCCTGTCTGATCAAGTATCAGATCAATCCTTCCCCACCCTTGACATCCCAGCACTTTATAAGCCTGCAATGCCTGAGTCTGAATTGCCGATTCCAATTCAACCGGTAAACCACTTGGGCAGAAATACTGTGTATCATTGGAGAAATATTTCGCTTCATAATCATAAAGCTCGCTCGCTATTTCGATTCTCACTAACGGCAGTGGCGTTTCCCCGAGAATGGCAACTGTCAATTCCTTTCCTGCAATAAACTCTTCAGCCAGCACTAAAGCATCATGCTGCGCGGCCAATTGATAGGCTTCTGCAAGATCCTGGCTGCGATGCACTTTACTCAAACCGATCGTCGATCCCTCGCGCGCCGGTTTGACAATCAGCGGCAGGCCCAGTGTTTCAACTATTTCTTCAAAGCTACTGTCAGCCTGCAATAGGGTATAGCGGGGAGATTGAATACCGGCTGCTTGCCACACCAATTTGGTACGCCATTTATCCATCGCCAGTGCACTGGCCATCACACCACTGCCGGTATAAGGCAGCCCCATCCATTCGAGCGCGCCCTGGATCGTACCGTCTTCGCCAAAGCGTCCGTGCAGTGCGATAAATGCTCTGTCGAAGCCTTGATGCAGCAGCGCTTCCAATCCATGCTCAGCTGGATCAAACGGGTGCGCATCGACGTCCCTTCGGCGCAACGCATCCAGAACGGCTTCTCCACTCTGCAGAGATATCTCGCGCTCCGCAGATCGGCCACCCAGCAGGACTGCCACTTTGCCAAAGTTTTGCGTAACCACTATGCACGCCCCCTGGCATCACCCACAATCCGGACTTCCTGGATGAGCTCAATCCCTGTCTCTTCCCTAACTCTGTCTTGCATCAGCATCATCAATGCTTCAATATCGGTCGCACTGGCATGGCCTGTATTGACGATAAAATTGGCATGTTTGGGTGACACCATGGCGCCACCCAGGCAATATCCTTTCAAGCCACAGGCTTCAATCAAACGCGCCGCATAATCTCCCGGTGGATTGCGAAATACTGAGCCGGCGTTCGGCTGATTAAGCGGCTGACTGTCAATACGTCGCGCCAACAATTGCTTAATTCGCTGCTGGGATTCGGTCTGATCGCCACGCGGTAATTGCAGATACCCGCCTGCAAACCATTCTGTTTCATTGGTACTGGGCGATAATAGGCGCTGCAGTTCTACACTGCGATACCCAATCGTATATTCACCGGGCTGGCGGATAAATACTTGTCCGCTACGATTAACAATCTGCACACGCGCTACGATTTCCCATGTTTCTGATCCAAAGCATCCGGCATTCATAGCCAGCGCTCCGCCTACCGTGCCTGGAATGCCTGCCAGAAACTCTGCACCCGTCAACTGGTGCCTGGCGGCAAATCGAGCAACCTTTGCACAAGCCACACCGGCACCGGCATAGATCAGCCCGCCGGCTTGATTCTGCTCAATCAACCGCAGATCACTGAGCTGCGCATGCAACGCTACCACCGTACCGTGTAGACCTCCATCCCTGATCAGCAGATTGCTTCCCAATCCGATGACATAAATTGACTCACCGGGTAAGTGCTGTAAGAAATTGGCAAGATCGTCCAGATCCGCCGGTATATAAAAGCGTTCCGCACATCCTCCAACGCGCCATGAAATATGCTTGTTCATGGGCTCATGAGTACGCATTTTTCCACGCAGAATCGGCATAGCCGCCTCATCGGTCAATTGATCTGTTATGGATACGCCGGGTGCTGTATTTTGCGACAAACCGGCCATTTCCCATTGATGCTCAGTAGTCATAGCCATTTACAACAATCCGCTTATTCCTCGTATGCGCGATATGCGGCGCAACCTTTGCAACCGAACCCGCCCCCATCACCAGCACAACATCGCCATCCTGCACTGCATTGAGGATAGCGACCGCTAAATCATCTACCGCTTCAATATAAATCGGCTCAACTTTTCCCTGCACTCGGATTGAACGCGCCAATGACTTGCTGTCAGCCGCAACAATAGGCTCTTCACCTGCGGGATATACCTCCGTTAACAGCAGCACATCAACCTGCGACAAAACTTTGACAAAATCTTCGAATACATCCCGGGTACGTGTATAGCGGTGCGGTTGAAAGGCCAATACCAAGCGCCGACCAGGAAAAGCACCTCGAGCCGCTTTGATAGTTGCTTCCATCTCAGCAGGGTGATGACCATAGTCATCAATAAGCACGAAACTTTTTTGCGCGGACAGTTTAATTTCCCCGTATTGCTGAAAGCGCCTTTCCACGCCTTTGAATTCTGAAAGGGCCTTAATAATGGCTGCATCCGGCACACCGATCTCGTTTGCAACAGTAATAGCCGCCAATGCATTTTGGATGTTATGCAATCCGGGTAAGTTTAGCGTAATGTCCAGTTTACGCGCTGAACCATTCACCCCTACTACGGTGGTAAATATCATTTGATCGCTGTTATGTCGAATATCGATGGCGCGAACTTGTGCATTCTCAGACAATCCGTATGTGGTAATCGGTTTGGTAATCGCTGACATCACTTCGCGCACATTCGGGTCATCCATGCACAATACTGCCATCCCGTAAAAAGGCAGATGCTGTACAAATTCTACAAATGTTTGCTTTAACCGGCTGAAGTCATGACCATAGGTCTCCATATGATCAGCATCGATATTGGTCACCACCGCCAACACCGGTTGCAAATATAAAAATGAAGCATCCGATTCATCGGCCTCAACGACAATGAATTCCCCTTTTCCCAATTTGGCATGGCAGCCTGCTGCTTGCAGTTTTCCGCCGATAACATAGGTAGGGTCCATATCAGCCGCCGCCAATATGCTGGCAATCAGGCTGGTGGTCGTGGTTTTACCATGCGTTCCTGCTATCGCTATGCCGTTGCGCAATCTGAGCAATTCGGCCAGCATGAGCGCACGCGGCACAACTGGAATATTTTTGTTTCTTGCTGTAATCACTTCAGGATTATCCGGTTTGACTGCTGTCGAGGTAACCACCACATCTGCACCGGCTATCTGCTGACTTGCATGACCAACGTATACTTTTGCACCACGCCTGCTCAAGCGTTGAATGACTGGACTGTCCACCAAGTCAGAACCACTCACCTGAAAACCCAGGTTAATGAACACCTCAGCGATTCCACTCATCCCTGCACCACCGATACCCACGAAATGGATGTGTTTGACTTTATGCTTCATGCAGCGCTCCACTCAGTTCAATACATGCTTCAGCCACTACTTTGGTTGCCTCTGGTTTTGCCAGACTGCGCGCAATCATTGCCATGCTGAGTAATTTCTCCCGCGTTAAATTCATTAATAACTCCGCCAGCTTTTGCGCAGTCAATTCATTTTGCGGCACTAACACGGCAGCGCCATGACTGGAAAGAAACCTTGCATTGCTGGTTTGATGATCATCGACGGCATACGGATACGGTACCAATATGCTGGCAATCCCTGCTGCACTCAATTCTGCAATCGTCAATGCGCCAGCACGACAGAGCACCAAATCACTGGCGGCGTAGCGTTCGGCCATGTTGTCGATAAATGCATGCACTTCTCCTTCCAATTGCAGATCTGCATAGACTTTCTTCACCGCTTCCCAATGTGCTGTACCAGCTTGATGAACTACAACCGGGCGGAGGCTTTGCGGCATTAGTTTAAGCGCCTGCGGCACCACGGAATTTAAAATTTGTGCGCCAAGACTGCCGCCCACGACGAATAACTTGAGTTTTCCCTGTCGTCCCAGAAAACGCTTATCCGGTGCCTCCATTTGCGTAATTTCAGAGCGTACCGGGTTACCTGAGAAGACCGTTTTCTCTTTGTCCGCATGAATGGCATCCGGGAAACCCAGCATGATTTTATCTGCCAGCTTGGCCAGAATTTTGTTGGTTAAACCCGGCAATGAGTTCTGCTCATGAATAATCAGCGGCTTATTGAATAAAGATGCCATCATGCCGCCTGGGAAAGCCGGATACCCCCCCATTCCTAAAACCACATCCGGTTTCACGCGACGTATGACGCGGGCACTTTGGAGAAATGCTTCGATTAAGCGCAGCGGCAGCATCAGCCAAGCAGTCAATCGTTTACCCCGCAATCCGGAGAAATTGATGACTTCGGTTGCATAACCATGCTGCGAAACCAACTTCAATTCCATTCCTGCCTTGGTTCCCAGCCATACAATGCGCCACCCCAATTCCTTTAAATAGTCAGCCACCGCCAGCCCTGGAAACACGTGTCCTCCCGTACCGCCGGCCATAATTAAAATAGTACGTGGTCTCATACAGTAAGCCCTCGCAAGCGCTGACGATTTTCCCAATCAATACGCAGCAGCACCGCCAAAGCGATACAATTTGCTGTGATGCTGCTACCACCAAAACTCAGCAAAGGCAGTGTTAATCCTTTGGTAGGCAAAACGCCCATATTGACTCCCATATTGATCAATCCCTGTAGACCAATCCAGATACCAATTCCTTGCGCCACCAAGGCGGAGAAGGGATATTCCAGTTTCGCAGCCAGCCGACCGATAACAAAAGCGCGCGAAATCAGCCCAATAAATAAGGCGATGACCGCAATAACGCCAACAAAACCAAGTTCTTCGGCTAACACGGAGAGCAAGAAATCGGTATGCGCTTCGGGAAGATAAAATAATTTTTCGACACTCCCCCCCAAACCAACGCCAAGCCATTCACCCCGCCCAAACGCGATCAATGCATGACTCAATTGGTAGCCTTTCCCATACGGATCGGCCCAGGGATCCATAAATGCCACGACTCGATCCAACCGGTATGGTGAAGTTAGAATTAATCCGTACAAACCGGCCGCAAGAATACTGATCAGTCCAATAAATATTTTTAAATTGACCCCTCCCAGAAATAAAATAGACATAGCCAGCATGGTTACTACAAAAAAAGCGCCGAAATCCGGTTCCAGTAACAATAAAAAACCTACCAAGGCCATTACCAGGGTGATTGGAAGGAATCCTTTCAGTAGATAACTCAAGTCTGCTGTCTTACGATTCACATAGTCAGCGGCATACAGGATCATTACAAATTTGATAAATTCAGACGGTTGCAAATTCACCACATACAGTGAAATCCAGCGTTGACTGCCATTGACTTCATGGCCAATACCTGGAATCAGAACAAGCACTAACAATAAAGTGCTCGCAATAAACAGATAGCTGACATACCT
Organism: uncultured Nitrosomonas sp.; assembly: GCA_965652935.1. GTDB lineage: Bacteria > Pseudomonadota > Gammaproteobacteria > Burkholderiales > Nitrosomonadaceae > Nitrosomonas. The sequence continues at coordinate 9,049 of CBFGXU010000044.1, forward strand.
TTGCCATACCTGCAGCGGGACCTGAAAAGCGAGGAATCCCAATATCAACCCCACAGCTAGATAGATACTATGTCGTAATAAGTAATGATAAGCACGATCAGCACCAAATTGCGCTTCTGCAATCGCAATGGAGGCAGAGTAAATCATGACTAATCCAATACTCAGCAACAGCAAAGCCGACCACACCAGCACCTGATCAAAGTCAGTCATCACTCTCGGCTTCTGATTGTTTGCTTGATAAATCATCCGTTAATGTTTCTTCTGTCCGAAACTAAAAAATCTATTTTCAATATCCTTGACCGCTGCTACAAACACTTCTGCGCGGTGAATGTAATTTCTAAACATATCAAAACTGGCGCATGCAGGTGACAGCAATACCACGTCGCCACCATGCGCCAATAAAAAACTTTTCTGCATGGCTTCCTCCATCGTGACCGCAAAATGCAAAGGCACGCCGCAATCTTTCAGTTCTTCTGCAATGATCCCTGCATCTCGGCCAATCAACACCACCGCTCGTGCATTATCAGCAACAGACTGCTTCAAAAGAGAAAAATCCTGACCCTTGCCATCACCGCCAGCAATTAAAACCACGTTCTGTTTCATGCCATTTAAGGCTGCCACTGTCGCCCCGACATTCGTGCTTTTGGAATCATCATAAAAAGTGACACCATTGAACGCCGCAACCTTTTCCATTCGATGCGGTAAGCCTCTAAACTCCTGTAAAGCTGATAGTAGCGGCTCAACCGCTACTCCCAATGCACGACATATGGCCAGTGCTGCCAAGGCATTGGCGGCATTATGTAATCCATTCACAACCAATTCGGAAGTTTTAATTAATTGCATATCTCCTTCCGCCAGCCATAGATCATCCTCATCACGGATAAGGCCAAAATCTGCTTGGGTCGGAGGCTCATCAATACCAAAAGTGATTTGTTTTCTACCAGCCAGCGCCAGCGCACAAACAGCCGAATCATTGCGATTCAGAACCTGTATTCCCTCATTCTTTTCATGCAAAAAAACTCTGGCTTTTGCCATGGTGTAATCTTGCATATTCGCATAACGGTCTAAATGATCTTCGCTCAGATTAAGCACTGTAGCCACATCTGCATTCAAATTATGAGTGCTTTCCAATTGAAAGCTGGATGTTTCAAGAACCCAGGCTTGCGGCCAATTGCCAGCATCCAGGCGTTGCATTAGCGCATTCAGAACGGCCGGGCCAATATTGCCCGCCACTTCCACATTCCAGTCCGCTTTCTTTAGCATTGCGCCTACCATGGCAGTGACCGTTGTTTTTCCATTAGATCCAGTGATTGCCACAACTTTTGGTTTAGGTAGATTGCTCTGCTCCAGCGCCCAAGCAAAAAGAACCATGTCACCAACTACCGGAATACCACGCTGAACGGTCTGCTGCACATAAGGATCCGCCAAAGGAACACCCGGGCTGATTGCAATCATCTCGATATCATCAAAAATTCTGGCCTCGAACTTACCTTTGTAAATCTTTAACCGAGGAAAAGCATCCGCGATTTCCTTCCACCCCGGAGGCTCTGTACGGTTATCTGCCACACGCACTTCTGCGCCCTGCCGGGTTAACCATTTCACCATGGACAAGCCAGTTTCACCCATCCCCAATACCAATATTTTTTTACCTTCCAGATTCATCTTAGTTTTAATGTCGATAATCCAAACAACACCAGAATGAGTGTAATAATCCAGAATCTGACCACTACCTGATTTTCTTTCCAGCCTTTCAATTCATAATGATGATGCAATGGCGCCATGCGAAAAATACGTTTGCCCAACAACTTGAATGAAGCGACCTGCAACATCACCGATAACGCCTCAACAACAAACACTCCCCCCATAATCACCAGTACAATTTCCTGGCGCACAATAACAGTGACAACACCTAAAGCAGCTCCCAAGGCAAGCGCACCCACGTCACCCATAAACACTTCGGCGGGATAGGCGTTAAACCACAAAAAAGCAAGCCCTGCGCCTGACAGCGCGCCGCAAAATACGGATAATTCTCCCGTATTAGGGATATAAGGAATGCCCAGATACTTGGCAAATACAACATGCCCTGTAGCATAGGCAAAAACTGCTAGTGCACTGCTGATCATGACTGTGGGCATAATCGCCAAACCATCCAATCCATCGGTCAGGTTCACAGCATTACTGGTTCCAACGATGACAAAATAGGCCAATATGACAAATCCTGTCACTCCCAATGGAATAGCTACTTCCTTAAAAAAAGGCACGATCATATCTGTCTGGGCTGACATTTCAGCAGTCAAAGCCAGGTACACCGCAATGATGATCGCGATCACTGATTGCCAGAAAAATTTGGCGCTCGCGGACAGCCCTTTCGGGTTGCGATATACCACTTTCCGATAATCATCGATCCAGCCAATTGCCCCAAACCCCACTGTAGTCAACAACACCACCCAAACGTATCGATTACTTAAATCGGCCCATAGCACAGTCGTCAATACCATTGACATCAATATCAGGGTACCTCCCATGGTGGGTGTTCCCGCTTTCACCAGATGTGTCTGTGGACCATCATCACGCACTGATTGCCCGATCTTATAAGCAGTCAGTTTGCGTATCATCATGGGACCAATGATGAAAGAAATCACCAAAGCTGTGAGGACAGCCAACATAGTACGCAAGGTGATATAACTGAACACATTGAAAACCCGAATATCCTGAGCCAGCCATTGAGAAAACGCTAACAGCATAAAAACTCCAGACGTTGTAACCGGTTGTTGAGCATCGTTCGTCCCCTTTATGAACGTTTAATCTCTAGCTGCCTGACGACTCGTTCCATCTGCATAAAGCGCGACCCTTTTATCAGCACAGTGACATCCTCTGCCAGCTGGCTTTCAACCACATTGAGTAATTCATCGAGCGAATTAAAATGCCGCGCCCCCTTGCCAAATTCTTCTGCGGCATAAGCGCTTAATTCCCCTAACGTCAGCAATTGATCAAGCCCTGCTTTGCGCGCATCTCTTCCAATCGCTCGGTGCAGATCAACGGCTGATTCACCCAGCTCACCCATATCACCCAATACAAATATTTTTTTTCCAGTGGTTGTCGCTAAAACAGCCAAAGCAGCGCGAACCGAAGCCGGGTTGGCGTTATACGTATCGTCAATTAACACTGCGTGATGCAGACCGAGCTTTTTTTGCATGCGTCCTTCTACACCCCGGAAATTCTCCAATCCAGCCGTGATCAATGTCTTATTCAAGCCTAATGCAGCCGTTGCCGCAGCCGCTGCCAATGCGTTATAAATGTTATGAACGCCAGGCACGTGCAGTTCCACTTCTGTAATACCATCCGGCAATTTCAATTTAATCCTGCTTCTCAGCGGATCAACCTGATATTCAGCGCTGATCTGAGCCTTCTCCTGCAAACCAAAGTCCATGATTTGCCGCAAGCCTGCATATTTACGCCATAAGGGGGCGTACACATCATCCGCATTAATCACTGCTGTTCCTTGCTGGTCCAATCCTTCAAAAATTTCCGCCTTGGCGCGCGCCACTGTTTCAACTGAACCTAATCCTTCAATATGCGCCGCGCCTGCGTTGGTAATGAGCGCAACTGTTGGCTTCGCCAATTGTGTCAGATAGGCTATCTCTCCGATATGATTCATGCCCATTTCGATCACCGCGTAGCGATGATGCTGACGCAGCCGCAATAACATTTGTGGGACACCAATCTCATTATTGAGGTTACCTTCGGTCGCTAATACATAATCCAGTTGTTCATCGGTTTTTATCTCACCATCAGCTATTGTTTGACGAAGTATCGATGCAATCATTTCCTTGACCGTGGTCTTGCCATTACTACCCGTGACTCCTATCACTGGTAATGTAAAACGACTCCTCCAGTAGGCTGCTAACTGTCCTAAACCTAATCGCGTATCTTTGACCCGAATCAAAGGAATATTGATTGCGAGATCACGACTATCCGCTTGCTGGTTCACGATGGCCGCAACAGCGCCTTTCTCAGCAGCACTGCTAACAAATTTACTGCCATCGAAATTCTCTCCCGTCAAAGCAATAAATAAATTACCTTGCTTTAGTGTGCGACTGTCTGTGCTCACTGCGGTAAATAGCACATCTTTTCCGCTCCAGTCGGCATGTAGCACTTGGGCAGCCTCTGTAACCCTCATCATTCTTGTACTCGCACTTTGCTGGTCAGATCCTTCAGTACTTGCTGCACAACCTCTGCATCATTAAAAGGAATCTTCTGGCCTTTTATCTCCTGGAATTTTTCATGGCCCTTACCGGCAACCAAGACAATATCGCCTGAGTCAGCATTATCGATTGCCTGATAAATAGCCAATGTACGATCAATTTCTATCTGGTAATGATGTGCACCCGCGCCAGCAGAAATATCCTTAACAATGCTCAGAGGATCTTCAGAGCGTGGATTATCGCTGGTAAAAATAACTTCATCCGCCAAGCGTGTCGCTACTTCACCAATCAAGGCACGCTTCCCCTGATCCCGGTCTCCTCCACAACCGACCACACAATGCAAACGGGGATTTAGCAACGCTGTACTCCTGCTTTGGTTGCTATTACGCAGAATCTCGCGTAGCGTGCATAGCACTTTCTCCAGCGCATCGGGGGTATGCGCGTAATCTACAATGACAATGGGTTGGTCAAGCGCTATGTATTTTTCCATTCGCCCTGGAATAGATTGCACATTTTCCAAGGCCTGGATTGCCTCTGACAGCTTGATACCGCTTGCTAATAAAGCGGCTGCTACCGCCAGCAGATTCGATGCATTAAATTTACCCAGCAAATTAGTTTTTAAGTGCTTTTGACACCCTTCATATTCGATATCGAATTCAATACCATTGATATCAGCCTTAAGATTTGAGCCATTGACCATTTTAAAATGCTTGGAATAACAACCGAGCTCCGGATACCGGAATCCATAGCCAATAATTTTGGTCGTTTTATTCGCAAGCTGCCGTGATAACTCAACACCCAGCACATCATCCATGTTAATCACTGCATACTTCAATTCCGGCCAGAAAAACAAGCGTGCTTTGGCGGCTGCATAGGCATCCATATCCTGGTGATAATCCAAATGATCACGCGATAAATTGGTAAGCACAGCAACCGAAAAAGTGGTTCCATTGATGCGTCCTTGTACAATGCCATGCGATGAAACTTCCATCACCACACCCTCAGCGCCTCGCTGCTTAAATTCTGCCAGCGAGCGCTGCAATACAGTGGCATCGGGCGTCGTATTCTCAGCGGCTTCAAGTTCACCGCTAAAACCATTTCCCAGTGTTCCCATCACAGCAGTTTTCCTGTTCAACCTTGCCATGGCTTGCGCATACCAATGACAACATGATGTCTTGCCGTTGGTTCCCGTGATTCCAACCATCCATAATCCTTGCGATGGACTACCGTAGACATAATCGGCAATCCAACCTGCCTTAGCCTTCAATTCACTGACTGGTAATGCGGGAACATGCCATTGCGGATTCCAGGAAAAATGCTCGGGATCCCACAGGACCGCATTGGCACCTGCCGCTATTGCTTGCGGAATAAATTGACGACCATCATTTTTTTCTCCTGCATAGGCAAGGAATGTATCACCCGGTTTTATCCGCCGGCTATCGGTGACAAGATTCTTAACAGGCACGCCAACATCGTCCAGCAAATGACTATTAAATAATTTTGATGTTTTTCTTTTGGCCACCATCCACTTATCCTTCATCATCCATTTCTGGCGTCGCAGTAAAGGTAATCACATTATTGGCCGGCGCATCAGGTGGAATATTCAAGATGCGTAGAGCACTGCTCATTACTTTACTAAAAACAGGAGCCGCTACGGCACCGCCAAAATATTTCCCTGCGGAAGGTTCATCGATCATCACTGCAATAATCAGACGCGGATTGGATACCGGCGCATAACCGACAAAAGTGGAAATATAGCTTTTCTTGGCATATTGGCCATCGATTAATTTATGCGCTGTTCCGGTTTTACCGGCAACACGATAGCCATTAATCTGCGCGAGCGGTGCTGTTCCACCGGGTTTGGTGGCCATCTCCAACATATAACTCATGGTCATCGCAGTATCGCGGGAAATCACGCGCTGTCCCATCACAGGCATATTCTGCTTCAACAGTGTAACGGGCTTTAACTCGCCTCCGCTGGTAAAAATTGTATAGGCACGAGCCAATTGCATCAGACTGGTGGAAATGCCATGGCCATAGGACATCGTAGCCTGCTCGATCGGACGCCATGTATTGTATGAGCGCAATATTCCGCTCGCTTCACCTGGAAAACCGGAATTAGTCAAGGTTCCAAACCCTGCGCGGTTGAACATCTCCCACATTGTTTGCGGTGCAAGCGACAGGGCTATTTTTGCCGTTCCGACATTGCTCGATTGCTGGATTACCTGAGCGACCGTCAACTCTCCCTTATTATTGACATCGCGGATGGTTCTCCTACCTACTTGCATCATTCCCGGTGATGTTTGCATCACGGTATTGGAATTTACCTTTCCCACCTCCATGGCAATGGCTACTGTAAAGGGCTTCAGAGTGGATCCGGGTTCAAAAGTATCGATCAATGCCCGGTTGCGGATTCTTTCATTGCTGATCGTTGATCGATTATTCGGGTTATAAACCGGCAAATTAGTCAGTGCCAGTATTTCACCCGTCTGTGCATCTAAAACCACGATACTACCCGCTTTGGCCTTATTGACCTTTACTGCTTCCTTTAATTCCGCATGCGCACGATACTGTATTCTTCTATCAATCGATAAAATCAAATCCTGCCCTTGTTTAGGCAAGCGGATATTTTCAATATCCTCAACGATTCGTCCCTTGTTATCCTTGATAACACGACGGCTTCCAAATTCACCGGCAAGTGTTTCCTGCCACCCACGCTCAACACCTTCCTGACCTTCATCGCTAATATCTGTAAAACCCAGTACATGTGCTGCAAATTCACCTTCTGGATAGTAGCGCTTGGACTCATGGGTTAAATAGATACCCGGAATCTTTAACTTCATTACCTTCTCGGCAAGGTCCGGCACCACCTGCCGCTTCAAATAAACAAACCGGCTGTTTTTCCTATTAATACGCTGATCTATTTCAGCGCCTGGGGTTTCAAGCAAATTGGATAATTGCTTCAATTGTTCCGGTGTTATCTTGACTACTTTCGGATCAGCATACACGGATCCGATAGGCGAACTGATCGCCAGTATCTGTCCGTTGCGATCGGTAATCATGCCCCGATCCGCATTCATTTCTACCACCCGGCTATAACGCGACTCCCCTTTTTCCTGCAAAAAATCATGATGCATGCCTTG
>CBFGXU010000045.1:0-16245 GCA_965652935.1 uncultured Nitrosomonas sp.
GCCAATGGGATAACTGTTCATATTTCCTCAGTTTTTTAGTAGCATAATCTCGCTATGCGCCTCAAAATTGAGAAAATCTGCTCTCGTTCTCCCACTTGGTTCGCTACGATTGCTTAAGTCCGGCAGACTCCTAGTACATGCTTAATAGTTATGTGGAGAAAGAAGTAGATGAAGAGATTAAGATTACTGGCACCAGCAACATTATTATTTCCATTTAAAATTTCTAGCTTAGCAGTGTATATAGTCCTTTTCTTATTTGCTTTAAATTTGGCTGGGTGTGCAACAAAAGAACCGATAGGTCCAATTGCCGGTCCAGAGCTAGCACCAACGCCACAATATGAAAATATGAAAAATGAAATTACGCGCTTGGAAAAAATAATTGCCGAAAAGGACGAGTTAATCAAGAATCAGAAAATTCGTCAGCTAAGCCAGGCTCATGTACTCCGGGAGGCTAATAAAGAAGCCACCCGCACTCAGGTAAAATTACATCGATTAGCTACAAAACCGAGCACAGCTTCTGCTATTGCAGAGGTGGAAGCTGCTTTAGAGCATTTGAAACAAAGAAAAACTTCTTCCTTTGATCAAATATTACACACCCAAGCACAGCGGCTGTTAGAGACAGCGACATTGTTTTTTTCAAAAGAGCAGTATGTGGCTGCTATGAATCATGTGTCACAAGCAAATAATTTTATAGCTTTAATAGCAGATCAGAATCGCAAGAGAGTAACACACGTAGATTATTCTCTGCTTGAGTTTCATATGCCGATGAGATTACGCACCATTAAGAATGCTTTTTTACGTAAAGAGCCCAATCAATATGCGCAAGTTTTAAGTACGCTGAAAAAAGATACTCTATTAACGGCAAACGCAAATCAAGGGCCTTGGCTAAGGGTTCAGACTGACAAAAATCAAGGTTGGGTACTCAATACAATGCTTGAAATAGAAGAAAATCGCAATCCATAATTATTAATTAGCTATGCTGCGCTAAGCTTGGGTTGTATGCATAAGCTTGGTTGCGTCCCGCATGTTTAGCTTTATAAAGTGCGCTATCAACTCTCGAGAGTAGAAGAGTTAACGAAGTATCTTCTGGTTCACTTTGTATGACGCCGATACTTAATGTTACTTTAATTGTCTTGTTAATTGCATTGCAATAAATATTGGCCGTGTGAGACCGTATACGCTCGGCTGTTTTTATAGCCTCGTCAACTGTCGTTTCAGTTAGAATAATGATAAATTCATCACCACCATAACGAGCGGCAAAATCCACGGTTCGAATGCAGTGAGATATCTTTTTTGCTACGGTAGTTAATATCTCATCGCCAGCGATATGCCCTAAACTATCATTGAGCGTTTTAAAATGATCAACATCAATCATAAGTACAGCAAATGGACGTTTGTTACGTGCATAGCGAGCAAGTTGATCGTTAATAATTAGATTAAGTTTATTACGATTATAAAGTCCTGTAAGACTATCTGTTACCGACAGGGTTTCCAGCAATTGGTTTTTCAATTGCATAGCAGTGCTGGTTGCATTAATTTCAGCTTGATTCTGGCGTAGCTTATCTGTCATCTGATTAAACATGAGGGTAAGCTGTCCCATTTCATTGCGTTGTGTAATAGCTAATTCGACATTAAGATCTCCTTTTACAATTTTCTTAGTCGCATAAATTAATTTTTCCAAAGGAACAACAATTCCTTGGCCCATCAGAAATGCGATTGAAGTTACAATAAGAAGAATCGTACTAATTAAACCGATAAATAAGTTACGCTGCTGTTTCCAGGCGGCATATATGGATTCATAACTTCTGCTTGCGATGATGGTGAGAGGTGGTTTGCCTGACATATAGGCTAAGCCGATTACTTTTTCTTGAAATAATCCCTGAAAAATTTCAGATTTACCCGGATGATCTTGTAAGTGACGTAATACTGTAGGATCAAGTGATACAGCATCGTTAGCAGCAGGCATTAAGATATTGCTGGCTAACATGATATGGCCATTTTCATCTAATAAAAGAACTTCACCTGGTGGGGATTTTACCGAGTCTTTTAAATTTGATTGGATATTACGTAAATCAAAGGTAACGATCAGGGCGCCCAAAATAAAATCATCAATCGATAATATGGGGACGGAAATACTTAGCGTTGCAGTCGCGTAATGTGAATTCCAGTGAGGGGGAACGATCACATTTCCCAGGATTGATGCACTTTCTGGCCAATTTTGGGGAAGTGATACTGGAGCAGGCGATTCTATATTGCTGGCAATTATTTCACCTTCTGTATCAATTACCATTAATTCAAGCACTGTTTCCAGTCTCTTCTCCACAGATTTCAGGTAGTGTTCTAATATCTTCTGGTGCGTTAGGAGTTTATTTTTTGGAGATTGATTTGTTAAAGAAGAAAGTCCTTCAATAAGAATCTTTGATGTGGAAAGCTCCCGCGCAATGTAGACTTGGTCTTTGGTCCATAAATCTAATTCGCGGCTGGCATGATTTGCCAAAGCCCGTAATTCACGTGTTACATTTTCGCTGATCATCGTTTCATTCTGTTGAAACGAGAGTATTCCTAACCCTAATGAAGGAATCAAGGTAGCGAAAATAGAAAAAACAATAATTGTGCTTTTTATGCTTTTCAATGCAAATATCCCCTTAATCCCCTTATGACTATGACAAAAGAATATTACAGTGCAGTCAGTATAAAAACCTTATCAAATAAGGATATTTTATTATCCCTTTTTGGTCTGGTAAGGATAAAACCTTCGCCTTTTGAAGGCGAAGCTGACAAGAAAATTTGAATGGATTGCGTGAATGTGCGCAACCTGAGTATAGGCTGCTTATTTTTTTATTTAGCTATGCCAAATACCTATATGCTTGAGTACGAAGTTGCAAAACACTCAGGCTAATTTAAATTAAATAATACGAAGTGCTACTGGTTGATGATGGGGGTAATTATTCATTTGATAACCCTGCCATAATCTGGTTGCAATAAACGAAGCAATTGCATTGGCATGTTGCTGAAGATGCGGGTTACCAAGCTCTTCAGTTGTTTGTTTAAAAATTTGCAGCCAGCGTTCGAATAGCCCGGCTGTGAGTTCTGGCAATGCAATATGCTTAGGCATGGGTGCCCCACGGAATCGGCTGGTTCCACGCAACTGAGCAGACCAGAAATTAGTCATTTGCACAAAGTGAGCATCCCAATCAATCACATGTGCTTCAAAAATGGGGCCTAGTGAAGGATCTTTTCTAGCTTTTGCATAAAAGGTATGGACAAGTTTTGTAATTTCTTCTTCAGTATATAAACTTGGATCAGGCGTTGGAAATGGTGATTGATTCATAATTTTTTATATTCTTGGATAATTCTTACTGATTTTACTGTAGGGTGCACGAAGCATTTTTCAGACAAGTAAGTTTATCTTTCGTTCCTCGGATTGTCCAATTATGAATTAATTGGATCATTTCATGCCATATAAAGATGATGTAGAAGGAAGGGAAAATTAGCATGAAAAATTTATACGGAAAGGCACTGCTGGCTGATCCGGCACTCACTAAATCAACCGCATTTACGCGAGAAGAACGCGAACATTATGGTTTGCGCGGGCTGCTGCCCTATGATGTCACAAGCATTGAACAACAAATGGAACGCGTATTAGGCAGTATGCGTTGCAAAAGCAGTGCCATTGAAAAATACATTTTCTTGAATGCGTTGCTGGAACGCAATCAACGGCTTTTTTATCGGACAATGATAGATCATATTGAAGAGATTATGCCTTTGGTTTATACCCCGACAGTGGGTGAGGCATGCAAAGAGTTTGCCCATATTTTTAGAAAACCGCAGGGATTTTATATTACCCCTGAAGATCGCGGAGAGATTGCAACTATCCTAAAAAATTGGCCTGAGGAGGATGTACGGGTGATTGTTGTGACAGACGGTGAGCGAATTCTGGGCTTAGGGGATTTAGGTGCCAATGGCATGGGCATTCCCATTGGTAAAGTTGCCTTGTATGTAGCGTGTGCTGGAATTAATCCGGCGCAATGCATGCCAATCATGCTTGATGTGGGCACTAATAATCTGTCTTTGCGAGAAGATCCCTTATATCTCGGCTATCCATATCCACGAATCACTGGAGAAGCCTACCAGTCATTGGTTGATGAATTTGTTAAAGCCGTTCAATTTCGTTTTCCGCTTGCATTGATACAGTTTGAGGATTTTTCAACACCTCATGCATTTGAATTTTTAGATCGTTACAGCGGGCAGGTGCGTTGTTTTAATGATGATATACAAGGCACTGCCGCGGTTACCTTGGCAGGTATTTATAGTTCATGCCGGATCACCGGGAAGAGGTTCGCTGATCTGAATATTATGTTCCTCGGCACGGGTTCTGCGGCAGGTGGTGCAGCGGAATTGATGGTAGATGCATTTTGCGCGGCGGGACTCAGCAAATCACAAGCACAGAAACGGCTGTGGTTTATCGATAGAAAGGGATTAGTGACCTCAAAAACTGAAAATGTCAGACCGCGCATCAAATCTTTTGCTCATGAATATCCCGCCTGCAGTTTTGTTGATGCCATCAGGAATATCAAGCCAGATGTACTGATTGGTGCCACTGGTGTGGCAGGGACGTTTAGTGAGACGGTTGTGCGTGAAATGGCTGCAGTAAATGAGCATCCGGTTATTATCGCCTTATCGAACCCTACCTCGCATACGGAATGCACTGCTGAACAAGCTTATCAATGGAGCGATGGACGAGCTATTTTTGCCAGCGGTAGCCCCTTTGACGCGGTGAGATATGGCAATAAATTATTCAAACCAGGCCAGGGTAATAATGCATATATTTTTCCGGGTATCGGTTTGGGTATTTACGCCAGCGCTGCTCGTCTTATCACACAAAGTATGTTTCTGGCTGCTGCCGAGGTGCTGGCAAATATTGTCACAAAGCGAGAAATTGATATGGGGGCAATTTATCCTGCCCTTACGCGCGTACGCAAAGTATCCCATGCTATCGCTGAAGCCGTTTGCCAAGTAGCGATTCGTGAAGGATTAACCAATGCCAAACTGCCTGAGGATCTGGATAGTTATATTAGTTCACTGATGTATGAACCAAGCTACTGATTAATTTATCGGAATAAATTGATTACGCCATCCAGACCCACATGATCAATTGAATAGGTTGCATGATCTTTCACGATGGGTTTGGCATGATAAGCAATGCTGACTCCGGCTTCAGCCATCATATCCAGATCATTGGCACCATCGCCAATCGCAATAATCTGTTCACGCTGAATACCCAATTTTTCGCGGATTTGTTTTAATACTTGCGCTTTTCCTTGTCGACCGAGAATTTCCCCCACCACCTTTCCGGTTAACCTTTCATTGGCAATTTCCAGTGTATTGGCAGCCGCATAATCGAATCCCAGTTTCGCTTGAATGCGATCCGTAAAAAATGTGAAACCTCCCGAAATAACCATGGTTTTTAAACCAGATATTTTGGCTCGTCGTAGCATTTTTTCAGCACCCGGATTAAGCCTGACACGCTCATCATAAACTTTCTGTAAGGCATCTTGATGTAGTCCTTGTAAAAGCAAGGTCCGGCGTGTGAGGCTTTCTTCAAAACTTATTTCACCTCGCATGGTTTGCTGTGTAATGGCTGCTACTTGGGGTTTTATGTTGTGCATATCAGCAATTTCATCAATGGACTCTATGGCCAGTAGCGTTGAATCCATATCCATTGCGATCAATTTAAAATCAGAGAGATTGATGCTGGGATTTACAAAAGCAAAATCCAGCGCTGCCTCAGCGCAATATTCCGCGATATCTTGGGTATCTTTGGTATAAGTGGCATTTGTCAATCGAAAGGCTTGGCCGGTAATTCGCTCAATCCCATCTGCATGCGAAAGTTTTGCGAGGGCCCGCAAGTCACTGTTATTAATTTCCAATCCCTGGATAATCAGATTCATAAAGTGGTTAGTTTGTAATTATGCAAATGATCAGATGATAATAGAAGGGGTATCGGGATTCCACTCAATAATCTGGTTGCGGCCAGCATGTTTGGCAGCGTATAGGGCGGAGTCAGCAGCTTTAATCAAATCCTGTGGCGCTTGGAAATATGCTGTATTTTCGTTATTGGAAGCAACGCCAATAGAAGCAGTAATATGGATTTTGTAGCGATCATCGAGTTTATATTCAATTGCTGCAATCGCATCTTTTAAACGGGAGATGAGACTTCTTGAAGCAGTAAGTGTTGTGCCTGGTAGAATCAAAGCAAATTCCTCGCCGCCATACCGGCTCAGAGTATCATCTTGACGGATCTGTGCAAAAATAGTGCGTACTACAGTAACTAAAAGGGAGTCACCTGCCAGATGTCCATGGGTATCATTGATCTGCTTAAAATGATCAAGATCAATGATGGCAATGGTTAAGGGTAAATTATATTGTGCGGAAAGGTGAAACTCGCGTCGTAGTGTTTCGTCAAAATATACTCGATTATAGGCGCCAGTTAATCCATCGCGTTGAGATTTCTCTTCTAATTCCCTCATTCTGGACAGGCTATGGATCATCAGTAATTCTTTAGCTTCTGACAAAATTTCAGCTGCTTCGAGGGAATGATGGATATTGATATCAAATAACTCCTCAACGGATTTTAATCCGGCTTCCATGAGTTTGAGGACATCTATGAGCGCGGTGTAGTCGAGCCCAAGCCGGTCCTTGGCTGCTTTTGTTAAAGCTGCCATTTTCTCAGCTTTCTGTGGGTATAAAAAATATTCGGCTACATAACGAGATACGGCGACACAGGATTGCAGGTTTGGTCCAAAATCTTTTGGTTCTGGCTGACTGTGGCTAGTAAGACATGCAAAGGCAATATAATCAGGTATATGCCATTTTCTCAGAAGCTCGTAGCCCAATTCATCATGTCCAGCACCCCATGTTTCACGTTCTATTTTAAGTAACATATCGTGATCTGAAGTCGATGAAAAGATTTTGTCGTATTCTTCAGGAAGGATGACTGAATAGGCGAGCATACCAATGTCTTGTATTAATCCGGCCAGAAATAAATCATCCAGGAAACTTAGCGCAAGTTTTTCTCCAAGCGCACGACAGGCGAGAGCAGACGTAATAGCTCGGCGCCAGAAAACATCATTATCAAAAGTAGACAATTTATCTGACGTTGTTTTTTTCATTAATGAATTAGTTAATGAAAAGGATAGCGCGATGACAATCACTGAATGGGTGCCAAGTATGCTGATCGCCTGCCGGACATTTGTCGCAACTCGACGGGAGTTATATGAAGGCGTGTTGGCTGTTTTAAGTAATTTTGCAGAAAGTACCGGATCCAATGAAATATATTGGCAGATTGTCCCTATATCTGTATCAGGGGCATTAGCCAATTCGATCATTTTGACAGCAACTGCCGGCAGACTGGGAAGTGTCGTACAATAATTGAGTCGCATTTTCAATTTATCATCAAGCACTTTATTATCCTGGGTATTAGATAATCCACTTATATATTATTGAATAATTTATTATTTTGTTATTATAGTATAAAGATAGCCATGCTCTTCTATTTTTATAAGAATTATTGCAACAGCTTGAAAGAATTGTTCTTCTTATTCCTATACATAGAAGTATTGACCAGGTTTTCAACTAAGCTGATGCTATGCTATTAAGTTGTATCAAATTGTTTTGATTATTGAAACAGAGCGGTTATTCAGATAGCGTGTCGATAGATACATTATTGATAAAAGTGCGCCAAAGAAATACTTAATAATAAGGAGTCAAATGTGGAGTTTGGAATAAAAATAGGAAGCCCGGAAAAACAACGTGGGGCCTGTGTGGTAGTTGGTATTTTTGAATCAAAAAAGCTGACGGACTCAGCTAAAGTTCTGGATAAAATAACCCAAGGGTATATCAAAAATATTCTCGCACTCGGTGATATGGAAGGAAAAATCAACACTTCACTGATGTTGCATAATGTACCCAATATCCTGTTTAAAAGGGTTTTGTTAATTGGGTTGGGTAAGGAACAGGAATTCAAGGAAAAAACATTTCTAACTGCTATCAATACTGCGCTAAGCGCCTTGCAAGAAACAACAGCTACCGATGCAACCCTATTTTTATCCGATTTCCCTGTCAGCGAACGAACAAATGAATGGAAAGTTATGCAGCTTGTCATAGCTGCCACCAGCAGCAATTACCGGTTTGATCAACTTAAGAGCAAGCCGGACAACAATCAGAGCAGTTTGCGTAGGATGGTACTATATATCGATGATCGTACTGAGCTGGCTGCCTGTGAAGAATCCTTGCAACAAGGTTTGGCTATTGCGCATGGCATGAGTCTGGCCAAAGATCTGGGCAATCTTGCATCGAATATTTGTACGCCCACCTATCTTGTCAAACAGGCGAAGGATCTTGCCAAAGCTCATAAATTGAAAGCATCCGTATTGGAAGAAAAAGATATGGAAAAGCTGGGCATGGGTTCTCTGCTGGCCGTGGCAAGAGGCAGTGAACAACCGGCAAAGTTGATTGTGTTGGAGTATCACGGCTTAGGAAAAAAGGAAAATCCGATTGTTTTGGTTGGAAAAGGTGTCACTTTTGATACCGGCGGTATTTCACTCAAGCCTGCTGCTGATATGGATGAGATGAAATTTGACATGAGTGGTGCTGCCAGTGTCCTGGGAACGCTACGCGCGATTGCTGAAATAAATTTGCCGATTAATGTGGTAGGAATAATTCCTGCGACTGAGAACATGCCGAGTGGTAAGGCGACAAAGCCAGGCGACGTGGTAACCAGCATGTCTGGTCAAACCATCGAGATTCTGAATACCGATGCAGAAGGGCGGCTGATTCTATGCGATGCATTAACTTACGCAGAACGCTATCACCCGAAAGTAGTAATTGATATTGCCACCTTGACGGGTGCGTGCGTGATCGCGCTGGGGAATTTCACGACTGGATTGCTGAGTAATGATGATCAACTGGCTGAAGAATTATTATCTGCCGGCGAACAAACCGGTGATCGCGCCTGGCGGTTACCTTTGTGGGATGAATATCAGGATTTGCTGAAAAGTAACTTTGCGGATTTTGCCAATATTGGCGGACGGGCTGCAGGCACTATCACAGGGGCTTGCTTTTTATCGCGTTTTACCAAGAATTATCGCTGGGCTCATTTGGATATCGCGGGTACTGCATGGAAATCTGGTAAGGAAAAAGGCTCAACTGGTCGGCCTGTGCCGTTATTGACACAGTTCCTGATTACACAAGCTAAAGCAGCCAGCTAATGTTGTTTTAAACCTGCTGATTAATTCTAAATCACAAGCGAATGAATTAATCAGCAATATCAGGTCTGTAGTCAAGAATGTTAGTGACAAGTTAAATGCATTGATTATTTTTGATGACTCAAATTTTTTTCTATTCAGGATCCGGTGATAAGTTAAAAACAGCTTGCCGTCTTTGTGCCAAGGCCGTGCAGCAGGACCTGAGGGTAATGGTTTATACACCGGATGCTGCATTAATTGAACAGTTGAATGAGTTGCTTTGGACTTTTTCGCCCATTAGTTTTATTCCCCACTGCAGTATTCATGATGATGAACAACTAGTCAAAGTAACGCCGGTCATACTGAGTGATCAGATACAATCCAATGAGCGTTTTGATGTTCTGCTCAATCTCGATCGACAGCCGCCGCCTTTATTTGATCAGTTTGATCGGGTAATAGAGATTGCAGGTGTTTCTCATGAGGATAAGTTGGCTGCCCGTGAACGCTACCGTTTATATAAAGATACTGGCTACGGGATACAGCATTACAATCTGGATGATTAATCGAAATCGAGTTAATCGCATTTTCTCTGATGAACGAAGATAAACCTACAATAGACCTTGATGAGGAAAAAATTTTGGCCAAGTTTAATAACTTGCTGAATAAATATCAGGATCAGGGCAAGATGATAAGCGGGTTACACCCTGTAGCCCAGGAAATAGAATCAGACAAAATACCTACGTTAACTGAGGTTGTAATACTGCATCCAGCCCCTGTTCAACCGCAACCGAAGCGCCTGACAACGATCCGGCAGATACTGGATGCCGCATTGGAAGATGCTCATATCGAAATGGATGTGTCGGACAGAAAAGCATTGGCGCGGGCATTGGAGACTCGTCTGGCTGCCCGGCATAACCGCACATAGATGCCGTTCTCATTGTTCTCCTGGGGGAGAAAAACCAATCCTATGCGGGTGTATTAGAAATGGGACGCTTGTTGTTCTGCGCGCCAAAATGCATCCGTTATAATGGCGGTCTTGTTTTTTCCATTCAATCCAAGTTTAAATTTCATGGAACTCGAAAAAAGTTTTGACCCGAAAGGAATTGAAGCCCGTTGGTATTCCGTTTGGGAATCGGCAGGTTATTTCAAACCATCCGCTTCAACAGACCAATCGGCTTATTGCATTATGCTGCCGCCGCCCAATGTCACAGGCACGCTGCATATGGGACACGCCTTCCAGCATACTCTGATGGATGCTTTAACGCGCTACCATCGCATGCTGGGAGATAACACATTATGGCAGCCAGGTACTGATCATGCCGGTATTGCCACCCAAATCGTCGTTGAACGCCAGTTAGACCAGCAAAATATTGATCGTCGTGAGTTGGGGCGGGAAGCATTTTTAAAGCGGGTATGGCAATGGAAAGAGGAATCCGGTTCTACGATTACCCGACAAATGCGGCGCCTGGGTACTTCCTGCGACTGGACGCGTGAACGTTTCACCATGGATGCCGCTTTATCGCGTGCAGTAACCGAAGTTTTCGTGCGCCTTTATAACGAAGGATTGATTTATCGTGGCAAGCGGTTGGTGAATTGGGACCCGGTGTTACAAACGGCAGTTTCGGATCTGGAAGTGGTGTCTACCGAAGAAAACGGCTCCTTGTGGCATATTCGTTATCCACTGGAATCGAGGGATGGAACAGAGCAAACAGAAGCATTGATCGTCGCCACCACCCGTCCTGAAACCATGCTGGGGGACGTGGCGGTTGCCGTTCACCCTGAAGACCCGCGTTATCAACATCTGGTCGGGCGACACGTGCGTTTGCCGCTGTGTGAGCGGACAATTCCGATTATTGCGGATAATTATGTCGATCGGGAATTTGGCACCGGTTGCGTAAAAATCACGCCGGCGCATGACTTTAATGATTATCAGGTGGGACAGCGGCATCATTTGGTTCCAATCAACATTTTTACCCTGGATGGAAAAATCAACGATCTGGCACCGAGCAAATATCAAGGCATGGATCGCTTTGATGCCAGGAAAAAAATCCTTGCTGATCTGGAAGCGCATGGTTTTCTGGTTGAAACCAGGCCGCATAAACTGATGGCGCCGCGCGGGGACCGCACGCATACGATTATAGAACCGATGCTGACCGATCAATGGTATGTGGCGATGGAAGGCATGGCCAAACGGGGATTGGAAGCCGTTGCGCAGGGTAACGTCAAATTCACACCAGATAACTGGACGCATGTTTACAATCAATGGCTGGAAAATATTCAGGATTGGTGTATTTCTCGCCAATTATGGTGGGGGCACCGCATCCCGGCATGGTACGACGAAGACGGCAATGTTACGGTTGCGCATGATCTGGAAGAAGCGCAAAAAATTTCTGGTAAAAAAGATCTGCAGCAGGATGATGATGTACTGGACACTTGGTTCTCATCGGCACTGTGGCCATTTTCAACCTTGGGCTGGCCGGATGAAACGCCGGAATTGAAAACATTCCTGCCGACTTCGGTTTTAATCACAGGCTTTGACATCATTTTCTTCTGGGTAGCGCGCATGGTCATGATGTCATTGCATTTCACCGGCAAAGTACCCTTTAAGGAGGTTTATATCACCGGCTTAATCCGGGATGCAGAAGGTCAGAAGATGAGCAAATCCAAGGGCAATGTGCTCGATCCGCTGGACTTGATTGATGGCATTACCCTCACTGATCTGATTGCAAAACGTACCACCGGATTAATGAATCCCAAACAAGCCAAATCCATTGAAGAAAATACCCGCAAACACTTTCCGGACGGTATTCCGGCTTTCGGAACCGATGCCTTACGCTTTACTTTCGCCAGCCTGGCTTCGCACGGACGGGATATCAAATTTGATATGCAGCGTTGTGAAGGTTACAGAAATTTCTGTAATAAATTGTGGAACGCAAGCCGCTATGTGCTGATGAATTGTGAAGGCAAAGATACCGGACTAGATGATACGTTGCCATTGACCTATTCTGCTGCAGACCAATGGATCATCAGCCGCTTGCAGCAGGCAGAGCATGCTGTTGAGCAGGCGTTTGCCAATTACCGCTTTGATCTGGTAGCGCGCGAAATCTATGAGTTGGTGTGGGGCGAATATTGTGACTGGTACGTTGAATTTGCCAAGGTGCAGTTAAGCAGTGACCAAGACCCGGTACAGCGGGCAACCCGTCGAACTCTGGTGCGAGTATTGGAAGCCATGCTGCGGCTTGCGCACCCGATCATTCCCTTCATTACCGAGGAACTCTGGCAAAAGGTTGCGCCCTTGGCTGGAAAAAAAGGTGCGAGCATTATGAGGCAGTCCTACCCAACAAGCGATGAGGCTAAAATAGATCAAAATGCTATGCAGTCCATTGCTTTGTTAAAAGACATCATCAATGCCTGTCGTACTTTGCGCAGTGAGATGAACCTCTCTCCAGCGATCAAAGTGCCCTTATTGGCAACAGGTAATCCATCCGTTCTGACTGAATTTTCACCTTACTTATTGGCATTGGCAAAGCTATCGGGGATTGATTTTAAGCAAGATCAGCTGCCCAATGTCGATGCACCCGTTTCTATCGTTGGCGAGTTCAGGTTAATGCTGAAAGTTGAAATTGACGTAAAGGTTGAACGCGAGCGTTTAACGAAAGAAATTGCACGTATTGAGATAGAAATTACCAAGGCCAAGTCAAAGCTGAACAATGCTAGTTTTGTTGAGCGTGCGCCGGCAACTGTGGTGGCACAGGAAAAAGAACGCTTGATAAACTTCAGCGCAACACTGGATAAATTGAAAGAACAGCTCAGAAAGCTTGGGTAATACCTTAACTTAATTGTAGAAATTAAGGTATGAATTCGTCCCAGAACTGGGATTGATGGTTAATCGAATAACAAAGTTATTTTGCTGCATTAAAAGAACGCTAATCGAAAATAAAAACTGATGATATTCCGGCTGAGAATATTTATTCATTCATTCCGGAGAAAATGAGATCTCTAGCAATAATCAGCAACTTCATGGGATTTAAAAGGTGATAACCGATAGATGTTCCGGAATGCTGGTTTTCCAGTTCAGCTTTTGCTGAACGGCAGCGGCTAAAGCAGAGGCATTCGTGGGTTCACCATGCACAATAAAGATTTTCTCGGGCATTTTATGAAAATGACTGAGCCAGTTGATTAAATCAGCCTGATCGGCATGTGCTGAGAGTCCGCCAATAGTATAAATGGCAGCTCTCACACGAATATCCAGCCCATAAATCC
Organism: uncultured Nitrosomonas sp.; assembly: GCA_965652935.1. Taxonomy (GTDB): domain Bacteria; phylum Pseudomonadota; class Gammaproteobacteria; order Burkholderiales; family Nitrosomonadaceae; genus Nitrosomonas. Next base: position 13,509 of record CBFGXU010000045.1, read on the forward strand.
TAACCTGTCTGGCTCCATCGACCAATCGTCTTCCCAAAGTTTTTTCAGCCTGAAACCCGGTGATCAATATGCTACATTCAGGCCTGCCGAGATTATATTTTAGATGATGTTTGATACGTCCTGCATCGCACATGCCACTGGCTGAGATAATGATGATTCCATGCATGTAATTGAGTTGCATGGATTCTTCAATATCCTGCACGAAATGAATCCGTGGTTTCTGGGCATTTTGATTCATCCACTGTAGCGCCTCGGAAGCTTCCTTGTCGAGCAGTGCAATATGACGCAATGTAATTTCAGTCGCCGCCCTCGCCATTGGAGAATCAACATAAATATCCATTTCCCCAAGCTTACCCTGTCGGTAGAGATCAACCAGCAGGAATAATAAATCCTGCGTACGTCCCACAGTAAAAGCTGGAATGATGACATTGCCGCCTTTATGGATGAGCGTATCATTAATTGCGTAAACCAATTCATCCAAGGTATCGGACATATTCCGGTGCAAGCGATTGCCATAGGTTGATTCGATCAGCAGGATATCCGCTTGCTGGATAGGTGTGGGATCGCGTACAACCGACTGGCCCGGTTGCCCCAGATCCCCAGAGAATACAATTTTTTTGTAACTGGAATGTTTTTTGATCCAGAGCTCTATGATGGAAGAACCCAGAATATGGCCGGCATCGCGGAAGCGGCAGCGGATGGAAGGGTGGGGTGTGATTTCTGTATCATAGTCCAGGCGGGTTAATTGCTTCAGCAGGGTTTCTGCCTGCGTGACGGTATACAGCGGTGCAAGCTCTTGGGTTGATCGACTGCGATGGCGCGATTTATTACGCCACTCTGTTTCTTTTTCCTGAATGTACGCGCTGTCTTTAAGCATGACCTGGAGTAAATCAGCGGTCGCCGCCGTGCAATAAACCGGACCTCTGAAACCCCATGCGCTCAGCCGGGGCAATAAGCCAGAGTGATCGATGTGAGCATGGGTCAGCAAGACAAAATCTATCGTTTTGGGATCGAATCTGAAAGCAGTGCGATTTTTTCTGTCCGCTTCTCGGCCCCCTTGAAACATGCCACAATCAACCAGAAAACGCACGGTTCCGGTTTCAATCAAATAACTGGATCCGGTAACTTCGCCAGCGGCGCCTAAAAAAGTTAATTGCATTGAATTTTCTACCTATCGATTTATAGAACATTCAACACTTGCAGCGCCCCATTGACTAGCAAATCCATTTCCTGCTCGCTAATGATATAAGGCGGCATGAAATAAATAGTTTTTCCCAATGGGCGCAGGATTAATTGCTGCTTTAAGCCCGCCTGAAAGCATTGCGCCGCAAAGTCGTGTTCATCCGTATCGACTTCAAAAGCCCAGATCATTCCACAGTTTCGGAAATTCTTCACTTTGGGGTGTGCTAACAGCGGTGCTGCAGTTTTGTTCAGATAAGCGGTCTTGGCTTTGTTGGCTTCAATCACCTGATTCTGTTCAAAGAGATCCAGCGTGGCTAATGCTGCCCGGCAGGCCAATGCATTGCCGGTATGCGAATGAGAGTGTAAAAAAGCACGTGCTGTTTTGTCATCGTAAAAAGCCTGAAAAATTGGATCAGACGTCATGACCACCGAAAGTGGTAAATATCCGCCGCTCAAGCCTTTGGATAAGCATAAGAAATCTGGGGTGATATGGGCCTGATTACAGGCAAATAGGGTGCCAGTCCGGCCAAAACCGACCGCAATTTCATCGGCGATTAAATGCACTTGATATTGAGTGCAAATTTCTCTGGCGCGTTGCAGATAAACCGGATGGTACATGCCCATGCCAGTAGCACCTTGCACTAATGGTTCAAGAATCAATGCAGCGGTCTGCGCATGATTTTCTGCCAGATAATGCTCCAGACTTGCAGCCGCACGGATAGCATAATTCTGCGGGGATTCGCCCGCTTCCGCATAACGCCAATCCGGTGTGGGAACATGCGCGCATTGCCGAAGGAGTGGCGCATAGGTTTCTCGAAAGATTGCGATATCGGTGACCGATAGCGCACCCAGTGTTTCACCGTGGTAATCATTTTGTAAACTGATGAAACGGTTTTTCTGCGGCTGATCGTATAGCTGCCAATAGTGAAAACTCATTTTTAGCGCGATTTCAATGGCTGAGGCGCCATCACTGGCGTAGAAGCAATGCCCGAGTGAGCCAGGGGCAATTTTCTTGAGCCGTTCCGATAAAGCTACCACCGGTTCATGGGTGAAGCCTGCCAGCATGACGTGTTCTATTTTTTCAAGCTGATCGCGGATGGCTGCATTGATATAAGGATGGGTGTGCCCGAAGAGATTGACCCACCATGAACTGATGGCGTCCAGATAACGTTCACCAGCCGCGTCATAAAGCCATACTCCTTTGCCACTGACAATCGGAACCAGGGGATAAATTTCGTGTTGCTTCATTTGCGTGCAAGGATGCCATACGGCCGCCAGGCTTCTGGATGGAAGCTGTGAGGCAGATAAAGGAATATTAGCGTTGGGATTGGACATATCTATTTTGATGAGTAATTAAATCCGGTGAATCAATGTAGCAGAAGTCTCGGCAATTGCGCTTAAATTCATTCTGAGTAATTACTTTGACTGATTAAAAATAAGTATTTGTAGGTAAGTTGATTGCATAACATGAAGCAATATTCCTATTTGGCAGTACCCTTCGTAGTTTGCTGCTTAGCAGCCCATCCATAAAAAATTATTGATCAATCACTGTAGC
>CBFGXU010000046.1:0-16176 GCA_965652935.1 uncultured Nitrosomonas sp.
TACGGCGACCGCCTGCTGGAAACCTTGCGCAAGTACAACAACCGCGCTATTGAAACCGCCCAGGTTATTGAAGAGCTCATTCAAATGGCCAAGGAGTTCCAGGAGTCGATGAAGCGTCATGAAGATCTGGGGTTGAATGAAGATGAATTGGCGTTTTATGATGCGCTGGCCAATAATGAAAGCGCCGTGCGTGAGCTGGGCGATGATACCCTGAAGAAGATCGCACATGAACTGGTCGAAAAACTGCGTGCCAGCACCACCGTCGATTGGAAAGTCCGCGACAGCGTGCGCGCAAAATTGCGCAATATGGTGCGTGTCCTGTTGCGCCGCTATAAGTATCCGCCGGATAAGGCGGATGAAGCGGTGGATTTGGTGCTGAAACAAGCAGAAGCGCTTTCAGAAACATGGGCAGTCTCGTTCTAACGCCAGATTGACAAATCACCATCATGGCAACAAGCGCGTTTCAATTTCTTATGAGAAGAAAGAAGGCGGCAGTTACGTAACCTTTGAGTTTGCGTCAAATGATCACCAACCATATTCCCTGAGCGCCCTGCGCGCCGTCCGGTAGTCGGGATAAACGCTCTGCACTACCTTCCAAAACGCAGCCGAGTGATTCATTTCAATCAGATGTGACAACTCGTGGGCGACAACGTAATCGATCAGGTGCAGCGGCAGCTGGATCAAGCACCAGTTTAAATAAATCATTCCGCGAGCACTGCAGCTCCCCCAGCGGTTCTTGGCGCGTGACAGGCGAAACGGGGGTAGGCCTATATTTAATTTTTGCGCATATACGGCGATACGTTCCTTAAAGCAGTTGATCGCTTGCTGGTCATACCAGGCCATCACGAATTTTTCGATCTGGCGGGGATTGAGTTGCATCAGGAGCTGTTCCGCAAACACCAGATTTGGCATTTCATCAGAAAATTGCCGCGTCATTTGAATTTCACCCGAGGCTTTTTTCAGTGCGATGCGCCAAGGTTCGCCCAGCAATGGATAAGCTGCATCATGCGCCCATGTCAGGACAAGACTTTTTTTGTTCTCCCAATGTTCAAGCTTTTCCGTGATCCAGTTGGCTTTTTCCTGCAGAACGGTTTCGACCCTGGAAAGGGACGCTTGCAATGGCGCGTGGATGCTTAGACCAGAGCGGTCAATTTTTAAGCCGATGTATTTTCGTTTAGACCGTTTCAGGGTGTAAGTGATTTCCCGGCCATTTAAAATGGTTTGTTCGAGCATCATTATTAAGTTCTTTGCTGGCCTTGTTGACTGATACGCAGCATTTCATTCTCAATCCAGGTTTCCACTTTTTCGTTTAATTCGCCTGCTTCCATTCCGGTAGGATCAATGGGTTTTCCGATACTGACAGTAATCGTGCCAGGCTTTTTGATAAAGGAATTTCTTCCCCAAAACTCACCCGCATTATGGGCCACGGGTACCACGGGCACATTCGTATGGGTCGCCAGCCACGCGCCGCCGATGCGGTACTTGCCTCTTTTTCCGGGCGGAATACGCGTGCCTTCAGGAAATATAACGATCCAGAAACCCTGCTTCAACCGCTCCCTGCCTTGTTCAACAATTTGCTCCAACGCCTTCTTTCCTGATTTTCTGTCGATAGCGATTGGACTGGTCATCGCTAATCCCCAGCCAAAAAACGGAATAAGCAATAATTCCTTTTTCAGCACCCATACCTGGGGTGGGAAAATTTTCTGAAAAGCCAGCGTTTCCCACGCCGATTGATGCTTGGAGAGCACGATACTCGGGGTCTTGGGAATATTTTCCGCGCCTAAGATTTGATAGCGAATGCCACACAAATGACGCAGCAGAAACAGCATGATAAATGTCCAGCTGGAAGTGACGCGGTAACGGTCATGCGGCGATAACGGAAAGCAGACCAGCGTGATCAATGCATAAGGCGGTGTAATGATGATCTGCAGCAACAGATAAAGCGCTGACCGTAAAGCTGCTCCTATCATGCCTGTCCAACCAAAGCATCAACCGCCGCCGCCAGATTTTCGAAAATCTGCGTATTGGGCGGAATTTCTTCTTGAGCACGGGTGGCCTGTCCTTTACCGGTCAATACCAAAATTGGCGTTGCACCCACTGCGACGGCAGCTTGCAAATCTTTTAATGAATCACCGATGGCCGGAACGTTTTTTAAATTCACACCATACCGCTGTATGATTTCTTCATACAAGCCCGTGGCCGGTTTGCGACAGGAACATTTATCCGCATTGGTGTGCGGACAGAAAAATATGGCATCGATGCGTCCGCCGGCATGATGGATCGCTTTATACATTTTGTCATTAATGGCATTGTAAGTGGCCATATCGAGCAATCCGCGCCCGATGCCGGATTGATTAGTAACAATCACCACCCGGTAGCCGGCATGGGTCAGGCGGGCAATCGCTTCCAGACTGCCTGGAATGGGTATCCATTCATCCGGTGTTTTGATGAATGTATCACTGCTCTGATTAATAACACCTGCTTGGTCGAGGATGATCAGTTTCATATCATGCCGCCAGTTTTGAAAGATCCGCTACCTGGTTCATGAGTCTATGCAGCTGTGCCAGCAGGGCAAGCCGGTTATTTCGCAACGAGTTGTCATCAACGTTCACCATCACGTGATCAAAAAAAGTATCGACCGGTGACTTTAATGCAGCCAGTATCTGTAAAGAAGTTGTGTAATCGACGGCACTAAAAGCTTCATTGATTTTAGACGATAGATCAGTCAATGCCTGGTAAAGCGCCTGCTCAGCGGGTTCTTGCAGTAAACCGGTATTGACCGCAGCACTGATGCTGTCTTTCGTTTTCTTAAGAATATTGCCCACCCGCTTGTTGGCAGCCGCCAGGCTGGCCGCTTCTGGCAAGGCTGAAAAAGCGCGCACGGCGGCGAGTCGTTTGGGAATATCGCTTAGATTTTGTGGATTCAAACTGAGCACAGCATCGACTTCCTGAGCCGTGTAGCCTTGTTCACGCAAACTACCAGCGAGTCTTTCATAGATGAAAGCGTACAATTGCTCAGTGGCATCTTTTGAAATTCGTGGCAGGGCGTTATTCACAAAACCATTAGAATCTCTGGTTAGAGCAATTCCTGCTGATCCTTTTTTATTGCCAAAATTCTGTTTCGCCCATTGCTCAGCAATATCTTTGTCCTCAATGGCTTCAATTATCAGTTGAATCAGTTTGTCTAGCTCCAGCGGCAAGTTTTTCTCAATCAAGATGCGAACGATGCCCAAAGCATGGCGGCGCAATGCAAACGGGTCCTTATCGCCAGTCGGAATTTCTCCAATGCTGAACAGATTCACCAATGTTTCCAGCTTATCCGCCAGCGCCACACAAATCCCAACCTGGTTGCGCGGCAATGCATCACCGGCAAAGCGCGGCTTGTAGTGATCTTCAATGGCAAACGCGATATCGTCATCTAACCCTTCATGCTGCGCATAATAGCGCCCCATGATGCCTTGCAGTTCCGGAAATTCCCCCACCATATCGGTGAGCAAATCGGCTTTTGCGAGCGTAGCGGCTTCATAAGCCTCGTCAGCCAGCACATCGCCTCCCAATTGGTGTCCGATTCTGCTTGCGATAGCACGCACATACCGCATGCGTAAGCCCTGCGTGCCCAGTTTATTGTGATAGATCACCTTATCCAATTCAGGTACACGCGATGCCAGCGTTTTTTTGCGATCCTGATCAAAGAAAAACTTGGCATCAGCCAAGCGCGAACGCACCACGCGTTCATTCCCGGCGATCACCTGAGCGGGATCGGTTGGGCGGATATTGGAAACCAGCAGAAACTTGTTGACCAGTTTTCGGTGCGCATCCAGCAACGGGAAGTATTTCTGATTCGCCTTCATGGTCAGAATTAGGCATTCCTGCGGCACTTGCAGAAATTCCGGGGCAAATTTGCCTCTCAGAACGTTGGGGTGTTCGACCAGCGCAGTTACCTCGTCCAATAGTGCGTCATCATCAATCGGCGTGAGATTTTCCCGTGCGGCTGCAGCCGCAAGCTGGCGTACGATTTCCGTACGGCGCTTAGAAAAGCTAGCAACCACAGCACCCTCGGTTGCCAGTTGTTGCACGTAACTGTCTGCATTGTGCAACACGATGGGATTGATTTTTGCTTCGAAACGATGACCTTGCGTTTCACGTCCGGCTTGCAAGCCTAGAATATTGACTGGAACAATTTCTGCGCCATGCAGCGCGACCAGTGCATGCGCAGGGCGAACAAAATTGACGCTTTGCCAGCCATCCGCCAATTGGTACGTCATCACCTTGGGAATCGGTAGCTGGTGGATCGCTTCCTGCAAAGCTTTCTGTAAGCCATCGGTCAAGAGCGCTCCTTTGACCATGCTATCGAGGAATAACGTTTCTGTTTTACCTTCCATCACACGCTTAAGCTGCGGCACCGCCGATGCATCTGCGCCCAGGCTTTCCAGTTTCTTCAGCAGAGGGGGTGTCGCCTGACCCTGAGTATCCAGGCCGACCGCTACCGGCATCAATTTCTGAGCGACCGCTTTATCGGCTGCCTGTGCAGCCACATGGGTAATATGTACTGCCAACCGTCGGGGTGAAGCATAGGCTGTCACAAGCGCTTCTTCTGTCACAAGCCCTTGCGCTTTCAGGCCTGAGGCAAGTAATTCCGCAAAACTGTCGCCGAGTTGCTTCAGTGACTTGGGTGGCAATTCCTCCACCAATAATTCAACCAGTAAATTTCTCGATGTCATGCGGATTCTGCTGAGTTAAGTATCTGTGCAACCCATTCGCGGGGCGCCATCGGAAAAGACGGATGCAGATTTTCGCGGCTGAGGTAATACGTCTTGGCAACCTGCCGTGACAGATTGCGAATGCGCCCGATGTAGGCTGCACGTTCCGTGACTGAAATGGCGCCGCGCGCATCGAGCAGATTGAACGTATGCGCTGCTTTCAGCACTTGCTCATAGGCAGGCAGTGCCAGTTGCTTCTCAATCAAACGATTGGCTTGTTGCTCATGCATATCGAATAGCAGAAACAAAAATTCAGTATCGCTCTGCTCAAAGTTATAAATCGATTGCTCCACTTCGTTTTGATGGTATACGTCGTGATAAGTCAAACCCTTGGTCCAGGCCAGATCAAATACGCTTTCCACACCCTGCAGATACATCGCCAAGCGTTCTAGCCCATAAGTGATTTCACCAGTCACAGGCTTGCAATCAATACCGCCGACTTGCTGAAAATAAGTAAACTGGGTGACTTCCATGCCGTTGAGCCAAGCTTCCCAACCTAAACCCCAGGCACCCAGGGTTGGATTTTCCCAATCATCTTCAACCAGACGCACGTCATTCTGCGTCAAATCAAATCCCAGTTCGCGCAATGAATCGAAATACAGATCCAGAATGTTTTTCGGCGCCGGTTTGAGCACCACCTGAAATTGATAATAATGTTGCAGGCGATTAGGGTTATCCCCATAACGTCCATCTTTCGGCCGGCGCGCCGGTTGTACATAGGCAGCTTGCCACGGCTCCGGACCTAAAGCCCGCAGGAAAGTAGCGGTATGACTGGTGCCTGCGCCGACTTCCATATCATATGGCTGCAGAATTGCACAACCTTGCTTACCCCAATAATGCTGCAGGGTAAGAATAATTTCCTGGAATGTATGTGTTGACATGAAGAATCGGGGCAGCCCAAAATAAAAAACGAATTTTACAGGGTTTTCCTTGCAGCGCGAAAGGCGGATATCAACCCCACGCATAATATCAATCCGGCAAGTCCGAGAACCGGATAATTTCCGCCACGCACATAAGGTGTAGCACCACTGAAACCTTGCGCCAGTCCGTGCAGCGCCGCAGTGGTGAAAATTTCTATGGTTTGCAATACCTTACCGCGTTCGTCAATGATCGCTGTCACACCGGTGTTGGTGGCGCGCAGCATATAACGCCCGGTTTCCAGTGCGCGCATTTGCGAAATCTGCAAATGTTGCTGCGGCCCGATGGAACGCCCAAACCACGCATCATTGCTGACATTGACCAGCATCGTTGCCGCTGGCAATTGATTGATAATCTCTTCGCCAAACACATCTTCGTAGCAGATATTAATCGCTACACGTTGTCCTGCCAAATCCATCGGTTGCTGATCCAGGCCGCCACGCGAAAAATCGGAGAGCGGAATCTGCAACACATGAATCACCCAGCCGAAAATGGGTTTTAAGGGAATAAATTCACCAAAAGGAACCAAATGGTGTTTGCGATAGCTTTGTTCCGGGGCGGAGCCAAAACTAAACATGGTGTTGTAATATTCATTATCGTCATTGGCTGTGCGCTCAGCCAGGCCGATTAATACATCCCCATGGTTGCTTTTGGCATGCGCAGCCAAATAAGACAAATAAGTACGGGGCACGACATCACTAAACAGCGGAATGGAAATTTCCGGCGTTACAATCAGACGACTGTCGCTTTCCAGGATGAGTTTAGCGTAAGTTTCCATCGTATTTTCGATATGATCTTCACGCCATTTCATGTCCTGAGCAATATTGCCTTGCAACAAACTAACCGTTACCGGTTCTCCCTCTGGTTTAACCCATTCAATCGTTTGCAAGTAAAAGCCGCTAAACCAGATCAAAGCCAATACCAGTCCATAATTCCATTTCCTACCTTTTTCAAACCATAGAAAAAGCAGGGCAGCACTGAATACCATAATCAGCGAAATACCATAAGCGCCCAGGATCGGCGCAAAGCCCACCAATGGGCTGAAAGGTGCCTGTGAGTAACCCATTGCCAACCATGGAAAACCGGTAAACAAACTGCCGCGCAACCACTCAAATAACATCCATAACGCAGCAGCTACTGATGCCCAGATCAATGAAGGAGCGAGACGGAGTTTAGCTAATATCCAGACACTGAATGCCGGAAACAAGGACAAGTAAGCACATAGGATGATCAGCGCAATGATCGCGATGGGCATGGGCATTGCACCAAAATCGTGCAGGCTGACATAGATCCAGGTCACTCCCGCGCAAAACAACCCCATGCCAAAAACAAATCCAAACAACGCCGCTCGCAGAGGAGTTTGGCTTTTGTGGCAGAATCCCAGCAGTATTGCCAGCGTGATGATGGGTACCGGAAACCAATAAAATGGCGCAAAACCAAGTACTGTTAGCAACCCCAGCAAAAAAACAATAATCAATTGGATACTATAAAGATTCATCAGGCAAATGAAGAGTGAAGCATAGTAATTCGGTGAAGTTATCAGCTCACGCGTTAATTGCGTACATTATAAGTTGTGTGAACTTTCATGTTTTAATGCTGTTCTCAGCATTTGCCTATCATAAATTAATCAGTGATATCTCTGACACAATTTTGATCTTGTTTTTTTACGACAATAATTACCAAGCACTGAAAATCAAATGCTAAATAATTATTTATTCACTTTATTGTCGGTATAAAAGTAGAATATGCTCATTATGGTGGTAAGAATTTGCCGATGAACAGGAAAGATCTTTAGGTAAGAAATAATATTAGCTATTTAATTCATCGGTTTTAAGTATTGTGCAATCGTTATATTTTTTATTTCAGAGATTGGAAAGAACAACCGGATTTTTCATGAAATTTAACATTCTATGTGTGTTATTGCTGTCTGGACTTACTGCCTGCGCGCAGATTCCCACCAAAGAGGGAATAGAAGAAACAGGAGAATCCACGGAGTCCGCTGAGCAAGAAGAAGGCAATCAGCCCAACTTGCCCAAGCAGGAACTAACCGCTCCTATTTTATTTGATTTTTTAGTGGCCGAAACCGCTCTGCAACGAGGCAATCTGGACATTGCACTCAACCGCTATCTCAAGTTGGCCAAGACCACGCGCGATCCACGAATCGCCAAACGCGCCAGTGAAATTGCCTTGCATGTAGGCAATCCATTCGCTGCAGAACAAGCTACTACCTTGTGGGTTGAGCTTGATCCCGATTCAGTCGATGCCCGCCAAACTATTGCATCGCTACTGGTCAATCTGGGTAAATTGGATGCAGCGCGACCTCATTTAGAAAAATTACTGGCTTCAGAAAAAAGCGGCGTTGGCAATGCGTTCCTGCAACTCAACCAATTGCTGTCGCGTAACCCCAACAAAGCAGCGACATTACAGTTAATACAGCAGTTGTCTCAACCTTATAAGAATTTACCAGAAATACATTTTGCGATTTCCCAAGCCGCATGGTTTGCTAATCAACATCAACTTGCATTGGAGGAAATGCAGCGGGCGCTTGTTTTACGCCCTGACTGGGAAATTGCTGCCATCCATAATGGCAGAATATTACAGCGTGTTTCCGATACGAATAGTGCGAGCGAATTCTATCGCAATTATCTAAAAAAATATCCTGCCGCCAATGAAGTGAGGATTGCCTATAGCCGGGTATTAATTAACGACAACGAGATTGATTTAGCCCGGGAGCAATTACAGCTGTTATTAGATAAAAATCCTGAAGACCCTGAGATCATGCTGGCGATCGGATTGTTAGCCACTGAAATAGGAGATTTTGACATCACGGAGACGACTTTCAAGAAAGCACTTAGCCTGGGATATAAGGATTTAAATGCTATCCATTTTCATCTGGCACAGATCTATGAAGAAACAAAGCGCCCCGATATGGCAATGGAATCTTATCAGATGGTAAAAAGCGGGCCTCGTTATCTGCCAGCACAAATACGTTATGCAGATTTACTGGCATCCAAAGGTTTTTTGAAAGAAGCGCGCGAACATTTGCAAAAACTCCCCGCAGCCAATGATCAACAGGCAGCTCATTTAATACTGGCCGAAGCGCAAATTTTGCGAAGATCCAAGGCCTATCAAGAAGTATTCGATATATTGGATGCTGGGTTAAAGAAACTGCCTGATTATCCCGAGTTACTTTATGATCGTGCTTTGGCAGCCGACAAGCTGGGCAAGTTTAATATCCTTGAACAGGATCTGCGCAAACTGATCCAACTCAAACCTGACAGTGCACATGCTTACAATGCGCTGGGTTATAGTCTTGCTGAGCGTGGTGCTCAATTGCCGGAGGCTTTGAAATTAATCCGCAGGGCAGTCGAACTTTCTCCTGAAGATCCCTATATTATGGATAGCCTTGGTTGGGTATACTACCGCATGGGTAACTTTGTTGAGGGATTGAATTATTTGAATCTGGCTTTTGCAGCCCGCCCTGATCCAGAAATTGCCGCGCACTTGGGGGAAGTACTTTGGATGCAAGGCGCTAAAGAGGATGCTAAAAATATCTGGCGTTTTGCCTTGGAAAAAGATCCTGACAACGAAGTATTGCTTGAAACCCTGCAGCGTTTTATGAAAAACAAAGTAATGGATTAATTTTATTCTTTTGGATTTAAGACTCGACTAGACAAAAACCAGTGCCATGACACTATAGACTCAATGCAATCAATGATGAGTTGGCAGTACAATTAAAATATTTACCCAACTCCCGTATGAGAATCGATAAAATCCTCAAAAATGCTTAATACTTCATCAGTACTTGAATTTAAAAGCGGTACTTTCTTTGCCCCTATTTTGATCCTTTTCAATCATGATATTGTCGCCATTGAAGAAGCGTTGCAAGAGAAAATGAGATTGGCACCAGAATTCTTTAAAGACTCTCCGTTGGTTCTTGATTTACGTGAATTGAACAAGCAAAACCAGGACTTGGATGTCGTTCAGATAACCCAGATGTTACGCAGAATAGGTTTTTTTCCAGTCGGTCTTCGTGGGGGTAATGAGCAACAAAATAGACAAGCACGCGCTTTATCAATTCCGATAGACACGGTACGCGAGCAAGGTAATTCAATCATCATCGGCGATACACCAAAACAGGAAATAACTTCGCAACCTTCCTCGCAGCCTGATACCCCCGTTACCCAATCCGTAAGTCCTGTAGCTGCTCCGCAGATGGATTCGGCAGCGACCACATTGATTACCCAGCCGGTTCGATCAGGACAACGTATTTATGCATCAGGTGATTTGATCATCCTGTCTCAGGTCAGTGCAGGCGCCGAAATAATGGCTGAAGGCAACATACATGTCTATAATACCCTGAGAGGGCGTGCCTTGGCAGGTGTGCATGGCAATACGGCTGCCCGGATATTTTGTTTTGATTTGCAAGCCGAGCTTATTTCTATCGCAGGAGACTATAAAACCAGTGAGGATCTAACCAAGCAAATTTACAAAAATCCCGTGCAGATATATTTGCAAGATCATGCTTTGATTATTAAAGAAATTGCTTAAGACCATATAGCAAAGGAGGTTCAATTGGCAAGAATTATCGTCGTGACATCAGGCAAAGGTGGCGTTGGTAAAACAACAACAAGCGCAGCAATTGCCATGGGATTAGCAAAAACAGGTCACAAGACGGCTGTTATTGATTTTGACGTGGGTTTGCGCAATCTGGATCTGATTCTGGGTTGCGAGCGCCGGGTTGTATATGACTTTATCAATGTGATCAATGGCGAGGCCAGTCTCAATCAAGCACTCATTCGTGATAAAAATTGCCATTTACTGTATATTCTGCCCGCCTCTCAAACGCGGGACAAGGATGCATTGACTCAGGAGGGTGTTGGCAGAGTTTTAGAGGAATTATCGAAGGAATTCGAATACATTGTTTGTGATTCACCAGCAGGCATAGAAAAAGGGGCAAATTTGGCACTTTATTTTGCAGATGATGCTTTTGTCGTTACTAATCCAGAAATTTCTTCAGTCAGAGATTCGGATCGTATGTTAGGTATCTTATCGAGCAAATCAAGACGCGCTGAAAGAAATGACGAGCCTATTAAGGAATATTTATTGCTGACCCGGTATGATGCCGACCGAGTCAGGCAAGGTGAAATGCTGGGCTTGGATGACGTCCAAGAAATCTTATCCCTGGAATTATTGGGTATCATTCCGGAATCAAAATCAGTTCTGTCCGCATCTAACGCTGGTATGCCGGTCATTCTGGATGAAAAAAGTGAAGCAGGACAGGCATATGCCGATGTCGTTGCGCGCTATTTAGGAGAAAAACGACCGCATCGATTTATTAATGGTAAACAAGGCTTTCTCAGGAGGCTTTTCGGAGGAAGAAAATGAGCTTACTGGATTATTTTAGATCGTCGAAACCTAAAACTGCTTCGGTTGCCAAAGAGAGGCTACAAATTCTTGTAGCGCATGAGCGCAAATATCGCAATCAGCCTTCCTATTTACCTCAATTGCAAAAAGAGCTTTTAGATGTTATTCGTAAGTACGTCAATGTGGATCAGGACGCAATATCGGTCAATTTCGAACAAGATGAGAATCAGGAAACCCTTGAGCTTAATATCGTATTGCCTGACCAGCATCATTCCAGTAAAGGATTCAGTAATTAGAAAATCAATTCAGACCTCATCAGAAATCGCTGCTATTGACCGGTATACCAATCAATATCAGACAATTCCAATTTCGAATTGAAAAACCTTAAATCACTGTCGATGTGGCTCAGAATTAATCAGCAGGTTATTTATGGGAGGATTCTAATAACCTGCATTTTCGCATGGGTTTCCGGTTGTGCCACCCTGGCTCCTCAAGCCCCGGCTGATTCGACGGTTAAGACCATTCTTACCGAGCCTGTTGCAGACGCTCAAATGCTTCCAGCAGCTGATTTTAATCTGCTTGGTAGAATATCTATTCAGGACCAGAATCAAAGTTTTTCCGGTAGCTTCCGTTGGCAGCACTTAGCCATCAGGGATGAAATCTTGTTATTTACCCCGCTCGGTCAAGCGGTAGCGGAAATTACAAAAGACCAGGATGGCGTGCGTTTGATTACATCAAAACTTGAAGCTTTTTATGCCAATGATGCAGAAAGCTTAACAGAAGAAGTCTTAGGATGGCGCCTGCCGCTTAGTGGCTTACAATATTGGATCCAAGGCACACATTCACCTGCTACCGCAGCGGAGAAAGATATTAATCATAAAGATCAGGTGATAGCGATACGCCAGGATGGTTGGAAAATTTACTATAGTAGTTACACGCCTGTGCAGTTAAATCAAATCCCTCTTCCCAGAGTATTGAATCTCACCTATGCAAATTTGAAAATCAGGCTGGTAGTGGATGATTGGAAGGTCGAATAAAATTATTTTCCTTAAGAATCATAATCACTTAATTCATAGTTATCCATGCTTACATTTCCGGCCCCTGCCAAGCTGAATCTTTTTCTACATGTCATCGGTCGCCGACAGGATGGATATCATTTACTACAAACCGTTTTTCGTTTCATAGATTTTTCTGATCAGTTGAGTTTCAAGCTGCGTACAGACGGCGCTATCAAGCTGCATAATCCCATTGCCGGTGTGCCGGAAGCTATCGATTTGTGTATTCGCGCCGCCAAGTTACTCAAGCAGAAAACTGATACTGGACAAGGAGTCGATATTTTCCTGCAAAAACAGATTCCGATGGGCGGAGGCTTGGGCGGTGGCAGTTCTGATGCGGCAACGACATTGCTAGCACTTAATCATTTGTGGAAATTGAATTTAAGTAAGGATCAATTGCTTGAATTAGGGCTGCAACTCGGTGCAGATGTTCCCATATTTATTTTCGGACAAAATGCATTTGCGGAAGGAATTGGCGAAAAATTAGCAGCCATTGAATTACCACCGGCTTGGTATTTAGTTTTGATACCATCAGTACAGGTATCGACTGCAGAAGTTTTTGCGAGTAAGGAATTGACACGCAACACATTACCGATCAAAATACCGCCTTTTTCTGTCTGGCAAGGACAGAATGATCTGGAAGCGGTCGTTTGCCAAACATACCCTGAAGTAGCAAAATGTTTGGAATGGCTAAAGCAGCTAGAAAATACTACAATAGCAAGAATGAGCGGTTCAGGTGCTTGTGTGTTTGCTGAGTTTACAACAGAATGGGCAGCCCGGAACGCTCTTAAACAAATTCCTGATGATATGAAAGGCTTTGTAGCCAAAGGACTTGATTATCATCCCATGTATAAATCAGTAGAGTAGAAATTTTGGGGAGTCGCCAAGTGGTAAGGCACCGGATTTTGATTCCGGCATTCGTAGGTTCGATCCCTACCTCCCCAGCCAGTTTTCAGCTATACCAGCAAGTCTGTGTATGAATCTAAAAAATAACATGTCTTATGACAGTTTGATGGTTTTTACCGGCACTGCCAATCCCAAATTGGCCCAGGATGCGGTGAGGCATCTTAACATCCATCTGGGACGCGCTAAGGTAGGGCGCTTCAGCGATGGTGAAATCATGGTGGAAATTCTTGAGAATGTGCGAGGCAAGGATGTTTTTGTACTGCAATCCACTTGCGCGCCTACCAACGATAGTCTGATGGAGATATTGGTCATGGTGGATGCACTGAAACGCGCATCCGCCGGACGGATCACTGCTGCGATTCCCTATTTTGGGTATGCGCGTCAGGACAGAAGACCACGCTCAGCTCGTGTGCCGATCACAGCCAAGGTAGTGGCCAATATGCTGACGACTGTCGGCATTGATCGATTGCTGACCATGGATTTGCACTCGGATCAGATTCAGGGATTTTTTGATATACCAGTCGATAATATCTATGGAATGCCTATCTTACTGGGAGACGTATGGAAAAATAATTACCAGAATCTGGTAGTTGTCTCCCCTGATGTTGGCGGGGTAGTACGTGCCAGGCAGATGGCCAAGCGCTTAGAATGTGATCTGGCAATCATTGATAAGCGGCGCCCGAAGCCCAACGAAGCAAAGGTCATGAATATCATTGGTGAAGTCAAGGATCGCACGTGTGTCATTATTGATGACATGGTGGATACGGCCAACACCTTGTGTGAAGCAGCAAAAGCATTAAAACAGCAAGGAGCAAAATCAGTCTTGGCTTATTCTACGCACGCTGTATTATCGGGCAATGCAGTGGAGCGCATTCAGAACTCCGATCTGGATAAGCTGGTAGTCACCGATACGATACCCCTGCGTGAGGATGCGATGTCGTGTGATCGTATTTGCCAGCTAAGTATTGCTAGTCTGTTGGCGGAAACCATGCTCCGTATCAGCAATGAAAGCTCGTTAAGCTCTCTCTTTATGGAATAAATTTACCCGTTTTTTTTAACCGATTTGTTTGGTCGCGAACAAGTCACAATGATGGAGTAGTCACAATGAAAATTGAAATCAGTGCCGACAAGCGCACATTGCAGGGAAAAGGTGCGAGCCGCCGCCTGCGTGGTTCTGGTAAAATCCCAGCAATCATCTATGGTGGTGATCAAGCAGCACAACCCATTGAAATGGATCATAAGGATTTATTTTACAATCTCAAGACGGAGGCTTTCCACGCATCCATCCTGTCTCTGAACTTGGCAGGCAAAAAAGAACAAGTGCTGCTGCGCGATATACAAATGCATCCTTTTAAGCAGCAAGTACTGCATGTGGATTTTCAGAGAGTCGATCCAAACAAGAAAATACACATGAAAGTTCCATTGCATTTTATCAATGCAGAAATTTCGCCTGGAGTAAAAACTTCGGGTGGTATCGTTTCTCATATTTTGACTGAAGTGGATATCAGTTGTTTGCCGGCAGATTTACCGGAATACATTTCGGTGGATTTGGCTGAGCTAACAGCAGGACACACTCTTCATTTAAGCGATCTGGTATTGCCACAAGGCATTGAAATTATCGCATTGACCAAAGGTGATAACTCGCCCGTTGCAACGATTGTAATTCCACGCTCGGTACTCTCTGAGGAAGCAACCGGTGAAGAAGCAGGTGCAGAGAAAAAATAAGCGCTAACTAACAGAAAACAAAGCCGCTCTGGAATTTGATAAATCTGCTGGCATTGAAAAAATACCGGCAGATTTTTTTATTTTTCGGCTTATCTCATAAAATCATTTGTCGCGTTTCATGAAGCTTATTGTTGGATTAGGTAATCCTGGCAAAGAGTATGCTGGCACACGCCATAATGCTGGCTTTCAATGGATCGATCGATTTGCCGAAATACTGCACGTGACGCTGAAACCTGAAATACGATTTCATGGGTTATGCGCGCATGTCAATCAAAACGATATTGATCTGTGGCTATTGGAACCACAAACCTACATGAATGCCAGCGGACGCTCTGTGGCTGCCTTATGTCATTTTTATCAAATACAAACTGACGAAATCATCGTTATCCATGATGAGCTGGATCTGCCGCCAGGTATCGCCAAATTAAAGAAGGGCGGTGGCTTGGGCGGCCATAACGGACTCAAGGATATTGCGGCAAAATTGGGCACGCAGAATTTCTGGCGCCTAAGAATAGGCATAGGTCATCCGGGTGACCGCAATGCTGTGGTCGGCTATGTATTACATCCCCCTAAAAAGGAAGAAGCGCAACTTATTGATGAGGCTATTCAGAGAAGTCTGGAAGTTTGGCCACTCCTTGCCCACGGCGCTTGTGAGGCAGCCATGTTAAAATTGCATACTAAAGTATGAAAATCATATGGTTATAATATTTTTCCAGACATCCCATTGCTGTTTATAATAATTTTGATGAGAATCAGGTCATGAGTTTGAAATGCGGAATCGTAGGCCTTCCCAATGTCGGTAAATCGACATTATTTAATGCACTAACCAAGGCAGGGATTGCCGCAGAAAACTATCCTTTTTGTACCATAGACCCGAATATTGGCATTGTTGAAGTTCCAGATCACCGCTTGCAGAAGCTCAGTGAAATCGTCAAGCCGCAAAAAGTGCAACCGGCCATCGTCGAATTCGTCGACATCGCCGGACTGGTCGCGGGCGCATCCAAAGGCGAGGGGCTAGGCAACAAATTCCTCGCCAACATCCGCGAGACCGACGGCATCGTCAACATGGTGCGCTGCTTCAGCGATGACAATGTCGTACACGTCGCCGGTAAAGTCGATCCGATCTCCGATATCGAAGTGATTCAAACCGAACTGGCACTGGCCGATCTTGCCACGGTGGAAAAAACGCTGCTGCGCGAATCCAAAGTGGCCAAATCCGGCAACAAGGATGCAATTAAGTTGTGCGCCTTGCTGGAAAAGGTCCAAGCGCATCTGAACGAAGGCAAACCCGCCAGAACGCTCGATCTCGACAAAGATCAAAAGCACCTGCTACAACCGCTGTGCCTGCTGACCGCCAAACCGGCAATTTACGTCGCCAACGTCAACGACCACGGTTTTGAAAACAACCCGCTGCTGACTCGCGTGCAGGAATACGCCGCCAAGGA
>CBFGXU010000047.1:0-15917 GCA_965652935.1 uncultured Nitrosomonas sp.
AGCAATCATCCAGGGGCAACCGGTACAGGCATCAACTTCCAGAGTCAGATAAGGGCATGCAGGGACTTGTCTTTGCGCAGAAGGGTGAGTGAGATGCGTCAATTTTGCATAGGCGAACTTTTTGTTATTGAGTGGTTTGTCGATGACTTCAAATTCACCAGTATCCCCAGGCCATGTCCCATAGACAAAATAGGAAATGTTGTTCTGAACGTTTTTGACCACACCCAGGCCTTTCTGTGATAAATGTGTAATCGTGCCGCTGAATTTCATATAAGTAATTAATTTTTTATTTTGTTAAGGAATACCTGCTATGGCGAATCCCTATAAAAATTTTAAAAAACATCCTGAATCCCTAAAAGCTAATTTGACTACCTTACAGTACGAGGTGACACAGAAAGCCGGTACCGAGCCGCCGTTTCAGAACGAATACTGGGATAATAAGGCAGCCGGGATTTATGTGGATATTGTATCCGGTGAGCCGTTATTCGCATCAGTGCATAAATTTGATTCGGGTACTGGCTGGCCGAGTTTTTGCCAGCCAATTGACGATCAATATATTCAACTTAGAAGTGATAATGAGCTATGGGTTCCGCGAACAGAAGTGCGCAGCCGTTATGCGGATAGTCATTTAGGTCATGTTTTCAACGATGGCCCGCCGCCTACCGGAATGCGCTATTGTATAAATTCGGCTGCGTTGAAGTTTATCAAAAAAGATGATTTGCATGCGATGGGATATGGAGAATGGGTGTCCTTGTTTGAGCATGGAATGGACAAGTAGGGTCAATGGCTGAGAGAGATTCACCTCTGGAAGACTTATCTACCGCTAGACGCATGCCCTCTCTGTTACACGCAGCCGTTTGTTGCAGTGGCGTATTTTTGCTGATTTCACTCGGTCTGTTTGTCTATCAAGCCAGTATCCATGCAATGATTTTCCTGGCGTTGTTTTGGGTGGGTTTGCAAGCGCGCTGGCTGGGTTATGCCTTTGTCGATATCCGGCATATGATGGATGATGGCATTACCAAAGCACTGCCAGCCATTTACATTTTTCTGCTAATCGGCATGGTGATTGCCAGCTTTATGCAAAGTGGTACCATTGCGAGTCTGCTTTATTACGGCATCGATCTGCTTAATCCGACTATCTTTCTGGCGACGGGATTGATCTTGTGCAGTTTCATGTCAGTCGCTACCGGTACATCCTGGGGGACAGTAGGAACGGTCGGGGTGGTATTGATCGGTATAGGCGATGCAATGGGTATTCCTTTGCCGCTCGTAGTCGGTATGATCATATCTGGTGCGACCTTTGGTGATAAATTATCGCCCATTTCCGACACCACCAATCTGGCAGCCATGAGTGCCGGAACCAGTCTATATCGGCATATCGGTTCCATGCTCTATACTACTGTTCCTACATTTATCCTTGTTTTGATCATTTTTATTGTTTGGGGATGGCAATATGGTGACAATGCGTTGCCAAAAAATCACATTGACGAAATCCATGCTGCGCTAGCAGGTGCGTACCAGTTAAATCCATGGGTGACATTGTCGCCCTTATTGCTAATGTTCGGGTTGAGTATCAAGCGTTATGCCGCGGAAGTCAGTATGTCATGCAGTATTGTGCTTGCGATGCTGATTGCCATTGCATATCAAGGTATAGATAGCATTGATGTGATCAACGCACTCTGGCTGAATTCGCCAGGTACAACGGGAATAGAAAATATCGATGATTTGCTTGGGCGGGGCGGTGTTTACAGCATGGCCTGGACCTTACTGCTGTCCATCATGGCATTGGCACTCGGCGGAATTCTGCATCATGCTGGTTTTCTGCGCGTATTGCTGGTGCATATCATTGCACATATCCAGCGAACGGGTGTATTAATTGCTACGACTATTGCCTCTGGACTGATCGGAAATATGGCAATGGGAGAAGCATATATCTCGATCATTCTCAATTGCCAGCTATTCAAAGACGCGTATCAGCAGCGAAAATTGGATAAAGCAGTGCTTTCGCGCTCGGTGGAAGAAGGTGCCACACTGACTACGGGACTTGTTCCCTGGACAACTGCTGGCACCTTTTATGCCGCAACGCTTGGAATTCCTACCTTGGACTATGCGCCGTATGTGCTGTTGAATTTATTGAATCCTGTCATTTCGATAAGTATGGCGATATTCGGGATTGGGCTATTGCAAGGTAAAAAACATATGGATCAACATGAGAAATCGAAATGAAAAAAGAATCAGGTCATCGCAATAACTGGAAAACGATACTTATCCTCATAATGGCTCTAATCGGAGGTTTTTTATTATCATTCCTTGGCTTCGGATTGCTTTGGAGTGGTATTCCCTGGCATTATCAAGTGTTGATGTTTTTCCCATTCTTCCTGTTGTCATTTGCAATAACGCGTTGGAGCGGGGGAATGATAGCTGCGTGTATTTTCATCTTATGTGGCGTCACTCCACTCGGCGCTTTAATGATTCAATTTCGAGATACCAATGATTCGCACTTATTGCCATTTCTTATGGTTTTGAGCTGGTTAATTGGAATAGTCTCTGGTTATTTCTGGGCAAAATTATCCTTGGATTCGCGATCTGAATCATCAGGAAATATTACTTCATCCTAGCAAATGCTGTTCGTAGGAAAGTCGCCTCGAACATAAAACCATTGATTCTATTGATGGTAGAGATTCTGATCAGCAGGAGGAGCAATTAAGAAAATTGCTTCAAGAAAATCTGGCTGGATTAAATCCAGCCAAACGGAAGTCATAGTAAAGAAAATGTGAAATAGTTACTTTACTTCACAGATTCTTCAAAGTTTTTATTCTATAACGTTCAAAGAACCTGGTAGGTGGATATTTTTGGGGTGGAGCTGGCACCAAATGGTGAAGGCACCCGCTTTATCAGCCACAAAAGTGATGGTTTTGGTTTCTCCAGCTTTAATGACTTCTTTAATTCCATATTCATCAATGGCAAATCCTTCACTGATGGGAGATTTGTTTTCTACAGTGATTTTAACTGAAGTTCCCTTTTTGACTGCTAATGTCTCTGGTTCATTGAGAACATTGAAAGCACGAATGTTCTTAACGGTTACTCCTTCAACATTGAGTTCAGGAATGTTGGTGTCATAGGCATTAACAACCACTTTAAAGCTTTGTTCTGCTGCTTGTGCAACGCCTGCCGTTAATAGCAATCCTAGGGCAGAACTTAAAAACATGTTTTTGGTTACTTTCATAAATATCCCTCCAGCATTACGTTAATGAAATAACTCCGCGCCCCGTAAGCGCGAGAGTAGCTCGGTACTCTAGATGGGATAATTACAGATGTCAATATCGAATTTCTCTCTATATGACAAACAGCTACTTGAAGGGGTTAGATATCAGCATAGGCAGATAATTCTGTGGTGCTTTTTTTCAGAAATCGTTTTTCCATTCCCGTAATACCGTAAAAACACTTAAAGGACCTAGAAGTGATTTTGTTGCATGGCGTTGAGTGCTATTAATAATTTCTTGTTGATCACAGCGCAGAAAAGGATTGACTGTTTTCTCAATAGAGAGGATAGAGGGAATGGTTGGAATATTTTGATGATGTAATTCTTGTGCTGTGGTTTCTAACTCAATAAGCCGAGAATTTTTCGGATCGACAACTCGGGCAAAACGAATATTACTCAGAGTATATTCGTGAGCACAATAAATAAGTGTATCATCAGGTAATTGGGAGAGTTTCTGCAATGATTCATACATTTGCTGTGGAGATCCTTCAAATATTCGCCCACATCCGCAGGAAAAAAGCGTATCTCCGCAAAAAACCATATTCGCTGGTTTTGACCCATAGTAAGCGATATGTCCTTGCGTATGTCCCGGAATATCTAAGACTGTGAGATTAATTGGTATTTCTTGCAAAATTACTTCATCGCCCTCACTCATTGGATGGGTTACTGTTGCAATGAATTCATTGCGAGGCCCGTAGACGGGGATGGCGAATGATTTCAGTAACTCGGCATTACCTCCCGTATGGTCGTGATGATGATGTGTAATAAGAATTGCCCTTAATTGCAATTTTTTACGCCGAAGATACTCAATAACAGGAAATGCTATACCTGGATCTACAACAACTGCATCACGCTCATTATGAATAACCCATATATAATTATCTTTGAAGACTGGTATAGGATGAATGTGCACATGAAACTCCTATATAAATGTCTGAATTTAAAAAACTGATGTACTTAAGTAATTTAACAATAGAGATTAGGCTATATAAATTAGATAAAGTAAACTAATGAATGGTAATTGCTCAAAATACTCAGCAGTGGTTTGAATCTTCTCTTGGCCGATATTTGGTAGATCATGAATATCGCTATTTTGATCAGGTTGTCGCAAATATTTTTGGCTATAATGCGGTTCAGATAGGCCTAACCCAATTTAATTTTCTGCGTCTAAACAGAATGCCTCTGCAATTTTCTGTTGGACTTGAAAGTCGGGTTTCTTTACAGGCCGCAGCTGATTTTCTACCGATTCAGAGTAACAGTATGGATCTGGTAATTCTGCCGCATGTACTCGAGTTTGATACTAATCCACATCAGATTCTACGAGAAGTGCATCGAATTTTGATTCCTGAAGGACATATTGTGATATCGGGCTTTAATCCATTTAGCTTATGGGGAGTTTCTCGCTATTTAAAATCTATGCGACGTGAATATCCTTGGAACGGCAATTTCATAGCATTATCTCGACTTAAGGATTGGTTGAAATTGCTGGATTTTGAAATGATGGGAGGGAGATTAAGTTGTTATCCGCCGCCCTTTAAACAAGAAAAATGGCGTCAACGGTTTAACTTCATGGAAGCAGCAGGCGATCGTTGGTGGCCGATTTCAGGAGGAGTTTATTTCTTGCATGCAGTTAAACGTGTATGTGGTATGAGAATTATCAGACCGGATTGGAAAAATTGTTTTGATAACAAAAAAAGAATAGCACCCGTTACGCAAAAATTTAATAAAAATTCTATAGATGAGCGATTTTCTGACAACTCAGACCAAATTGATGAGTTAAATAAGCCATGAGTATGAAAGACTCTAACATAGTCGAAATCTATACAGATGGCGCGTGTAAAGGAAATCCTGGGATTGGAGGATGGGGGGCTCTGTTAAGATATGCGGGTCATGAGCGTGAGATTTTTGGTGGTGAAAGATTAACTACTAATAATCGTATGGAATTATTGGCTGCAATACGTGCTTTAGAGTCTTTAAAGCGGCCGTGTAAAGTGCATTTGCATACCGATTCACAATACCTGCAAAAAGGGATTAGTCAATGGATTGATTCATGGAAAACTCGTAACTGGCGCACATCCGGAAAAAAGCCGGTTAAAAATGAGGATCTTTGGAAATTACTTGATCATTTGACGCAGCAACATCAAATAGAATGGTGTTGGGTACGTGGTCATTCAGGTCATAATGAAAATGAGCGAGCAGATGAATTGGCAAATCGAGGGGTTGAAATGATTTCTGCTGAAGAAATTCACAATAATCAAAATTGCTAACATGCGTCAAATCGTATTAGATACTGAGACAACGGGTCTTGAATATAAACATGGGCACCGTATTGTAGAGATAGCAGCGGTGGAGTTAAGCAATCGACAATTCACGGGTAATTACTTTCATTATTATCTTAATCCTGAACGGGATAGCGATGAAGGGGCTTTGCAGGTCCATGGTCTAACAACTGAATTTCTTCAAGATAAACCGAAATTTCATGAGATAGCTAAGGAGTTTCTTAATTTTATCAATGATGCTGAACTCATCATCCATAATGCGCCTTTTGATGTCGGGTTTCTTAACCATGAATTAAATTTGATCAATTTACATGCGCTGAATAGTTATTGCCTGTTAATCACAGATACGTTGAAGCTGGCGAAGGATCTGCATCCCGGCAAGCGTAATAATTTGGATGCTTTGTGTGAACGCTACAGCATAGATAATTCCAAACGAACGTTGCATGGCGCACTGTTAGATGCTGAGTTACTGGCTGAAGTTTATTTAGCCATGACGCGTGGACAAGAAAGTTTGCTTATTGAATTGGAGCACATGGAATTTATTCAATATTCAATGCACAGTCTGAGTAGCCGAAATTTAAAGATTATTGAAGCGACAGCGGAAGAATATGCACAACATTTAATGATATTAGAAAATATTGCTCGTGAGAGCAGCAATAAATGTTTATGGAAGAAAGTCGAAACTGAACATTCTTCGGATACTCAACCAAGATAAAAAAAGCTTAAACGCAGGTGGTATTTATCAGCGACTTTGCTAACCGGTGGTGCTGGATATGGGCAAGTGGATAAAATTACCTAATTTAAAAATCCAAGGCTAGCTAGCAGAATCATCAACCTGATCTTGATTACATAACACGTCATTTATTTTCTCTGATTCGTGACCGGACAATGTTACCAATACACAATTGTTAGAAATTATGTTGGCAAAAGACTTTCAAGCTCTGACAGGCCAATTAATTAACAAATTACGCAAATGGTACAAAGTGATGTACTCCTTTAAAAATGCGCACCCAGCTGCCCTACTAACTATTAATACTGGGAAAGAATTTTCTCGCTTGACTTACCTATACTCATTGGCTTTTACTTTACCGACCACATCAGTTTTTCCCATCAATGGAATTCTCGGCTAAGGTAAAAGTCTAATTTTTATATTACAAATACAACGAGATTTCGATGGGTAACATTCAATTGAAATATTTGGCTATCGCGCTGTTTATCTTCACAGCTAGCAATTCTGCGTGGGCGCATGGTTGGCATGGCCATGGGCATAGTCATCTCAGTATTGGTTTGGGCTACTATAGCCCAGGATTCTATGGTACTTATGGATATGGTGGTTATGGGTTCGGAGGCTATGGGTATGGCTATCCTTTTGGATTCTCTGGATATCCATTTTATTACCCTTCTTATGTTTACCCCCCAACTGTAATAGTACCAACAACACCGCCCGTCTATATACAGCAACAGCCAGCCCAACCAGCTCAGCCAAAAACCAGCTACTGGTATTATTGTCAAAACCCGAACGGTTACTATCCTTATGTTAAGAATTGTCCGGGTGGCTGGCTGCAAGTAGCTCCACAACCCCCTGGACAATAAAGAAGAAAGAGGAACAGCATGTTAACAATTAGACAATTCTCTTTATTACTGGCTGCTGGCCTATTAACTGCATGCGTAAATATGCCAAGCGGACCCAGTGTGATGACATTGCCTGGCTCTGGCAAAAGCTTTGATCAGTTTCGTTCGGATGATTATGAGTGCCAGAGATATGCTTATGAACAAATAGGTGGTACTACACCACGGCAAGCATCGCACAGGAGTGGGATGGAGAGTGCGGCAATTGGAGCCGGGCTGGGTGCTGCAACTGGCGCCGCAATTGCTGCAGGAGGTGGTGCCGCAATCGGTGCCGGTGCAGGTCTTTTAGGCGGCAGCCTAATAGGATCTGGTACTGCCAGTTCCTCTGCCTATGTCTATCAACAACGCTACGATATCAGCTATATTCAATGCATGTATGCAAAAGGCCATCGTGTTCCTGTTTCGGGTAGAATCACGAGTGACCAGCCCATAAGCAATGAAGGTCCCAGAATTTCAGCACCGCCTGCGAATTTTACTCCTCCACCCCCGCCACCGGGAAGTCCGCCGCCACCTCCTCCTCGTTAGGTCAATTTATTTTTTAAGAAAGTAAAAGTAATGTTGAGCAATGGATATATTCTATTAAGTGAGATAGCGTACGGTGAATGAGAATATAGCTGACTAGAATTATTTTATTCTGATTGCTCAGAGTGAGTGATGAAGGCAAGCTCAGTTTAACGACAGAGAATATTTGTTCAGGCAGTTGCGAAAGTTTCCGTGATATTGCCTGAAATTAAGTCACTGAAGTAAAAGAACTTGAATGGATTGGTAAATTAAAATCACTTTTTGGTTAGTTATGGATAAGAATCCTAAAAAGCAAATTCGTCCACCGCAAAAACAGCCACGTCCTGGTGAGCAGAGTAAGTTGATACCTGTTTCTGAAACCCAACCTAAGGAATATAGCGAAGCAGGTAAACTCGCCGGCAAGGTTTGCTTGATTACCGGGGGTGATAGTGGTATTGGCAAAGCAATAGCTTTATTGTTTGCTAAGGAAGGCGCCTCAATTGCCATTTCTTATTTGAGTGAGGACAAAGATGCATCCCAAACACAAACAGAAGTAGAGGCTTTTGGTCAAACATGTATTTCTATCAAATCAGATCTGGCAAAAGAAGAAAATTGTAAAGAAACAGTTAGTGAAACTATCAAGCAATTGGGAAGATTAGATGTTCTTATCAATAATGCTGCCCTACATTGGGAAGCTGATTCTATCGAAGAAATTACTACTGAACAGTTAATGAAAACTTTTTATTCTAATTTTTTCTCTTATTTTTGGGTTACAAAATATGCAATGAGCCATTTAAAGCCAGGCAGTTGCATTATTAATACTACTTCTGTTACCGCATACCGGGGAAGCCCTACATTGATCGATTACGCTTCAACCAAAGGAGCCATTGTTGCTTTTACCAGAAGCCTTGCAAGCAACTTAATTGATAAGGGAATAAGAGTGAATGCAGTAGCTCCAGGTCCAATCTGGACACCGCTGGTAGCTTCATCATTCGATGAAAAGAAAGTTTCAGAATTTGGCAGTGATTCGCCCATGAAACGTGCAGGCATGCCTAATGAAGTGGCTCCCTGTTTCTTATTTCTCGCCACTGATGATTCCAGCTATATCACGGGACAAGTACTTCACCCGAATGGTGGAGAAATTATCAATGGCTAATTATCAAGAAATCTTATGATAAAAAGACTTACTTGTCTTTTTGGGTATCTTTTTTCTTGGGAACTTTGGCACCTTCTTTTCTTGCTTCAGATAAACCAATCGCAATAGCCTGTTTGGGGTCAGTTACTTTTTTATTGCTGCGTCCCGACTTTAGTTTACCTTCGTGCATTTCATGCATTGCTTTCTCAACTTTTTCCTGACTCTTTTTGGAATATTTTGTCATCATTAACCTCCAGTTATTTAACGCATTGGGTTGTTAAATTTTTAAATCCTGCCGGGCATCGAAAAATTCTTGAATTTTTTTTTCAGCTGTTTTATTCAATCTCTTACGTACGCTTGAAATATTAAATGCAGCCGCCGAATCGATTGCGTTTAATTCCTGCCACGATAGCGGCACGGCTACAGGCGCACCTTTTCTGGCGCGTAACGAAAATGGCGCAATTGCTGTTGAAGAATAATCATTGCGAAGATAATCAATAAAAATTTTCCCGACGCGTTTTGTCTTTGTCATGGTAGCCACATAAACGTCGGGCATATCATGTACCATTTTTCTGGCGAATTTCTGCGTAAATTTTTTAATCTCATCCCAGGAATACCTGGGTTTTAAAGGGACAGTGACATGAATTCCTTTGCCACCCGATAATCGCGGAAAAGATTCCAGATCAAGCTGCTCCAGGCGACGCCGAATATCCTCAGCGGCTAGCTTAATTGCGTCGAAAGGGACATTTTCTCCGGGATCAAGATCGAAAATGATCTGATCAGGTTTGCTAATATTTTTAACGTCACTTTGCCATACATGAAATTCAATGGTTCCCATTTGCACGAGTTCCAGTAATCCTTCAGCACTGTCAATGTAGAGGTAATTATGCTTAATGCCTTTATGAACAAGGGTTTTACCTATTATATTGGTGCCCATTCCAGGCATAGGGTTGCGCTGAAAGAAGCACTGTTCTTCAATCGAGTCAGTACAGCGAAGCAGGCTGATCAAACGGTTGGCGACGAATGGAAGGATGAATGGCATCACTTTCGCATAATGCGTCGCGATGTCTCCTTTGGTAATCCCGATATCCGGAAAAACTTCACGATCAGAGTGAGTGATTGTGATTCCTTCGATAATAAAATTGTTTGTTAGAGATTTTTTTCGAATCGCCGCAGATGGTTTTTCAGGAACTTCCTGGCGAACGGTAGTCGGTGCTTTATCTTCACGCAAGCCCTTGAATGACGAATGTCGAATCCGCTGATCAGCCGTCCATTCCCAGAATGTTACGTTGCATACAATTTGCGGCTTAACCCAATAGTGTGCACGCCGGGATTTTTCAACCCGATTATCAAAGGGCGATACGTTTGTGCGAAGAGGATTTAAACGCTGATAGATCTGTTTGGATAACTCAACACCGAAACCTGTGCCAACTTTTCCGGCATAGAGAAATTTTCCTTGTTTGTAATAACCGAGTAAGAGAGAGCCAACAGCTTCTGGATGATCCTTTGCAGGAAGAAAACCGCCTATGACAAATTCCTGCTCCTGGCCGCATTTGCTTTTGATCCAGTCATGCGTACGGCGGAAGAGGTAAGGGCTATCTTTATTTTTGGAAACGAGACCTTCAGCGCCTATTTGACAGGCTTTTTTCAATAAATGAGGGCTGCTTTGCAAATGTTCGCTGTAATGAATGAGAGGTAATTTTTTATTTCTTAAAAGTTTTCTTAGTACAGTCTTGCGTTCTGATAAAGGCTTTTGCGTGTAATCTTCATCATTCAAATGCAAGAGATCAAAAAACCATCCTTCAATCTGACTGGAATCCTCACGCGACAAGGCATCTTGCAAAGCAGAGAAATCGGTAACGCCTTTCTCATTGAGGACGCATAATTCACCGTCCAGAACAGCATTTTTAGCTTTTATTTTTGACAGTTGATCAGCAATAGCCTGAAATTTATGCGTCCAATCCTGGTGATTGCGTGTGCGTAAAATGACATGGCCGTTTTCAAGAAAGGCCATAATGCGATAACCGTCATATTTTATTTCATGCCACCAATTTTCTTTGCTGGGCGGGAATTCAGCCAATGTTGCCAGTTCAGGTTTGGGGTATTTTTTCTGCAAAGTAGCTATTGTGTCAGAGACTGGCGTGTTGGAAGCAGCTTTTACTCTCGCCTGAGTTTCTTTTTGAGGTTTAGCGGTTACATTATTTTTTATTTCCTCAAGCGTCCGATTGGAAATAATACTGGTATTTTCTTCATCCAGAAATTTTTCATTTTTTCTTCCTTTCAGAACAAATTCATCGTCTCCCTTAATCAGTAGCCAGTTTTCGCGTTTTTCTGATGACTTCATTCGTACCAAATGCCAGCGTCCGTGCATTCGTTTGCCCTGCATTTGAAAGGTCAAATGGCCTTTTTTTAAGCTTTCGTGGGGATCTTCTTCGGGAATCCATTCACCCTTATCCCAAATCATTACCGGCCCAGCCCCGTATTGTTTATCAGGAATAATACCTTCGAACTGGTTATACTCCATCGGATGATCTTCAACATGCACAGCAAGGCGCCTGTCGGCTGGGTCGTAGCTGGGTCCGCGCGTTACTGCCCAGCTTTTCATGACACCATCCAGTTCGAGCCTGAAATCATAATGCAAGCGGCGCGCACCATGTTTCTGAATAACGAAAACGAGATGGCTATTCTTCCGCTTTCCAGTCTTGCCTTTTGGCTCTCCGGTAATACTGAAATCCCGCTTTTGATGATATTTAGAAAGCAAGTCTGCCATGGGTTAAGCGACCTTCTTACGTCTGGTAGTTTTTCTTTGCGGTTTTTTTGCTGTTGCCTGAGCCTTGTTTTTTTTGTCGCCGTTTGATTGTCCCAGACTTTCACGCAGTGCATCGATGATATTCACAACATTGCCCGGCTCGGGGGCGCCTTTTTTCAACTTGGCAGGGCGTTTTTCCAGCTTGGAATGGATGATTTCCTTCAATCCTTCCTGATACAAGTCTTTGAATTTTTTTGGATCAAATTTGGCTGTTTTGCGATTGATTAATTCTTCAGCGAGCATTAACTGTTCTTCATCCAAGTCGACATCTTTCTCAATACCTTCGAAATAATCTTCAGCCTGACGCACTTCGTAGTTGTAGCGCAGCGTTTCCATGAGCAATCCTTTACCACAAGGCTTGATGGCAACAATACGTTCTTTGTTTTGTAATACAATCTGCCCGAGTGCGACTTTTCTGCTTCTCTTTAATGCTTCGCGCAAGGTTAAATATGCATCCAGTGCAATATCGCCATCCGGTGCCACATAATAGGGGGTATCAAAATAAATCGGATCAATGGAAGCGAGATCGGTGAATTGAACAAGATCAATGGTATGTTTGCTTTCTAGCTTGAGCTTATCAATTTCTTTATCTTCGATAGGAATAAAGCTTCCTTTTTCATATTCATAACCGCGGACAATATCTTCCGCTTCAACCACCTCACCCTCTTCATTTACATTTTGATAGTGAATCCGCTGTCCGCTATGGCGGTCGTATTTGTGAAGCCGTATTTTTTCAGTAGAAGACGTCGCTGAGTAAAGTCGGACCGGGAATGTGACGAGGGATAAGCGAATGTGGCCCATCCAATAAGCGTGTTGAGGCATTTTTTACATTTCCTCATTTGATTGGTTAGTAAATATTCAGCCGCTTTAAAACGGCTGAATATTGTGTTCAGCAAATTTCATAGCTTTGCTTTCACTATAGAAGCCTCAGATAAGCAACAAGATCAGACTTTTCCTCATCCGTTAATTTAAGCTGCAGCACTAAGTTAAAAAACTCAACCGTATCTTCGAGCGTCAACAAGCGCCCATCATGTAAATAGGGCGGGCTATCTTTAATACCACGAAGTGTGAAAGTTTTCATGGGCCCATCACCAGGTTCATTCAGAAAACGCTCAAGTTTTAGGTCGTGCATCAGATGATCGAGATACGCGGGTGGTTGATGGCAATTTGCACATTGACCCTTGCCAAAAAAAACTTTTTCGCCCTGAATTTCCTTTTCAGTAGCTTTTGAGTGATCGAGTCGGCCTAGGCTATTTAACTTGGGTGCAGGTGGGAAATCCAGCATGTTCTGAAACTGAGCCATATGGCTGACATGAATGCGATCAATGATCGGAAATCCTTTTTTCATCGCATGGATCGGATCGCCATTGAAATAAGCGGTACGAAATTCAAATTCGGTAAAATCTTCGACCGAACGCAAGCTGCGCTTTGAGCCGTGAATCTGCTGATTGAACATTCCCCGCAAACTCGTGGTGTCTAAACGAAATCGCCGTTCTTGAGGCCGAATATCGGGGCTCAGGTGAAATTGTCCTGTTGTATGACCATTCACGTGACAATCGAAGCAGGCAACGCCTAAGCTCGGTTCCGCGCTTTTACGATCATCTGTCGGGTTGAATTCTTCCTGCGGCAAGGGAGTCAGCAGCATCTGCAATCCATTAAGCTGGACTGGCGTCAGAATATCCTTGAATAAACGATAAAAGTTATTGATTGAAACCACTTCGCCGCGTGAGACATCGCCCAATTCGGGCCTGTTCTGCAGGAAAATTGCCGGTGGAAATTCCGGTAGAAAAGCCTCGGGCAAGTCAAATTCCACATCGAACCGTTCCAGTCTCGGGAACATCGCAATCTGCATTTGAGGAAAAACCTGTCCACCAGTTACTTGCTTAGGATGGGGCAGGGCAGGATACGGGAAAATATCCTTGTTGCGTATTTCTTCGGGTGACATTTCTGCCAGTTTCTGCCAATTCATTCCATCAAGCAATTTCGCAGTAGGTCCAACTGCCAACGGCTTACCTCGCGTCATGGTAGCTTCCCGATCCAGACGGGGAGTCAAGTCGTAGCGCTTGAGCAGTAAATTTTGCTGAGTTTTCATGATGGCTGGGCGTTCCGCAATATCAGCCTTCATCGTTTCTTCGAAAGTCTGCATCGGCTTCTTTGCATTTAAGGCGTCCCGATAAAAATCGAAACCGGTTATTTTTCCACTATCGGGTTGATTCTTAAATGCGGGAGAAGAAGGGAGAGCATTTTTAGCGTCAAAAACATCAGACCGGTCATGCTTGTTTTTTTTCTGCTCGGGGTGATCCGTAGGGTCCGAAGATTTTTGTACAGTTTGTGCTCTCTGCACAGCGTCCTGCGATTGGGAGGACTCGCTGTCACTTTTGCTGATCGCATTGTTTATTCCCACGCTCAAGCCACTTAATCCCAATAGGGTCAACAGTAAAATATTTGTTTTCTTCTTCATGTGAACCTCTCATAGCCAGTATCTTTCTGTGAATGATAAAAACGAGTTTGGAAATCCTTGCAGTTTGAAGAAAAATTATCTGTTCGAAAGCGAACGTTTGAAAACATGGATACGCGATACAAGCGCTGACTAATCAGGAATCGCGGGCCAAGCGTAAACCCGTTGCATGAATGCAAGTTTCAGCAGGAAGAAAATTTCTGAAGCTAGTGCGGATCCATTCTTGAGAAGACAGACATGATCCGCCACGCAAGACATATTTGTTGACCATGGACCGGCTGTTGTATTCCCCGACGGCATGATCCCAAACTTGTGACATTGGCTTATCAGGGTCGGGTTGGAATGGAGAATAACCAGGATAAGCCGAATAGCTTGATTGCGTCCATTCCCAAGCGTCACCAAATAACTGTAGAATTTTAGGGGGGGCAGAATCACCTGGTGTGGCGGGCATACAATGAAAACGATTGTTTTCTGCGAAACATCCTTCTATATTTTGCCTGGAAGCGACATTTTCCCATTCTGCTTCTGTCGGCAAGCGTGAATCAGACCAGCGGGCGAAAGCGTTTGCTTCAAAAAATGACAGATGTACTACCGGCAGATTGAAATCTAACGGTAGTAAGCCGTTAAGTGAGAATTCTTTCCATTCATCTTTGTGTTTGCGCCAATAAAAAGGGTGCGTTTGTTGATGAGCTTTTACCCAATCCATTCCTTCCGAGAGCCATAATCTCGTATTCTCATAGCCTCCTGTTTCAATGAATTGGAGATATTCCCCATTCGTAATAAGACGGGAAGCTAATTGATAAGGCTGTAAATATTGCTTATGCCGGGGTGATTCATTGTCGTAGCTGAAGCTGTCACCTTGATGTCCAATTTCTACAATACCTCCCTCGAAACGATGCCATTCTAAAGGAAGCAGTTCTTCGCTGGAGATTTCATATTGCCCGGACTTACCATCATGATAAGAAGGATTTAATGGGTTTTGCGATAGTAAACATTTAATATCCGTCAGAATGAATTCCTGATGTTGCAGCTCGTGATTTATTCCCAGTATGGTCAACATACCCAGCATTTCATCCTCCTCAATCTGAATCAAGGTTCGTTTAAGTCGTTCATCGACGTTATCGCAATAATGCAGGATTTCAGTGAGCGGGGGTCGTGTGAATAAGCCTCGTTTCGGATCTGGCTTTGTTTGACCTATTGCATTGTACGAACTAAACATCGAACTAAATACTTTGTGGAATGGCTTAAATGATTTTTCATAATGCTGGAGTATAAAGTTTTCAAAAAACCAGGCAATGTGCCCAAGATGCCATTTGACAGGACTTGTCTCGGGCAATGATTGCACACAGCAATCTTCATTACAAAGCGGTTGAATCAAAGTTAAGGTGCGATTTCTGATTTTGCTGTATCTGGAAAATAATGATGAATGGTTCATAAACATATTTTAAAAATTATTGTAAAGGTTAGGGGTTTGATTTAATTGTCTTTACCGATGGGCTACTATAAGAAAATATGAAGTAAGAATATTTAATGCCAAGTATCTGTTTTGAAATCATTATAAAAGCTTCTTTCCAACGGTAAAGTAGTCATGATGATTCAAGTCTCGAGTTTGATCGGTTGGCAATCACACAGACTCGTTAATATTTGTTGATGAGCATTAATTTGTTTTTTCAATGTACTGTAACGTACATACAATTTATAGGGATACCTTTAATTTTGTGCACGGTCTGTAGATTATTCAAAAGATCGATTTTACTTACACTGAAACTGTAATTTTAATTCCACATTATTAGATTAAGGAGATTTATAATGGCTTCAAATAAAGATGATAATCAAAAACATGG
>CBFGXU010000048.1:0-15784 GCA_965652935.1 uncultured Nitrosomonas sp.
CGGATGTCATTCAGCAGATCATGTGGCGCTTGTCTGCGATTAAAGCGCCTTCTTAGGAGAAATCCCAGATTCTTGCAGTTCCAGCAAATTATTTATCAGCATGCGGATAACACTCGAACAGCTCCCCCAGCATTTGCAAAAACAAACTGCTCCGCTCTATACGCTATTGGGTAATGAACCCCTGCTGGTTCTGGAAGCCGCCGATTTAATCCGCGCCCGTGCGCGCCAGCAAGGTTATACCGAACGTAAACTGTTCACCGTTGATCAACACTTCGACTGGGCAGACTTGCTGAATACAGGCAGTAACCTATCCCTGTTTGGTGATCGCAAAATCATGGACATCCGCATTCCCTCCGGCAAACCCGGCAGGGAAGGCGGTAAGGCCATAGAAACCTATTGCAACGCACTGCCAGCGGATACACTCACGCTCATTACGCTTCCCAGAATAGACAAACATGGACAAGCCGCCAAGTGGTTCAAAACGCTTGAAAACACCGGCGTCCTGATCCCGGTTTACGCCATTGAGCGCGAACAGTTAGCCGACTGGATGGGACAACGTCTCGCCAGGCAGAACCAAAAAACCGATTCCGCTACACTGCAATTTCTGGCTGATCAGGTGGAAGGCAATCTGCTCGCTGCGCATCAGGAAATCCAGAAACTCGCGCTGCTCTATCCTCGCGGCAATCTGACTTTTGATCAGGTAAAAGATGTGGTTCTAAACGTGGCACGCTATGATGTCTATCAATTAACAGATGCCATGCTTTCAGCCAACGCCGTACGCTATTCCCGCATTCTGAGCGGATTGCAAGGCGAAGGCACCGCCCCACTGCTGATTCTTGCCACGCTGAGCGAACAAATCCGCCAACTGATCACCATCCGCACAGGCCTTGATAGTGGCTACCCCCCCGCACAATTACTGCAGACAGCCAGAATCTGGGGCAATCGTCAGAAACCAATCATCTCCGCAGCCAGACGCATCAGCTTGCAATCGCTGACACAAGGATTATCCGCCGCCGCAACAATAGACCGTATCATTAAGGGCGTTGCGCAAGGTGACGTCTGGGATGAATTATTGCAACTGGGCTTACGTTTTACTCAGCCTTCGAATCATTCTCAGCTTTCTTAGCACGCCTGCGCTAGGCTCACTGGATATCTGAACTTGAATAGTGCCGGATACCTTGTGCTCAAGTGGCATCTCAAACCCGTTCACGGCTGACTAACCACGACAGTCTTAAAAATACGGTAGATGAAGAACTCCTCTTCCGGCACCACCAGCTTGGCAAATTCCGGATAGCGGAAGATACTGCTGGTCGAACGCGGATCGAGCAATAAAGCCGCCTGACGGCCATTGGGTTGAGCCAGATCGATGAACAAATCCCCAGGTTTGACATCAATCGATTTACGAATTTCCGCCAGCAATTCGGCACGCTCGCTGAGGTTACTACGGCCATTTACACGGACTGCCATTACTTCCGCGCCGGTCAATTGCGGCACATGCCAATAATTCACCTGATGGCGCTCAAGCATTGGACGGATGGCGTCGTGATGGCGGGTAATGACCAGCATTGGCGGATAAGCCACTTCATCCGCATTCACTTGTTTGCGGTGATCGCGAAATTCTAGCTTCTCGAGTTCTCCAGTATCGAGTCGGCGCATCGGAATCCATATCTTGGGATTGTCGGGATTGACTTCAAAACCAGCGAATAAAGTCAGCGGCTCACTATGCAACATTGCGCGAGCAACGGTAGTTTCTGCGCGAATCTCAGCGCGCCGCTCATGTACCAGGGTGAGGAAGGATCGAATGCATAGCAACTGGCGCTCTATCCTTACTGCAACATTTCGATAGGTCGGAAACGAATCCTCGCGCGAATCAAGCTTGGTTTCAACCAGCATTGACAATGCGCCGGTCATTCCAGCAGTATTGCGAAAATTACGCAATGTCAGGCCTCCGTTCGTGATCGGTTGCTTGATGCTGACGATTTCTCCAATGTAGCGATGGGCTATCAAACCACCGGCTGACACGCGCTCCGTGATGGCGGGCAGGAATGTGCTGAGCGCATAATCGCGCAACGCAGCCGGTACCGCCGGGTTATTACTGATTTCGAACTGCGCATCAAAGTCCGTCAGATAACCATCCTTGGCAAGCGTTTTGCGTTTCAGCACAGCCGATTCATGAGAATCCAGCAGCGCGTCTGGTGCATAATGGTTGACCGCTGTTTTCAACAGGCGTGTCTCGGGTTGTGACAACAAGACGAAATCGGTATTAATATTGATCCCGTTGGCATTCGATCGCCGCATGAGGTCCCGTCCATCGGGATTCGCGTTCGGTAGCAGAATCACATCAAGATGATCGAGCAAGGGTCGCAAATCGCCGGTCAGCAGCTCGCGCGCAATCACCAGCAATGCTTCACCACCTGCAGGTTCTGACGCACCATGCAGCGAACCGATGATCATTACTTTGAGGCGCTGCGCTGCATCCTCCCCTGTATGGGGTGCCGTTAATCGTATTACCTCAATCGGGCGTCCTTGAACACTATTACCGATCCCTTCCACGCGCGCAAATGTCGGATGGCGATCGGCAAGCGCATGCATGAAATTGCTCATCTCGACAGATGTGCTGATCCGTGAGTAACGCACTATTTCGACGGGCGTCGCCAGTGGTGCTGCGGCATCTGGTGCTGCAGGGAGCGCAGTCGCTGCTGCTGCAGCTGCAATGAAAATAAAAACTAGCTGATATAAAAGTTTCATCGTGACGGAAATTCCGTTAAATTGTCACTAAAAGTTTTCGTTAGATTCAAATTATCGATGAAAATTTTCATATGATTACCATACCGCTAACTGATACCGGGTACTTTATCATGAAGATTCAAATTTCAGCCATAATCATTCCCTTGCTTGCCACCATCCTGGTAGCCTGTAGCTTCTATCTGGGTGTCACCCTCATAGCCGGTAATATTTATCCGCTGAAAGCGCCCTCACCGCCTGCTTTTGTCAATCAAGTACCGGACAATTGGCTGCAGGCGCAAACCAAGAAATCTCAGCAGAAAACCGATTATATTCAAGCGCATCAAACGGCTTACGACTGGTTTGCCAATTTTGCTTTCAGTGAAGCAGATGGTATTCCTTATATTGCATTGAAGTTATTGCCAAAGCTGGCACCAGAACTCTGGGGCAGCGAGGAAAACTTTCTCGATGCTGTGGGTTTATTTATCGATGAGCGACAAAAGTCTTACCCGATCGCACGCGGAATCGGCTTTAGCGGCTTGTCCCGAGCCGAGGCACAGGGAAATATTGACTACGCTTCCTTTACCTGCGGCGCTTGCCACATCGGCCGCGTGCGATTGGAAAACGGTCAGATAGATTACCTCGACGGCGGAGTGAACACCACATTCAACATTGTACAGTTCCGCGTCAAACTCTATCAAACCTTGCAAAAAGCTTATGCGAAAAAAACAGGTGACGACAAATATAAGCAGTTAACGCAAAAGATACTGGACGCATTGGATACGGTGCATCAACAAAACCCGAATTACTTCTATAACAATTTTCAATATGCCGGCAGGAATTTTGATGCTGATTACGAGGTCGCGCAGATCGCACTGTTCAAGAAAAATGCCGAGCGCACGATCAAGCAATTTGCGCAACGTGCAGAAGCCGAATATGACGGCTTTAACGCCTTGATCGAAAAGAATTATCAGGAGCTTGTATCTGCCATGCTGGCCGGTTTTCCCGGCATGGCCGACGCCACCGGTTTGAGTGCCATCAATGGCTATATCAGTTTGCACGATATTCCCATCATTAAATGGTTTACCAGCGTCACGTTACCGCCGGAACCGGGCATTACCGATTTTATGTCGGTATGGGAGCAGGATAAACGCCGCGCCAGCTGGGACGAAAAGCACAAAAGGCTCATCAATGGCGGCGGTCAGTGGAATGGCAATGTGCCGATGCCTATTTACCGCAACCTGATCGCCATGCTGACTCTGGGTCTGGAAAAAACCGATGTGCGCGTTGCCGCCTTTGCCGAGGAACTGTTAAATGGCTTGCCCGCCAGCCCTTATCCGTTTGCCGTCGATATCGAACTCGCCCAGAAAGGACAGACGTTGTTTGCCGAACATTGCGCAGACTGTCATCAACCCAAGAACGGTAAAGTGTATGACAATCTCGGCACCAGCATGAAGCGTGCTTACGTGGTGGGACCGCTGCTCAACTATGCCGCGCGCAAAGAACTGTATGAAAACTGCTCACCGGATACGACAATTCAGCTCTACGGCAAAGATATCAAGCCTTGCGCTGAATTTGACGGTGTATCGTTAACTTACAAAGAAGACCTGCTGATGTCGCCCAATGCTGAACACCACGGCTATAACGCTCTGCCCTTGAGCGGCATCTGGGCGCAAGCACCGTATCTACACAATGGCACCGTGCCAACTGTTTATCACTTATTGATACCGGATGAACGTCCAGCCAGCTTTATCAAAAGCCGTCTTGATTACGACCAAGGATATCTTGGGTTTTCCTGGAATCCACAACAAGCAACCAGCCAGAATGAAGGTTATCTTTTTCAGACCAATACAGTCCCGGCGTTGAGCAACAAGGGCCATGACAAGGATATCGTGGAAGGCAACAGAACCTATCGGCTCAACTGGTCTGGCGACAAGCAAGGCGCTTTTGCAATTATTGAATATTTGAAGACTTTGTGATTCCATACGGCAATCAGCCGGTAACAGGAAGTGAGGACGGCCTCACCGCTCCAATATCGATAGGGGACGACCCCGCAAGCTCAGAAAGGAGAAAAACATATGGCCTGGGTTATTCTGGTTGCCGCGGGGCTGTTTGAGGTGGGTTGGGCCATCGGATTAAAGTACACGGAAGGCTTTACGCGATTATGGCCAACGCTGGGAACGTTAATTGCGATCATCATTAGTCTTTGGCTGCTAGGCATTGCAATGAAGTCTCTCCCGGTTGGCACTGCTTATAGTATTTGGGTAGGAGTTGGCGCGGTCGGTACGGTGACCCTCGGGATCGTGCTGTTTGATGAACCTGTGAATGCTCCACGCCTGGTCAGTGTTGCACTCATCATTGCCGGCATTATTGGACTCAAACTTGCAACACCGGACTGATAACGCCATTAACCCGGACAGTTAGGTTTAAGCAGTGAGCGAGTTTGCATAACTTTGTTGTGAGAGCGCCGTGCCGGCAAAAATATCAGGAGCGGATTCCAATTGAGCTTAGTTGGATCTCAGGCCTGTGGCTTCATTTGATAAGTCATCAGACACTCCTTTTAAATGATTTTGATAGTCAGCAGTAAGGCTCATTGTTCAATGCTAGAACGTTTAGCTAGAACAATCCTTGCTCCAGCGATCGCTTCAGCATCTTTATCAATAAAACGAGTAATCCATTTCATAGCATCACCTCATAGGAATGTTTTTACGATCAGCCCGATGACTGCACAGGTTGCGATAACTTCAATTACACTACGTTTAAAGCGAAATAACGCGATAGCAGCTAGCAGAGCGATTAAGGCGGATATCCAATCAAATGTACCTGTAAAACCTTGCGGCCATAACACATGATAGCCAAAGAACAAGGCCAGATTCAGGATGACACCCACAATCGCTACCGAGATTGCTGTAAGAGGTGCCGTAAATTTTAGGTCACCATGTGTAGATTCCACTAGCGGGCCGCCAGCGAGAATAAACAGGAAAGACGGCAAGAATGTAAACCATGTTACTAATGTTGCCGCCACAGTTCCTGCAAGAAATAACATATCCGACCCGAATACCTCTCTCACATATCCGCCAATGAATCCAACGAAAGCCACTACCATAATCAATGGCCCGGGGGTAGCTTCGCCAAGTGCCAAACCATCAATCATCTGAGCCGGTGTGAGCCATTCGTAAAACTCAACTGCACCTTGATAAATGTATGGCAATACCGCATAAGCGCCGCCGAAAGTTAGCAAAGCAGCCTTAGTAAAAAACCATCCCATCTGAGTTAACGTATGATTCCACCCGTAATTTGTTGTCAGCAGTGCCATTGGTAATAGCCATAACAATCCGCCGATCATGACTACTGTCATTAATCGCGACCAACTAAAAAGCGCATGTTCCGGTGTAGGTGTATGGTCATCGATGAATGCAGCACCATAAGACTTATGTGTTTGCGTGTGACCACCACCTGCTTTGAAACTCTCCGGGCTAATACGTCCGCCCACATAGCCGATTAATGCTGCACTGGCGACAATGATAGGGAACGGGACTTTTAACGCGAAGATCGCAACAAACGCAGCTCCTGCAATAGCCCATAGCACCTTATTTTTGAGTGTTCGTGAACCAAGGCGATAAGCTGCCTGAATCACAATGGCCGTCACTGCGGGTTTAATCCCATAAAATAAACCAGCTACTAAAGGAACGTCTCCAAACGCGATATATATCCACGAAAGAACAATTAAGATAAATAAAGAAGGTAATACGAATAAGGCTCCAGCAATAATTCCGCCCCATGTGCGATGCAAAAGCCAACCGATATATATAGCAAGTTGTTGGGCTTCCGGCCCTGGAAGCAGCATGCAATAATTGAGTGCATGCAAGAAACGCCGCTCTGAAATCCAGCGCATGCGTTCTACCAGATCCTGATGCATGATGGCGATTTGTCCGGCTGGCCCTCCAAAACTGATAAATCCTAGTTTTAGCCAATACCAAAAGGCTTGCTCGAGCGTTACTTGATTAGGTGGAGTATCTTTTGATGACTGTTGTTTGTCCATTATTTCTCCTTGGAATTAACCAATAAAGGAGCAGTCCTTGGACGAAAACCGTCTTGAAGCGGGGAGGCTGCTATATCCCCAATTTCAATAATTGTAGCATGAAGCTTAAAAAACAAAAAAGATGTGCTTATTCCACCCTACTGCTTTAGAGTGCGACATTTTGTCGCATGGATTCCCTACTCATTCGATTAGGTTGTTACCATGAGGTTGTCATTGCTGGCATTATTGGACTAAAACATGCAACACCGGACTGATAACGCCATTAGCACGGACAGTTAGGTTTAAGCAGCGTGTTTGCAAAACTTCGTTGTGTAAATGGTACTTGGCCTGGGGTACATGGCGGGCATTAACTGACCTAGAAAACGAGCATATTTACGACCAGAAAATATATCATCAAGCTCAGGATATCCTGGATGATCGTTGCAAGCGGACCACTTCCGTAAGCAGGATCGGTGCCAAATCTTTGCAACAGCCATGGCAGGGATAATCCGATCGTTGAGGCTATCGCCGATGCAATGACTAGCGACATTAGGTTTGCGTTTATTCATTACTTTTCGAAGCTTAGGAAAAAGATTCTATTTACGCCAAATGTTGGAAGGACTATCAAACCAATCCGATAGCTCCAACCAGACCATGATATCACCGAGAAATAATTTCCCCTCCCCGATGCCACATGAGTTTTCTTGACAGGTCGGGCCACGGTCAAGCAACATGGTAATACTTGGGCGATCCGCGAAGATTACATGGAGGTTATATGAGAGCTTATCAATTGTTACAAGCAGCATTTGTAATTGGCGGGACTCTGATGATTTGCAGTGTATCTTTCGCAAACAATTGCTCTGGCCATGATGTGCTGGTAAATCGATTTACTGAAACAACTGAAGCCGCAAAAGGTCACATCTTAACTACGATGATCGACTACAGTGTCGTTACAAGCGATGATTTCCGAATTGTCGATGGGACAACCGGGGAATGCGCCGCTACCATGCTCACGTTCCCGGATGGAAATACAAAGGTTTCAGGCCAATGCGTTCGCAGGGACAAGGATGGTGATAGTTACAGCGTAGAATTCTCATCAGTTCCAGGTACCGCGGGAACAGCCTGGAAAGTTGTTGCTGGCACCGGAAAGTTCACGGCTATCTCCAGTTCAGGACGGGCACAAAGTGTCGTGCATGATGGCAAAATAATCTTGGTTAAATGGTCAGGAACCTGCCAATAATTCTAAAAATAAGAACTGGAATCACTAGTGCCCGTGAGAAAGACTGACACAGAAGACAAAGGAGGCTATCCGATGACAACAAGACTTCATGCCATTTGTGGCGATATCACGAAGCTTGAAACGGAAGCAATTGTGAATGCTGCTAATTCATCCTTGCTCGGTGGTGGTGGCGTTGATGGCGCTATCCATCGGGCTGCTGGTCCAGAGCTGTTACAGGAATGCAGATTGCTTGGCGGTTGTAAAACCGGCGATGCCAAGATCACAAAAGGTTATCGTCTAAAAGCAAAGTATATCATTCATACAGTTGGCCCCGTTTGGCATGGAGGACAAAGCGATGAGCCAGAACTGCTTGCTTCCTGTTATCGACGAAGCCTCGAAATTGCTACTGCCAACGGCATAGGTTCCATTGCGTTTCCATGTATTAGCACCGGTGCTTATGGCTATCCAGCTGAATCTGCTGCACAAATAGCAGTCAATACCGTGCAGCAGTTTATTGCAGCTGAGACTCCGCTCAAGGAAGTGATATTTTGCTGTTTTTCTGAGCAAGACCTTCAGTTATATCAACAGGCATTGAATGAGTCAGCGACAAAATGAAAATTTTGGCCAGAAATACAAATGGGAAACTGTCATCAGAAGCTAGTGAGCAGAACTGATGTTGGCTGGTCTTTATTTAAAAAATTTATTCGTGATTATCTGGGCCACAACAAATCCCGCTACCAGTGCAATTACTGAATAAAAAACAAGTTCTATCATCTCAGTCATTTGATGTCCTATATTTTCTCTATCCAATCAAACCCGCTTGATCATCGTCATTTTCGAAGTATTTCCTGATTAAGCTTTATTCAGAAGACCAATGCTTCAGTATCCCATCCTTATCAAAGAACAAATAAATTCCGTTTCCTATCCCAAGAAAATCGGACCCCGTCACCAAATATTCAGATCCAAAAGTCACATACTCCCACGTGTCTCCACCCGGGCTTCGACGTGTCCCAAAGCACCATTTACACGGCAGGCCCCAGGAAGCGATGACTTGCTCTTTTGTCATACCCACCATGAGTTCTCTATAATCGATTGCTCTGCGTATTTCTTCCGGGATACTGGCATCCGATAATACCGCCTCCCTGATTCTATATTCTCGTACCGATCCACATCCATTCAGCAGTATGATGGCTGCTATTAAGATAATACAGAGTCTGTTATTCATGAAAGGAAACATCTACAGAATGACCAAGTTTAATGCACATACCTGATAAAAATTTGCTTAAATACCCCATCATACTTCAGCCGCCGGATAAATAACAATGCACTCTTTATGGAAGGTTCAGTCTTACTTGCTCTTGATATTGATTAATATGATCATATTAATA
The DNA here is from genome assembly GCA_965652935.1 of uncultured Nitrosomonas sp. Lineage (GTDB taxonomy): Bacteria > Pseudomonadota > Gammaproteobacteria > Burkholderiales > Nitrosomonadaceae > Nitrosomonas. The sequence goes on from CBFGXU010000048.1 coordinate 9,353, forward strand.
AAAAAAGAGGATTGATTATTCAGCCTGGGATTTCGATTACTTAAAGATTTAAATGAAAAATTCCTTCAATTTCTTTAAGTGCTTGGGAAAACTTTCGCTAAAACTCTTCGGAGGAAAATGATGACTATTACACTGAATCATACCATTGTGCCCTGCTTCAACAATGTTGAATCTGCAAAATTCTATTGCAGACTATTTGGTTTTGAATATGCCGGCGAGTTTTCCCATTTCGTGGTAGTACGGGTAAATGATACCCTGAGCCTGGATTTTGACAATCGAGAAAAATTTGATTCAAATCACTACGCATTTAAGGTTTCCGAGCGGGAATTTGACGAGATATTCGAACGAATACAGATCGAAAAAATTAAATACGGCAGCGGCCCTGGCGAAGCCGATAATATGTCTATCAATCACAATTTTGGGGGCCGTGGGGTTTATTTCCGTGATCCGAATGGGCATTTACTGGAAATGCTCACGGCTGATTATGTCATCCCTTCTCAATAATTCCAGGCGAACAAAGCTGGCTACCCCATTAACTCAAAACCGCTTAATTGACGGAAGCATGCGCAACACGCAGCGCTTTTTTATCAATTTTGCCCACGCTTGTTTTGGCAATGGTATCCACCTGCTTGAATTGTGTCAGCAACGCATGCTTTGAAATCGATCCGCGCTCGATGTATGCACGCAATTGCTGATAAGCCATTGACTCATCGAACAAAGCATTGTCCACGATCAGCAATGCCAGCGGACGCTCTCCCCAGCGTTTATCAGGCATGCCGATCACGGCAACTTCCTTTACACCGGCAACCAGCGTTAAGGCATTTTCCAATTCCAATGATGACACCCATTCGCCGGCAACTTTGATGACATCTTTCAAACGATCAGTAATGCGCAAATATCCATTCTGCTGAAGAACACCCATATCTTGCGTATGCAAATAATTGCCGTGCCAGAGTACGGCACTGGCCTCCGGGTTATCGAAGTAGCCCTCTGTTAGCCAGGGCGCACGCACGACAATTTCACCGCTGCTTTGTCCGTCATGAGCTTGCGGTTGCATTGCTTCATCGACGATTTCCAAATCCACCAGTGGTATTGCACGTCCGGCACAGCATAAGTCCGCCAGCGCATCATCCGCAATGGGATCTTGCATGCCACGACTGCTATCTAATTGCGCCAGTGTCAATATAGGGGCAGTCTCTGATAAGCCGTAACCTGCAAAGCAATCGACTCCCATTGCCAGCGCTTGTTTGGCCAGTGCTTGCGGTAATGCTGACCCGCCGACAACGACTTTCAAACCCCGAAGATCTACACCCGATATCTGTGCTGCAGTCAGTATCATCCTTAATAAAGTAGGCACGCAATGCGAGCAAGTAACATGCTCTTCACGGATTAATCGCAACAGCATATCCGGGGCATAGCGTCCGGGGTAAACCTGTTTCACACCCAGCAGTGTGGCGATATAGGGAATACCCCAGGCATGCACATGGAACATCGGCGTCAACGGCATATAGACATCTTCACTGTGGAATCGCTGCCGCGCTGCCGGCGCTGTTAAAGCCATGCCTGCCGCAAGCGTATGCAGCACCAATTGCCGATGGGTGTAGTAAACACCTTTCGGTGCGCCAGTGGTACCGGTGGTATAAAACATGGTCGCCCGGGTATTCTCATCAAAATCCGTAAAATTCAAGCCATCTGTCTGATTCGCCAGCGAGGATTCGTACTCGCCGTCAAACTGTAATGTAGTTGGCAACATCGCTGCCGCCGTTGCTGCCCCATCTGTCAGCAGGATAAGCTTTCTGATGCCAGGCAATTGCGAGCGGATACCTTCTATGATCGGGATGAAATCAGCATGCAGCAGTAACATCGAAGCACGTGAGTGATTGATGGTATAGGCAATCTGTGCCGGCGTTAACTTGGTGTTGACGGTCATCAGAGTCGCGCCATACATCGGAATTGCAAAGTAACATTCGAGATAACGATGACTATCATGGTCCATCACCGCGATCACATCGTTCTGCCGTACACCACAAGCCGCCAATGCAGCGCCTAATTGTCCAATGCGAGCGTATACCTGGCGATAATTCAGGCGCAATTGATCACGGTAGACGATTTCCTGACTGGGTGCGTTCGTCAAAGGCGTATGCCAAAGTTGTTTCAATAGTAGTGGATACAAAGTCATTTTTTCATCTCATGAATCAAAGGTTCAACTGAAACGACTGCTACGCCTGGTGCGAGTAGTCAATTTCTGACTGGATGCTTCCTTCAGGACCATACAGCTGGCTGGCACCAGCATCAAGGTAACTAACGTCGAGAACAATATGCCAAACGCAAGTGTCACTGCCATCGGCAGGATTCTCTCAGCATCTGCGCTTTGCGCGTTGATGAACGGCAGCAACCCAACAAAGGTAGTCGTAGTCGTCAGGAAAATGGCGCGAAAACGCGCTTTACTGGCCAGAATCACGGCTTTGTACATGGAAACATTTTTCTGCGAGATTTCATTGATCTTAGCAATCAATATCAAGCTATCATTGATCACAATTCCTCCCACGGCAAACAACGCAACATACGATTCCAGGGACAGGGGAATACTCAGCAGTAAATGCCCCAACACTGCACCGATGAAGCCAAAAGGAATGGCCAGCAAAATCAGTAGTGGCTGTGTATAAGAACGTAGCGGTACTGCCAGTAGTGCGTAAATTCCGAGTACCGCCAATGCGCCGTATCCCCATAAAGCCGACATCGTTTCTTCTTGCTTCTGCCTGGATTGGCCCGGCTCGATTTTGAGCCCTGGATATTGGGCTTCCAATTCAGGAATCACATTCGCACGCAAGTCGGCAAGAATGGTTTCGACGCCTGCCTGTTCTTTATAGACCTCCGCACTGATTAACTGTATCCGTTCCCGGTTCTGCCGGGTAATGCTGGCAAAACCCGGTGTGTACTCAGCTTCTGCTACGGCGGCAAACGGCACAGTATTCCCATTGGCCAACCTGACCGGCATGCGATACAGATCGTCCAAGGAACGGCGATGCTCCGGGGGAAAGCGTACCATGACTCTGATTTCTTCCCGATTCAGAAAGAATCGCTGTACTTCCAGCCCAAGGAAACCATTTCGTACCTGCTCGCCTAGGCTTTGGATGGTCAAACCATGAAATGCCGCTTCGGACTTAAGTCTGAGGCTCAATTCAGGTTTACCTGCCTGCATGGAACCCGTCACACTGTGCACCCCTGCATAAGAAGCAAGCCGGGCTTTGAGTATCTCCCCGGCTGCGCTTTGCAGCGCAATGTCAGGTGCGATCAGCTTCAGCTCAATCGCTTTTGCAGATTTCGCGGAAGGTAAACCAAGATTCCTCGGCCAGAAGGTTTGAAAAGATAAGGTTGCACCTGCCGGAATCTCACCAAAACGCTCCTGCCACTGTTTCTTGATGCTATCCATTCTGGAGCGAATGCGTTCATCAATGGCAATTTCAATATTAATGAAACCGGAATTGTCTTCGCTAAAAGCTACAATATGCTGAAAACTATCTTTCAATTCAGCCGATTCATCAATCCCGAGCTCTGCGTTTAACTCGAGCCGTATGTCATTCGCGATACTTACCAGACGCGTTACCTGACGATTTGTTTCTTCAAATGGTGTACCTGACGGAAGCTCCAGAATTGCAAACAAATAATAATCGTTCACTGGCGCATCCATGACATTCTGAACCCGTCCGGAAGTCACCAGCGCAATGGCGATCAGCAATAAAATAGCAAACATTGATAACGTGATATAACGAAACCGCAAGAGTATTTTCAGGAACGGAATATATACGCTGTTAATCAGCCGGTGTAATCCTGTATCTACTTTCTCCCGAATGACACTGAGCGCTTGCGACAAACTATTTTGATCTAAAATCGATGCATGAGGCGTAGCTGCCAGATGAGCAGGCAAAATCAACAGCGCTTCCAGCATAGAAAACGCCAGCGCCAGAATCACCACGGCAGAAACGTTATACATCAGATGACCACTGAGCCCAGGCAAAAAAAGTGCAGGAACGAAAGCAATCATCGTGGATAACACCATAATGACAACCAATGGTGCAACTTCAAGCGTACCGCTGACAGCACCCGCTAAACCCACGCGCCCCTGCTGCTGGTGCGTGTAAATATTTTCACCCACCACAATGGCGTCATCTGCTAATACCCCCAGAATTAAAATAAGCGCAGAAATTGAATACGCGTTCAGGGAAATTCCCAATATCGGCATCATCCAGAGCGCACCCAGCAGCGAGATTAAAATTCCGCTGCTCACCCATAGCGCTAAACGAAATCGCAGAGTAAACATTAATAACAAAAAAACCAGAATAAAACCGGAAACTGCGTTCTCCTTTAACATATGCATGTTATGTTCATAGTATTTCGACCAATCATCCCAAGTCGAAATGCCAACGCCATCCGGCAATCCGGGGCGAAATATTTCGATGACTTCATTGACCGCTTTGACCGTTGTTGCTATTCGGTCTTTGGATATGACAAATAGCTGTACCGCCAGCTTACCGTCAATTCTTGCCAGGAAATCTCTCTCATGGGGAATTTCACGGATCTGCGCAATATCCCCCAGCAATAACTGCGCACCATGCGGATCAGATCGCAGTTTAATCGCAGCGAAATCCGCCACGCTCATTGCCTGATTCTTGCTGCGCAGCAACAGTCTCCCGTCAGGACTTTTAAGCTCTCCCGCCGGTAGATTATTGGACGCAGCCCGGACGGCTGCAGCAATTTCCTCGAAATTCAGTGCATAGCGGCGTAGATTGGATTCTGTGATTTCAATGGATATCTCATAAGGCAGCTGAGGCCAGGGCACCAGTAACCCGATATCCGGGTGCTTGCTTAACATCGCTTGCAATTGATCCCGTTGACGCATCAAGGTCAGCATATCGACTTCACCGTGTATCATTACGTTGACCGCCGGAGTCTCCGCCTTAAGCTCACGAATTTTTAATTTCTCAGCGCTTTTAGGAAAAGCTGTAATGCGATCCATTCTGGCCTGCACAGAAGCCTGAAAACGCGATGCATCCATCGCAGGATCAAATTCAACAATAACTTGGCATTCTGCCTGATTGACAATGGCATTGATATGCCGGATGCCTTCCAGATCGTGAATCGCTTCTTCGATAGGAATGCATAACGCCCGCTCCACTTCTGCAGGACCTGCACCGGGATAAGCGATTTCAATTTCTAACTGGTTTTGCGGTGCGGGCGGTACCGTGTAGCGTTTGGATATCGATAACCCCAGCAATCCACCTGCAATGATGAGCAGCATGAGAAAATTGGCGGCAATGGGATTTCTGGCAAACCAGATGATCAATTTCATGGGGCGGGCTGTGCGTTTACGCTGGGTTCTTTGACTACTTTTCCTGCCCCTGTTTGATCACTCTCCGCCGCAGCATCGAGCGGTGCCACCAGCATTCCTTCGACCGGATGATATAAACCCGAAGCAAACACGCGCTCACCTTCACGCAATCCAGCTTTAATGACCGCTTGCTCATGTTCTATCCTGAGCACTTCAACGGTGCGGAAACGCAATCGATTGTCGTGATCAACAACCGCGACACGATTATCCTTTAGCAACGCACGGGCCGGTAAAATCACCAAATTATCGAACCATTTTCCTTCAATGAGTGCTTCCACAAACAGATCCATTGGCAAACTGACTGATGGGGTTGCAGTTCCGGCAGTTTTGGATTTTCTGGCCGCCAGACTGAATGGATCCGGAATTTGTGCAACCAGCATGGTCATGCCGGTCTCTTTATCCACCACACCTTCACTGCGTACAATATGACCCAGCCAGGTCTGCTGCTGTCCCTGATAGTTTGCAGTGAATTTCACGCGTGCTCCTTTGGTAGATTGAAGGCGGTCAGGCGAATCCGGAAAATCTACTAAAGCAAGTTCATGGGTGCTCAAAGGGAGGCGTATTTCTGCCAAATCACTGCTGTAAATTCTCCCTAATACGGCGCCACTGCTGAGATATTGTCCCATTCCGACTTCTCTGTGACGCACACGGCCATCAAAGGGTGCACGAATGTCAGTACGTTGCCGCAGTAACCGGGCATTTTTCAGTTCTTCCTGCTCGGCTGCCAGCTTTGCTTTCTTTTCCCTAAGTTGCGGAATTCTCAAGCTGAGCGGATTAGGCTCACCCTGCCCCAGATGTTGCCATTCATCACGCGCTTGTTCTGCTTCAGCTTCTTCCCGCGTCAGTTGGTATTGCGCTTCCATCATCCGAGCCTGCGCTTGCGCTATCCGCAGGTCATATTCCGCCGGGTCAACCGAAACCAGCAAGTCTCCTTTTTTAAAGAAACCGCCGCTGACAAAATTAGGCGATATCTTGATGATATTGCCAGAAACACCACTGATCAGATCTATCTCCGTTTGCGCCATGACCCGCCCCTGCGAACG
>CBFGXU010000049.1:0-15701 GCA_965652935.1 uncultured Nitrosomonas sp.
GTTCTTTGCTTTTTCAACAATCAGCTAAATCCAATAAGCCCCTTCCTTTATGAGTGCTCCCAGCGCAAGAGCGGGGAGTTCCTCTGGATAAAGTGGGCAAAGCCGATGAGTGTACTGAATATAGCCAGATCAATCGCTACTTACAGGGAAGATTATTGATGTATTGTGGATAAATTCTTCTGAAGGAATGAGCTGCTGTCCATGACTGCGAACGGCCTGATCGCATTATCACCGGTCTAACAACGAATAGCAGAACAGTTGATAAGAGAAGTGTTTGCGTCCTTTAATTATAATCGCGATAAAATTATTTTATTGTGATGGACGCGCGCAGTACAGAATTGACGAAATTTGTCCCCTAATTGCAGCCACCAAAATCAGTTTTATGAATGAGATGGCGAATCTGTCCTAGGGCGGAATCGAAGAAAAAAATACCGCGATTTGTGAAGTTTCTTCAGATACCATTACTCAGTTTCAGAAAGTGATAGCAACAGCTATTACTAAATTTGAATTGACCTGATACTGCTTATTGCGTTATTTTTATCTATTTTTTTGAATAGAACCACTTACATCTATATTAGTTATCAGTTCTTATGTCAAAATCATCTAAACAGGCTGCTTTGTCTCAACCGGAAAGTTTTGAGGCGGCATCGGCTGAACTGGAAAAGATAGTGACAGCCATGGAAGCTGGGCAAATGTCATTAGAGGCTTCTCTTGCGGCGTATCAGCGTGGAGCCGAGTTATTGCAATATTGTCATAACCAACTGCAAAGCGCACAACAACAGGTAAAAATACTTGAAGCGGATATGTTAAAAAATTTTACAAGACCTGATATTGATGAGCGTTGATTTCCAGAGTTGGACTAATAACTGCCAGGCGCGTATCGAAGCATTCCTTGATTCTCGACTACCCGCTATCGATTGTGTTCCCGTACGATTGCATAAAGCCATGCGCTATTCGGTGCTGGGCGGAGGGAAGCGGGTGCGTCCCTTGCTGTCTTTTGCAGCCGGAGAACTTGCGCTTGCTGACATTGAGCGCGTAACGGTTGTGGCTGCAGCGGTGGAGCTCATTCATGCCTATTCTTTGGTGCATGACGATCTGCCCTGTATGGATGATGATATTCTGCGACGCGGAAAACCTACCTGTCATATCGAATTTGATGAAGCCACTGCATTGTTGACTGGGGATAGCTTGCAGACACTTGCTTTTGAGCTATTGGCGGAGAAGCGTTTGGCTGACGCACCAGAGACGCAATTAGCGATGATCGCGCAGCTGGCGCAGGCTTCCGGTTCACGTGGCATGGCAGGGGGGCAGGCATTTGATCTGGATAGTGTTGGTAAAACCCTAAGCCTGCCGGAATTGGAGTTTATGCATATCCATAAGACCGGTGCATTAATTCGTGCTGCTGTGATGTTAGGGGCCCGTTGCAGTAGTCGTTTAGATGATGATCAATTGGGCAATCTGAACCATTTTGCCAAATGTGTTGGTTTGGCATTTCAAGTAGTGGACGATTTGTTGGATGCTGAAGCGACAACGGCTACACTGGGTAAGACCGCAGGCAAGGATGCGGAAAATAATAAACCTACCTATGTCAGTATCCTCGGTGTCAGCCAGGCGCGTGAATTAGCGGAGAAATTGCAGCATGATGCTGATCAGGCCTTGGCTAATTTTGGCGAAGATGCATTAAGATTGCGCCAGGTAACCGATTTCATAATTAAACGTAAATTCTAAGTTTTTCTCTATTATTTTTATTTCAGGTTTTGAATGTATCCACTGTTAGATACCATTAATTTACCCTCTCAGTTACGTAAACTGGATCAAAAGAAATTGCCACAATTTGCCAAGGAATTACGTAATTTTCTTATTGAGTCGGTAGCAGAAACCGGTGGGCATTTGTCTTCCAATCTCGGCACAGTTGAATTAACCATTGCTCTGCATTATGTTTTTAATACACCGTATGATCAGCTCGTCTGGGATGTGGGCCATCAAACTTATGCGCATAAAATTCTGACAGGGCGGCGAGACGGCATGTGCAAGCTGCGCATGCAGGGTGGCATCGCCGGGTTTCCGCGCCGCGATGAAAGTGAATATGATGCATTTGGCACGGCCCATTCAAGCACTTCCATCAGTGCTGCGCTGGGGATGGCGGTTGCGGCGCGCTTAAACGGAACTGATCGGCGCGCGGTTGCTATTATTGGTGATGGCGCCATGAGTGCGGGTATGGCGTTTGAAGCACTGAATAATGCGGGCGTAATGGATGCCAATTTGCTGGTTATCCTGAATGACAATGACATGTCGATATCCCGACCGGTTGGCGCGCTGAACAATTATTTGGCCAAATTGATGTCTGGACGGTTTTATGCTACAGCGCGGCGTGCTGGCGAGAAAGTGCTGGGGGTGGTGCCGCCGATGCTGGAACTGGCTAAACGGGCGGAAGAGCATGTGAAAGGGATGGTAACGCCAGGCACCTTATTTGAAGAATTCGGATTTAACTATATCGGTCCGATTGACGGTCATGACCTGGATGTTTTAATTACGACGCTGAACAATATCAAATTCCTGGATGGTCCGCAGTTTCTGCATGTGGTAACTCGCAAGGGCGCAGGTTATAAGGTAGCTGAGGAGGATCCCATCCTATACCATGGTGTTGGGAAGTTTGATCCGAAACAGGGGATTGTCGCTAAATCGGGCGGAAAGCCTGCTTACACCCAAGTATTTGGCGATTGGTTGTGCGATATGGCAGCACGGGATTGCCGTTTAATAGGCATCACCCCGGCAATGCGCGAGGGATCGGGATTAGTTCGCTTTTCACAGGAATATCCTGAACGGTATTTTGATGTGGGTATTGCCGAGCAACATGCGGTTACATTTGCGGCTGGTGCGGCATGCGATGGCTTAAAGCCGGTAGTGGCCATTTATTCAACCTTTTTGCAGCGTGCTTATGATCAATTGATTCATGATGTCGCTATTCAGAATCTGCCGGTTGTATTTGCTATTGACCGAGCCGGTCTCGTGGGGGCGGATGGGCCAACGCATGCGGGAAGTTTTGATCTTTCTTATTTGCGCTGTATTCCAAACATAACTGTCATGGCACCGGCCGATGAAAATGAGTGTCGGCAGATGTTATATACCGCCTTTCAATTGGATACCCCATCAGCAGTGCGTTATCCAAGAGGCAGTGGGCCGGGCGTGCAGGTACAAAAAGAGATGCAAGCGCTACCCATCGGTCGGGGTGAAATCCGGCGTCAAGGGGAAAAGATTGCTTTACTGGCTTTTGGCAGTATGTTGGCGCCGTGCCTGGAAGCAGCAGAAGAACTGAATGCAACAGTGGTGAATATGCGCTTTATCAAACCGCTCGATGATGATCTGGTGGCATCTTTGGCTGGCAGTCATGATTTACTGGTGACTGTAGAAGAAAATACCATTATAGGCGGAGCGGGAAGTGCTGTAACAGAATCACTCAACAGTCAGAGAATTGACGTTAAAGTATTGCAACTGGGGTTGCCCGATGTTTTTATAGACCAGGGTGATCATGCGCAAATGATTGCAGATTGCGGGTTAGATAAAAATGGTATTGTTCAATCAGTGCGATCCATATTTTCCGAGTCATCTTGATGGGTCCTTCTGAGAATCGGCATTTCATTTGCAAGCTTCCGCTTCATGAAATGTCTGCTGCACCACGTTTCATCACAACCCTTGATGCTGCGAAATAAATTTTCTTATATATCATAGACATGATAATTGTCCTTTTTGTTCGTGCTTCGCTTTGTATAATATTTTGAATTTTTAGAGATACTTTTATGTCTATTCTGATTAAAGGTTGATCATCCGCTGCTATCAGAAAATTCTTGTTGTACTACAGGAGAGAGAAATATGAATAAACAAGTCGATTTACCTATTGACGATGTGCAGAGTTCGCTCGATACCCGGCGTATTGCAATCGACAGGGTAGGAATCAAAGCCATACGTCATCCGGTGGTTGTGGCTGACAAAGATGATGGTGTGCAGCATACCATCGCCGTATTTAACATGTACGTGAACTTGCCGCATAATTTCAAAGGCACGCATATGTCGCGCTTCGTCGAGATACTCAATAGTCATGAACGGGAAATTTCCGTTGAGTCGTTCCAGATTATGTTGCGGGAAATGATAGAAAAGCTAGGAGCAGATTCTGGTCATATTGAGATGACTTTTCCTTATTTCATCAATAAGTCTGCACCGATCTCCCAAGTAAAAAGTTTATTGGACTATGAAGTGACATTCACTGGTGAGATTAAAGATAATGAATATTTCTTTACCATGAAAGTCGTTACTCCCGTTACAAGTTTGTGTCCGTGTTCCAAGAAAATATCCAACTACGGTGCGCATAATCAACGTTCGCATGTGACCATTGCTGTACAAACCAACAGTTTTGTATGGATCGAAGATATCATTGGAATTGCCGAGACGAATGCTTCTTGCGAGCTCTACGGTTTGCTGAAACGACCTGATGAGAAATATGTGACTGAGAAGGCATATGATAATCCAAAGTTTGTTGAGGACATCGTAAGAGATATTGCGGAAGTGCTAAACCATGATGCGCGTATTGATGCGTATGTTGTCGAGTCGGAGAATTTTGAATCCATTCATAATCATTCAGCGTATGCGTTGATTGAGAATGACAAGCAACGCCGCAAATAAATTGAGGGCTTAAACATCTCAGGTGTTTTTTATATCGCTTGCTGCTTGGTAAAGTCTTTTATGCGAAATCCTAACAACCATAAAGCGCCAAAATAGCTGCAGGCCCCGAGTATGATTACCCAGCATAACCGCATGGCACGCGTCATTGCCGAATCAGCCAGCCAGGATACATTACTTCCCATCGCCAGCCATAAAACAATTCCCATGATGGTTAGTGCGGTCAGTATTTTTAAAATGAAAGTACTCCACCCGGGCTGTGGCTGATAAATTTTATGGCTGCGCAGTTTGTAATACAGTAGTCCCGCGTTAAGACAAGCACCTAAACCAATGGCTAATGCCAATCCGGCGTGTTGAAAGGGGATAATAAAGGCGAGATTCATCAATTGGGTAGCAATTAGCGTGATGACTGCAATTTTTACGGGTGTTTTGATGTTTTGGCGCGCATAAAACCCAGGCGCAAGAACCTTGACCAGAATTAACCCAAGCAGTCCAGCACTGTAGGCAATCAGTGCTTCACGTGTCATCCACACATCATGATCAGTAAATGCGCCATGATGAAAAAGCGTTGCGATTAATGGTATTGCCAATAGTGCCAGTGCCAGCGCTGCCGGCAAGGTGAGTAATATCGTCATTCGCAAGCCCCAGTCGAGCAAACGGGAATATTCTTCATTACTGCTATTGGTGTAATGCCTGGCCAGTGATGGCAACAGAATGGTGCCTAATGCGACACCCAGCAGGCCTGCTGGAAACTCCATTAAACGATCGGCGTAATAGAGCCAGGATACACTGCCGGTGACCAGAAGCGAGGCGAAAATAGTGTTGATCAGCAAGCTGATTTGACTTACGGATACGCCAAAAACAGCCGGGCCCATGAGTTTAATTACACGCCATGCACCGGTATCCGGATTTCTGAAGCGAATGCGTGGTAATAATTTAAGTCGTAACAAAAATGGCACCTGCAAAGCAAGTTGCAATACGCCGCCGATAAAAACTGCCCAAGCCAATGCCAGAATCGGTGAATCTAACAGGGGTGTGAGCCACAATGCACAACCAATAAACGATAAATTCAATAGCGCTGGTGTGATCGCAGGAATATTAAATTTGCCATGAGTATTGAGTATGCTGCCCGCCAAAGCAACCAGCGAAATAAATAAAATATAAGGAAATGTAATCTGCAAGAGTTCGACGGTTAAGCTGAATTTCTCCGGATCATCAGAGAAGCCAGGTGCACTGGCATAGATAATCAGTGGTGCTGCGAGGATGCCAAGGATCGTGACAATCAGGAGCGCGATGCCTAGAAGTAAGGTGATATGATCAATCAAGCTGCGGGTTTCTTCTAGGGTACGAGTGTTTTTGTACTCAGCAAGTATGGGGACAAATGCTTGTGAAAATGCCCCTTCAGCAAATAAGCGCCGCAGCAGATTGGGGATGCGGAACGCGACAAAAAAAGCATCGGTTGCCATTCCTGCCCCAAAAATCCGTGCGATTAAGATATCACGCAATAACCCGAGAATACGCGATATGAAGGTCATGCTGCTAACAGCAGCGAGGACTTTGAGTAAATTCAACGGTATTTAATTTTATGTGTTAGCAGCGGGAAGTCAAAAAATTGCTGTATCCATCCGCAAGTCAAAGCCAATAGAAATTCTCCATGGCGAAGTTTAGAAAAGACGAGCCAGTTTTTTGATGAAACCTTCTTCAGGCCAAGTCCATTGCAAGCAGTATTCTGCGCCAAGTTTCGGGTTTTTTATATCTGCTTCTATTTTTGTTTGCCCGGTGACAACAGGCGGTAGTAACATTTCTTCTTTGCCGTCATGCTTGCAGAAAAGCTTGGCTGATGAAATAGGGCGACTTGCGGGTAATTCGACGATTAAATGCAGTTGTTTCGTATCATGATCAACTACATGAGATAGTATTCCTTCCGTTTGTGTGAAAGCTCCTTCATATTCGTATGATAGAGTCAGATCTGAACCATTTATTATTTTTAATTCAGGCGGAAGCTTTGCGCAGACATGGTAGTACCCATCTTCTTTAATTTGTTCAGCCGGATCCCTATCATTAATTTTGAAGTTGCTGATACTCCCAATAGCGGGAATATTTCTGAACCAGTATTCCGAGTTATCAATATGGCAGGCGGTTGTCATTTGTGTTTGTTTCAGGGTTGCTTTATTGCCATTAGGATCATGAACAGTCAGTATTTTTTTTAAATCTGCAATGGTAAATGCGGATTTGTTTTGTCTAATTTGTGCATAAATCAGTATTGATGCACTGATAGCAAATATCAGCCCAATCACAATGTAATCAGTTAGTAACGCTACCAGAACACCGAAGACGATCAGTATTACATTGATATAAAAAATAAATTGGTTGGGTTTGTCAAACATCCATGAGCTCCTCAATTAGCTGATATATTTTCGTTATACTATTGAAGCGCTGAGTTTATCAGAGAGAAGCATGCAAAAAAAGCAATCTGGATAGCAGGCGAAGGCTAATTCCGCAGAATTGTGTCTGGTTATCAAAGTCATGAATTTATTTTCCTCAGTTAAAGTCTCTTAATCGTTCAAGAATCCTATAGATTAAAGTGTTCTGAGAAACCTTTATCATCCCCGGCTGGGTGAAATTTTAGTAAAACAGTAAAAATCAGCTGAAGGTGTTGTCATACCTTGCTTTCAGCTTGTCTATGGCAACTGAGGAGCAGTTACATTCTTAGTCTAAAACCGTTATCAGCATGAGGTTTCCGCTGTTCTCGTCATAAATTTCAAATGAGGAGTTTAGGATGAATCACCTTCAACAAGAAGAAGGCTTTATTCTCAGTTGCTAATTAAAGCAGGCATCAATACAAGGATCTAAAAGCACTAAAGTTTAATTAGTTGAAGTCGTTAAAATTGAACTCAGGCATCTACTATCTACTATTAGGCATTAATTAAATTCTTAAAAAGGCAGAGGTATAAAATAGATTTATGAAAATTCTTGTTAATTTTGAATCCGGACTTAAACAAATATTTATTGTTCCAAAGTCTATGCTAGCAATGGACTTCAGAAATATGGCTAAAAAAATTGGTGGTAGCATAGAAAGTATTGAATTTTCATTACCTCCGCATCGTCAATCAAATTTCTCTAGATCAGAACTGCCGGAGGGAATACTTCGGTTACCTGATAGACGCTAATTCTTAATTACATCTAATTTCATAAGGATTAATTCTAATGACCCCGAAGAATCTCTATCAGATGATTACCATACTTATCCAGCTTGCGCACACCGATCCCTGTCACCTGACGTAGCTCATCTTCTGTTTGCGGACATAGCCGCACTAGCTCATGCAAAGTTGCATCATGAAAAATCACATAAGCCGGAACGCCGTGTTCCTTGGCTGTCCTTGCACGCCAGGCGCGCAATTGTTCCCATAAATTTCGCTCTGCTGAATCGAATGATGCCAGATCGTTGAGTTGCCGCTTCTCAGCTAATTGCTGAGATTTTGTTTGCAGCCGCAAGTGCACGGTCTGCTCCCCCCTCAGCACAGCGCGGCTGGGCTCGGCCAAGTGCAGGGCACCATAGCCTTCATGATCCGTCGTCAATAAACCAAGCGCCACAATTTGGCGGAATACCGCGCGCCAGGTTTTCTCTGGCAGATCTTTACCAATACCGAAGGTACTGACGCTGTCGTGATGCCACTCCTTTACCCGCTCGGTCAGATTACCCCGCAGCACATCGATCAAATGTCCCGCACCAAAATTCTGTCCGGTACGATAAACACAGGACAAGGCTTTCTGCACTGCTACGGTGGCATCCCAGATTTGTGGCGGATTCAAGCAGACATCACAATTACCACAGGCCGCATTATCCGTTTTTTCACCAAAATAGCTTAACATGCGTAAACGGCGGCAACTGGTCGTTTCGCACAGTGATAACATGGCCTCGAGTTTTCGCGCAGCAACCTGTTTAAATGTAAATGGCGCCTCAGACTCCTCAATCATGCGCCGCTGCTGAATCACATCACCAAGACCATATGCCATCCAGGCATTGGCTGCCTGTCCGTCACGACCGGCTCGACCGGTCTCCTGATAATAGCCTTCAATACTCTTGGGCAGATCCAGATGCGCGACAAAGCGTACATCAGGCTTATCGATTCCCATTCCGAATGCAATGGTAGCCACCATGATGATGCCTTCTTCCCGCAGAAATTTTTCCTGATTCAAGTGTCGTTCCTGCATGCTCATACCAGCATGATAGGCTACTGCGCGCATGCCCTGGCCAGTCAGCCAGACAGTCGTTTCCTCTACTTTTTTACGCGACAGGCAATAAACAATTCCGGCATCGCCTGGATGTTCTGCTTGTATAAAGCTAAATAATTGTGATCGGCTGTTGGTTTTATCGACAATCTGATAGCGGATATTCGGGCGGTCGAAGCTGGAAACAAATACTTTGGCCATCGCAAGCCCCAAACGCTCAACAATTTCTTTACGGGTGTGCATGTCAGCTGTTGCTGTCAAAGCAATGCGAGGCACTGCAGGAAAGCGTTCATGCAAAACCGATAATTGGCTGTATTCCGGACGAAAATCATGCCCCCACTGCGACACGCAATGCGCTTCATCAATTGCAAATAACGCTACCGGGATGCGGGTGATCAGGTTCAAAAACCGTCCAGTCAGTAAGCGCTCCGGTGCAACATACAACAGATCATATCCGCCGGCCAGAAGCTTTTGCTCGACTGCTGCAGCTTCCTGTGGTGATAATGAGGAATTCAAAACCGCTGCATCGACACCGACTTCGCGTAACGCAGCAACCTGATTCTGCATTAATGCAATCAGCGGAGAAACAACGATACCCACACCCTCCCGCAATAGTGCAGGAATTTGGTAGCA
This sequence comes from uncultured Nitrosomonas sp., assembly GCA_965652935.1. Taxonomy (GTDB): domain Bacteria; phylum Pseudomonadota; class Gammaproteobacteria; order Burkholderiales; family Nitrosomonadaceae; genus Nitrosomonas. Next base: position 9,541 of record CBFGXU010000049.1, read on the forward strand.
CAATGACTTGCCGCCGCCTGTCGGCATCAGCACCAGGCAATCGCCACCATTGGCAAGATGTGCGATCACTTCCGCTTGCTGGCCGCGAAAAGCAGGGTAACCAAAAACTTCCTTGAGTATGTTAAGTGCGTCAGACATTCCAATGTAAATGTTGCTAATGCTTATTCTCAATATTCTTCAACCTCAGAAAATGCTTGATCCGGGTCTATTCAGCTATCCGTTTAGCGTCGCTATTTCGTGATTTTTACGAATCATAAAGACTTACCGCATGCGAGTACAGTAGAATGCTGACCCTGGCATTTGCATATTTAATACTCGCCAGCTTGAGGTATCAGTCACCCATACCGTTTCAAATTATTCACTGTGCTGTGCTGGTATAATTTTGCCCAACTGTATCTTTATTTTGTTTTATAAAATTTGTGACGCTAGTCTGGAGAGAAAAAATGGTGGTAGCTGATGTTTTGAAATTGATTCAAGACAATGAAGTCAGATTTGTTGACTTACGTTTTACAGATACAAATGGAAAAGAACATCATGTAACCGTACCTGCACATAGTTTTGATGCAGACAAATTCGAAGACGGCCATCCATTCGACGGCTCGTCTATCGGTGGCTGGAAAAGCATTCAGGCGTCCGATATGTTACTGATACCCGATCCAGACACTGCCAATATGGATCCATTCATGGATGAGCCAACCTTACTGATCACGTGCGATGTAGTCGAACCAGCGGACGGAAAGGGCTACAGCCGTGATCCGCGTTCCTTGGCCAAGCGCGGAGAAATCTACTTAAAATCCACTGGTATTGGAGATGTTGCCTATTTTGGCCCGGAGCCGGAATTTTTTATCTTTGATTCAGTGCGTTGGCATACCGATATGTCAGGTTGCTCGGTCAAAATTGAATCCGAGGAAGCTGCCTGGAGTTCTGCCATCAAATATGAAAGCGGCAATGTTGGCCACCGTCCTGCTATCAAGGGTGGCTATTTTCCAGTGCCCCCGGTTGATTCATTGCAAGATATTCGCTCCGCCATGTGCCTGACGTTGGAAGAAATGGGGATTGGTGTAGAAGTACATCACCATGAAGTGGCTACGGCAGGCCAATGCGAAATCGGCACACGCTACAATAGCCTCGTCAAGCGTGCAGACTGGAACCAAATACTCAAATATGTCGTGCACAACGTTGCGCATTCATATGGCAAAACGGCAACTTTTATGCCCAAACCCATCGTCGGAGATAACGGTTCAGGTATGCATGTGCATCAATCTATCTGGAAAGATGGCAAGAATTTGTTCTCTGGCAATGGTTACGCCGGTTTGTCCGAAACAGCGCTCTATTACATTGGTGGTATCCTTAAACATGCCAAGGCGCTCAACGCGATCACCAACCCGAGTACCAACTCATACAAGCGGCTGGTTGCCGGATTTGAGGCGCCGGTCAACCTCGCCTATTCGGCCAGTAATCGCTCGGCTGCAATTCGTATTCCCCATACCAGCAGTCCCAAAGGACGACGTATTGAAGTTCGCTTCCCTGATCCAACAGCTAATCCTTACCTTGCATTTACCGCCCTGATGATGGCAGGTCTGGATGGCATCCAGAACAAAATACATCCCGGCGATCCAATGGATAAAAATCTTTATGACTTACCACCGGAAGAAGCAGCTAAAGTACCGAATGTTTGCGCTTCATTAGACGAAGCTCTGGAGTGCCTGGATAAAGACCGTGATTTTTTAATTCGCGGTGGTGTATTTTCCAATGAAATGATTGATGCGTATATCCATCTTAAAATGGATGAAGTGCTACTGTTGCGCACATCCACACATCCCATTGAATTCGATATGTATTACAGTCTGTAAGAACGGATCATCTGCGATGAATGATTGAAAATGCTGCAATTGGCGTAATAAGGAGGATTTATTGACTCTTTTTTTTACCTGGTACTGGAAAAATTATTGCTAGACTGAATCAAATAGCTGTGGTTATCATCAGAATTTTTGTGCTAAGGATATGAAACTCAGAACGTTATTTATCGTCTTGGCTTTGATTTCAGGGGTTTCTTTATCCAATGCGATTGCTGGTTCCGAGATATACAAGTATGTGGATAAAGATGGCAACATTACCTTTACCAATCGCCGGATCAGTAATGCACAAAAAATTTCCATAGCCTCTTTTTCCAGAAGTACTGAGCAATCAGGGCTGCAGCTGAAATCGCCGCGTATAAAAGAGACTGCACAGAAAGAGCGTGATGTCATGCGCCGTCAGATCCTGGAAAAAGAGCTGGTAACTGAAGAAAAGCTTTTTAATGACACACAGCACTTCCTCCTGCAAATCAGTAACAACGATACAGAAAATAAAGAAAAAGCTGTGCAACTAAGAAATAAGTTATTCTTACATCAAAGAAATATAACAGCATTAAAGAAAGAACTTGCCAAGCTGTAACGTACTGAAAATCAATGGTTGAGATGGTGAATCATGAAAAGAAATTTTTTTTTTATTGCGATAGCTTCCTTTTCATGGCTGGCTCAGGCTGGTGTGTATAAACATATCGATGAGCATGGCAATGTCACTTATTCCAACATCCCATTTAATAACGCCAAAAAAATTGATTTGCCGCCGATCGTTGTGGTTCCCTCGGTTAATTCTGAGGAAATCGAAGACAGAATCACAAAACGAAGAGAATCTATCCGGCTTGAGGAAGAGCGTGAACAGCTCCAAAAGAAAATAGCCGAAGAAGAAAAACGTCTTAACGAAGTAAAAAATGAATACAAGGACGGTGTTCCGGATCGCTTGGGCAGTGAGCGAAACTACCAGAGATATCTAGACCGGGTGGAACGATTACGGGAAGAAATCAATGTGCGCGAAAAGAATTTAACGATGTTGAGAAACGAGCTGCAAAAATTGCCTGACAAAAGCAAATCACGTCCTTAGAGAGATAATTCCACCAGGACAGGCGCATGATCTGAAGGACGTTCCAGTTTACGCACTGTTTTATCTATTTGGCAGGTTTTGCAGGTACTGGCAAGTTCGTGGCTTAATAAAATGTGATCTATGCGTAATCCTCGGTTCAACCGAAAGGCCATCATACGATAATCCCACCACGTATAAGATTTCTCGGGCTGCTCAAATAAACGAAAGCTATCCGAAAACCCTAAACTGAGCAAATCATTAAAAGCAGCACGTTCAGGCTGGCTACACAGCACTTTACCTTGCCAGATTTCTGGATCATGAACATCCCGATCTTCCGGTGCAACGTTGAAATCGCCCAGTAATGCGAGTTTTTTATAATTTATTAACTCCCGCTGCAGCCATGCACTGAGAGCCGGCAACCACCTTAATTTGTAACCATATTTCTCAGACTCAATGGTTTCTCCGTTTGGCACATATACAGAAACAACGCGCAAATCTCCATACGTTGCGGCGATAATTCTTTTTTGCTCATCAGCAAAGCCGGGGATGGCGGTTACTATCTCACTACCCTTTTGTTTACTCAGAATCGCAACCCCGTTATAAGTTTTCTGCCCAGCAAAAACAGCTTGATAACCAATTGTTGAAATTTCACCACCCGGAAAATTTTCGTCGGATAATTTTGTTTCTTGCAAACACAATATATCCGGTTGATTTTCTTTCAGCCAATCTATCACCTGAGGTAGCCGCACCTTGAGTGAATTAACATTCCAGGTTGCTAATTTCATAATGATCCGCTAATGAGAATTCTTTTTATTGGGATTCAGTAACGAGCCGTAACCAATGGTTGATATCCGCTATTTCCTGCCGGCATACGGTATGCGCCATTGGATATTCATGCCATTCAGGTTCATAGCCGGCAGCCTGTAATTTTTCTCTCGATGCAATAGCATGGGACAGGGATATCACCGAATCATAAGTACCATGTGCCATGAATATCGGTATTGCGGCATTGGCAGCACAGGCTTCGGATGAAAGTGTTTCTGCAAGTGGTAAATAGCCGGATAGCACTATAATTCCAGCAAGCGGGTTGAGCTGACGCAATCCGGTCTGCAGCGCCATTGCACCACCTTGCGAAAACCCAGCCAGGAAAATATGTTTTGAAGCGATGCCGCGCTGTATCTCTCGTGCAATCAAAGTATCAATTGCTTGTTGCGAGCTACGGATGCCGGATTCATCTTGACGATTATTGAAATCAGGATGATAAATATCGTACCACGCACGCATGACATAACCATTGTTGATACTCACCGGGCGTTCTGGCGCATGTGGAAAGATAAAACGCGCAGATTTCTCATAGAATAGCTCCAGTTCATTGATTATCGGTACAAAATCATTCCCATCTGCGCCCAAACCATGCAGCCACACAATTGCATGGATAGGAGATGCACCGGTTTCAATTTCAATGGCAGGTAATAAATCCATAGATTCAGCAATCATCGTAGATAAAGTTTTTTGTTCATCTTGCAGGCCAGAATTCTATCCGCATAACAGTGAATCCCTTGTTTCAAGTTACAACATCAATTTCCGCTCTTTTTCTTAATACGTTTTTTTTATTTTCTTTCTTTGTATGTTATCGGTAGAGCTGAATGTCAATAATGTTCAGAATCTAAATTTCGAGTATACTGCCCGGCTGCGAGATTTATCCAGTCAAAGCAAGAACCGTTCTGAAAGCAATGCGTAGCAAAAAACACAAGATTATACATTTATAACTAATAATTGGCATTTGCCAGGAGAATTTATGCAGAAGATATTACCCGGCGCTTTATTATTTTTGGCGCTTACCCTGCCGTACAGTAGTGCTTTTTCTCACGCGGAAGAAGATCACGAACATAAACACGATGAACCGGTGGCAGCTACTTCACCATTGGAAAGCGGCAATGGCTGGCGGGTTGTCCGTTCCGTTGAAATGGGCAATTCTGGAAAATTTGTTCATATGGTACTCGTTGACCATAATGTATATACCGACAAAACAGTCTATAGTGCTGCTATTAATAGACTTTGTCGCTCTGAAGAAGAATTCTGCAGAATCAGATTCTGGAGTCAGGAACGCTTTATACCCGAAAAAGCTTCTCTAACCGTTGAACAGAATAAGCAGTTGAAGGCGGAATATATCGTGAATAAAGTAGCGGGTATTCATCAGTTACGCTGGTCCTGCAGTGTTGATCCCAATAAGACTCACTGTTTCTAGTTGTTTAGTCCCACGATGTGCTGGAATGAAGTAACGCTAATGCGTTGCGGTTCTTTTGTCCATACTTTGCAGATGTATTCGTAAGGCGCGAGGCCCGGGAGAGTTTTTCGTCGTCTGGCGAAGTTATATGCCATCACAAAAGTATGGAGGTGAGCCCTCCTGTAAGAAGTGTATGGCCGCCGAAAAGCCACACATATAGCTTCTTCCCTCTGGCTTCAAAACCGCGGAGACAGGCTCCTTCGGTTCCATGGGTGCATCATGGATAAAGTCACGCTTGGGCAAAGCGAATGACAATGCGCTTTGGTTTAGGTGGCTTCGATCGGTTGGCGCCATCCTTCTCAAGACGCAATTGCGCATTCGCCTGCGATAAAACCAGCGGGTGCTGTTTTGAGCGCTCCAGCGCCTGCTGTGGCGATAGGCATGCCATGCGGGTATTCTGATTGGATAACGGAATCTGTTTATTTGGCATACAAATTTTCTGCTTAAATTACAAATTGAATTTTCCCATCGAGTAGATCAGAATCCATCTGAATAATTTGTATTTAATTATTCAGTACAGCTACAATGGATAGCATTCTTTTACGCTTAACACAGCAGATGGAGTTTATATGAAATACTTTATCACTCTGATGGCATTAGTGACCATTCTGTTTGCAAATGCAGCACAAGCTTCCGGCCGGGTACCATTTGGACATCAGCTTGTTCCTATTCAAAACTATAGCCGCGCTACGGAGCAAGTCGCAATATCGGGACTCATCGGTGATGGTGGCGCTGAAGCACTGGCGTCGCACGGTTTTAAAACAATTATTGACTTGCGGACAGCAACGGAAGGAACTGCTGACGAAAAAGTGCTGATTGAACGCAATGGCATGAATTACATTAATATACCGATGACCGTTGCCGGCATCAGCGAAGAACAACTGACTGCCTTTACGGCCGCTTTCGAAGCAGCCCAGATGCCCGTCCTCATTCATTGCGGGTCAGGCAATCGCGCCGGTGCCATGTGGGC
>CBFGXU010000050.1:0-15484 GCA_965652935.1 uncultured Nitrosomonas sp.
GATTCTGAAACTTGGAAGAAGGTATAACAGAGGATTTTTCGTAATGCTTTGTAACTACAGTCACCTGACTGAAGAATAAATATTAATTGCGAAAAAGAATTAGACTTAACCGGCAAGCAGTTAATAATATTGCGGCGGTGCGCGAAAGATATTTTCGCTGATCCGTAACAAAGTTATGGACAAGCTGTAACAAACAATCTCAAAACACAGGCTTATCCTGTCAGTTTTTTCTTCAGAATGGCATTGACTTGCGCTGGATTAGCTTTACCTTGAGCAGCTTTCATGACCTGACCGATCAGCGAGTTAAAGGCTTTTTCCTTGCCGTTGCGATAATCAGCCACCTGCTGTGCATTCACAGCCAATACTTCATCCACTAACTTTTCAATAGCGCTATCGTCGGAAATCTGTTTCAGGCCTTTGGCGGCAATGATGGCATCTACATTTTTATCCAGCTCGCCCGTCCAAATGCTTTCAAAAACCGTCTTGGCGGCTTTGCCGGAAATGGTGCCATCGCAGATACGCGTCAGCAAAGAAGCAAGTTGAGCAGGGCTGATAGGACAATCCGTAATTTCAATCCCCTCTTTATTCAGTTGTCCGGTAATCTCGCCCATAATCCAGTTGGCACACAGCTTGGCCTGGGCAGGTAATTGTTTTACTGTACTTTCAAAATAGTCCGCTACTTCACGAGAATTTGTCAGAACGCTGGCATCATAAGCTGACAGACCAAATTCGTTGACATAACGTCTGCGCCGGGCTGCGGGTAATTCGGGGAGCGCTTCTCTTAACTGATCAATCCAGCTTTGCGGAATCTCTAACGGCAATAAATCCGGATCAGGAAAATAGCGGTAGTCATTGGCATCTTCCTTGGTGCGCATGGTGCGTGTTTCGTCCTTATTGGCATCGTACAGACGGGTTTCCTGCCGTATGACGCCCCCATCCTCGAGAATTTCTATTTGCCTGCTGGCTTCATAATCGATGGCTTTTTCAAGAAAACGAAATGAATTCAGATTCTTGATTTCACAGCGTGTACCGAATTTTTCCGCCCCACGTGGCCGTACCGACACATTCGCATCACAGCGAAATGACCCTTCCTGCATATTGCCATCACAAATGCCGATCCAGCGTACCAATGAGTGCAATGTTTTCGCATACGCCACTGCTTCTGCGCTGCTGCGCAGGTCCGGCTCGGAGACGATCTCCAACAGCGGAGTACCTGCCCGGTTCAAATCAATGCCACTCATGCCATGGAAATCTTCGTGCAGCGACTTACCGGCATCTTCCTCCAGATGAGCGCGCGTCAGACGAATGTTCTTTTCACTGCCATCCACTTGAATCTGGATGCTGCCACCCTGCACCACCGGCAATTCGTATTGACTGATTTGATAACCTTTGGGTAAATCAGGATAAAAATAATTTTTGCGCGCAAAGATGGAAGGTGAGTTAATTTTAGCATCCACTGACAAACCGAACTTAATTGCCCGTTCAACCGCGCCTTTATTGAGTACCGGCAACACGCCGGGCAGCGCCAGATCGATCACACAAGCCTGAGTATTGGGCTGCGCGCCATACGCAGTAGATGCACCCGAAAAGATTTTGGATCGCGTTGAAAGTTGAGCATGTACTTCAAGGCCAATGACTATTTCCCATTGCATGATTAATTTTCCGACAAAATTTACAGTTTCAGGAAGCTGCGATTCTTTAAACGGGTGATTTTAAATGCCAGTCAGTTACCTGTTGATATTGGTGTGCGACATTCAGCATCTGCGCTTCCATAAAGTAATTACCAATGATATGTAAACCAATCGGCCGATTCTTGTCACCAAAACCGATTGGAATCGACATGGCTGGTAAGCCGGTTAGGTTGGCCGCACTGGTGTAGATATCCGACAAATACATCTGGATAGGATCATTACTTTTTTCCCCCAGGTTAAAGGCAACCGTAGGGGTTGTGGGTCCCATGATAATATCGCATTGCTTATAGGCTTCAGTAAAATCCTGTGCAATCAGACGGCGCACTTTCTGCGCTTTAATGTAATACGCATCGTAATAACCATGCGATAGGACATAAGTACCGATGAGAATACGCCGCTTCACTTCGGCACCGAAACCTTCCGCACGGGTTTTGCAGTACATATCCCTCAGATCACTGTATGTCTTGGCACGATAGCCGTAGCGAACACCATCAAAACGGGATAAATTGCTCGAGGCTTCAGCAGGTGCCAATACATAATAGACTGGTATTGATAAGGGCGCATTCGGTAACGACACGTCAACTGTTTTTGCACCCAGTTTACGATATTCATGCAGTGCATTTTCTATGGCGCTTTGGACATCTTGACTCATGCCTTCGGCAAAATATTCCTTGGGCAGGCCAATGCGCAAGTCCGCCAATGGTTTTTGCAGATCCCGCACATAATCTTCAGTATCACGTTGGAGGCTGGTTGAGTCGCGTGGATCAAACCCGACCATCACGTTCAGCAGCAGTGCCAGATCTTCTGCCGACTTGGCCATTGGCCCGCCCTGATCCAGGCTGGAGGCAAAGGCAATCATGCCATAACGGGATACCAGTCCATAGGTCGGTTTAATTCCTGAAATGCCACACAATGCAGCCGGCTGGCGAATGGAACCGCCGGTATCGGTGCCGGTTGCCGCGGGTGCCAGTCTTGCCGCAACCGCACAAGCCGCACCGCCTGAGCTGCCACCGGGCACAGCCGCAATATCCCATGGATTTTTTACCGGCCCATAAAAGGATGTTTCGTTACTCGATCCCATGGCAAACTCATCCATATTCGTCTTGCCAATATTGACCATGCCTGCCTGATCGAAACGTTCAATGACACCAGCATCATACGGTGAAACAAAATTCGATAGCATTTTTGAACCGCAAGTTGTCAGCCAGCCTTTGGCGCAGAAGATATCTTTCTGGGCAATGGGTATACCTGTCAGTGGACCGGCGCGTCCAGAGGCAAGTATCCTATCCGCAGCTTGCGCTTGCGCAAGGCTTATTTCTTCGTTCACGGTAATAAACGCGTTGTACTTAGGATTCAATTCTTTGATGCGTTTGAGGAATTCTGCTGTCAGTTCGGTACTTGAAACTCTTCTCTCGGCAAGTTGATTCGAGAGCTGCTTAAGGCTGGCATTAAACATGGCATTTACTGATGGAGAGAAATAAAATGTTGCGTATAATTATTGTTCTTGGATGCTAAGATGATTGTTTGGCTCACTTTGTTACTTCATTTAATTTATTCAATTACTTGTGGAACCAGATAGAGACCTGCTTCAACTTGTGGTGCTATCGATTGGCATAATTCGCGCTGATCAGTTTCGGTGATCTCATCTTCACGTAAACGCTGCACAGCACTTTGGGCGTGGAACATAGGCTCCACTGCTGATGTATCTACCGATTGCATCGTTTCAATCAGATTGAAAATGCCGGCTAACTGGGCCAGTGTGGCTTTTGCCTCGCCTTCACTAATCTCGATATAAGCAAGATCAGCAATACGTTTTACATCATTAACAGATAGGGTCATGTTAAATAGGTAACCTTATATTTAAATAAGTATTAGGGTATCATGCCCGGTTTAACTGGCGTATTATTTTTTGATGGTTTTATTTTTTTATTCGCTCTCTCACAAATCATAATTATTAATAACGGATTTTGCCACTATGTTTAATTTCTTGAACAACAATATTCTTGGAAGCTATTTCTCGACAGATATGGCGATTGATCTGGGCACGGCAAATACACTGATTTATGTCCATGGCCAAGGTATCGTACTGGATGAACCCTCTGTAGTAGCAATCCGCGAAGAAAGCGGCGCCAATGGTAAGAAAATGATCCAGCAAGTGGGTCTCGCAGCCAAACAGATGCTGGGCCGCACTCCAGGCAACATCACAGCCATCCGCCCTATGAAAGACGGGGTTATTGCAGATTTCACCGTCACTGAACAAATGCTCAAGATGTTCATCAGGAAAGTAAATCCTCCTCGTCTGTTTTCAGCCAATCCGCGTATCGTGATCTGTGTACCTTATGGCTCTACGCAAGTGGAACGACGCGCCATTCGGGAAGCAGCCTTTGGTGCCGGTGCACGTAAAGTTGAACTCATTGAAGAACCGATGGCAGCGGCACTCGGTGCGGATCTTCCCGTCGAATCACCGACTGGCTCTATGGTAGTCGATATTGGCGGCGGTACTACAGAGGTCGGCATTATTTCGCTGGGTGGTATTGTTTATTCCAATTCTGTACGCGTAGGTGGTGATAAATTTGATGAAGCGATCATCAATTATATTCGCCGTAATTACGGCATGCTGATTGGTGAAGTTACGGCAGAAATCATTAAAAAAGAAATCGGTTCGGCCTTTCCAGGCTCCGAGGTACGGGAGATCGAAGTCAAAGGACGCAATCTTGCGGAAGGAATACCGCGCAGTTTTACGATTTCCAGCAATGAAATTCTGGAAGCATTAACAGAGCCTCTCAACAGTATTGTCAGTGCCGTTAAGACTGCACTCGAACATACACCCCCGGAATTGGGGGCGGATATTGCGGATAGCGGTATGGTGATGACTGGCGGCGGGGCTTTATTGCGAGATATTGATCGTTTATTAATGGAAGAGACTGGCTTGTCTGTGATTGTTGCAGATGATCCACTTACCTGTGTAGTTCGTGGGTCCGGTATTGCTCTGGAAAATATGGATCGTACGATTGGCATCTTTGCCCGTGATTAAATAAGTTCAGTTATCAATTCTCCTTTTTACTCAGGAAATTCAAGAAGACCGGATCCACAAATACTGGACGTAATGAAAGCAGCTCCTCAGTTTTTCAGACATGGACCAGGTCCGTTTGCACGGCTGTTTGTATTTGCACTGTTATCTTGCTTACTCATTGCTGAAGATTTGCGGTTCAAGTATTTTCCTGAGTTGCGTCAAGCCATTGGCGTTGTTATTTTTCCATTGCAAAAAATCGCTTATATTCCAGCCGATATTTATGATCAAATTGAGGATATTATCGCCAGCTTTTATTTACTGGAAGAAAATATACAATTAAGGGAGCAGTATCTGAAAGATCGGGAGCAGCTTTTGAAATTACATGCGCTAGAGGCTGAAAATACACAATTACGTCAATTACTGGGCGCTATCCAGCAGATTGAAACTAATACTAAAACCAAGGCTGTTTTAGCCGAGATTCTGTATACGCCGCGCGACCCATTCAACCATAAAATTACTTTAAACAAAGGCAGCTTTCATGATATCCAGCTTGGCCAAGCAGTAATCGACGACAAAGGCATCGTTGGCCAAATTACACGGTTATATCCCTGGTCAGCAGAAGTGACGCTTCTCACTGATAAAAATCATTCTGTTCCCGTACAGGTTTTACGTAACAGTTTACGTTCAATCGTCTCAGGAACAGGAAAAAGTGATGAGCTGGAACTACGTTACTTATCGGTTAGCACAGATATTCGGCAAGGCGATTTGCTCGTTACCTCAGGAATCGGCGGAGTCTATCCTCCGGGTATCCCTGTCGCTACGGTACTTAGAATTGAACAGGACCCTACAGACGATTTTGCTCAAGTGATCAGTACACCGGTTGCTGGTGTTGATCGAAATCAACAAGTCTTAATTCTGTCGCTAGCACAGCCAGTTCCGAATAATTCTTCAGAAATGCCTAAAATTGAATCACAAAAAAACTAAAGACAGAGACAGAAACTTAAGTCCGGATGATTACTATAAGCAGGATGTGTATGTACCACCCAGCGGTGGATATATCGCCATCAGCCTGACCATTGCACTGATTCTCAATCTTCTGCCGCTACCGCAGGATATATTGATGTTTCGACCTGATTTCGTAGCCATTATCCTGATCTACTGGGGCATCAATCACCCTCAAAAGATGGGAATGAGCATAGCTTTCTGCATGGGATTAATGATGGATGTGGGCAATACCGCCATATTGGGACAGCACGCCTTGGCTTATTGTATAGTCATCTATCTAACACTCATCCTGGGACGGCGGTTACGCATATTCAGCTCAATGCAGCAAGCACCTCAGATGGGCCTCATATTATTTATTATGCAAATAGTGATTATTTTAGTCGCGATATCAGGTGGCGCTCATTTACCCGGCTGGCAATATTTCTCCGCCACTGTGTCAGGTATTTTATTATGGGTGCCTATTTCCATCCTGTTAAGTACCCCCTTGAAGCAAAAATCAGACCTCAACCTCCCTTGAAGCAAAATCAGACTTTACGCCTTATGAAACATAAAGTTGAACTGCGAAATCATCCTGTTGAATTACGAAAATTTCGTATGCGTCTTACTGTGAGTATTGGATTTATGCTGATTCTCTTTCTGATATTGTATGCGCGTTTTTATTATTTACAGGTTGCGCAACAGGAACACTTTCACACCTTAGCAGAGGCGAATCGTATCACTATCTTACCCTTGGTTCCCAATCGAGGTTTAATTTATGATCGTAACGGCCGAGTATTGGCACAAAACTACTCCGCTTATGCATTAGAGATTACCCCCAGCAAAGTTCCAAACATTGAATCCACGTTGGATGAATTAGCCACGCTTATCGAAATCACTACCATTGATCGTCAGCGCTTCAAAAAACTGATGAAGGAAAGCAAGCGATTTAAAAGTCTGCCCATTCGAAATCGTTTGACTGATGTGGAAATTGCAACTTTTGCAGCCAATCGTTACCGTTTTCCGGGCGTTGAAATCAAGGCCCGTGTATTTCGCCAATATCCAGAAAAAGAAATCGTATCACACGTCGTAGGCTACATTAGCCGTATCAATGATCAAGATCTTGAACAGCTTGAACTGGATGGAGAACTCAATAATTATCGGGGTTCTCACTATATTGGAAAAATTGGCATTGAGCAAAGTTATGAAAAACAACTGCACGGCACCACAGGTTTTGAGGAAGTAGAAACGGATGCAGCAGGCCGTTCCATTCGTGTTTTGTCGCGCACACCACCGATTCCCGGCAACAATTTGATTCTTTCATTAGACCTTGGATTGCAAGAGGTTGCAGAAAAAGCTTTTGGTGATCATCGGGGTGCATTGGTCGCTTTGGATCCAAATAATGGTGAAGTTCTTGCTTTTGTTAGCAAACCAGGCTACGACAACAATCTTTTTATTGGGGGTATCGATCAAGAAAACTGGAATTTGCTCAACAATTCGATAGACAGGCCGCTTAACAACCGGGCATTACGCGGTGTCTATCCACCAGGATCAACGTTTAAACCTTTTATGGCATTAGCAGCGCTGGAACTGGGGAAACGTACACCCGAATATAGTATGGGTGATCCTGGGTACTTTTCACTGCCGGGTATAGAGCGCCGTTATCGCGATTGGAAGCCCGGCGGTCATGGCAGAGTTAATTTGCATAAATCCCTGGTCGTTTCCTGTGACACTTATTATTACAGTCTCGCCAATGATCTGGGAATAGACAATATCCATAATTTTATCAGTCTGTTTGGATTAGGCAGAAAAACGGGAATTGATATTGCAGGCGAAGTTTCCGGACTGCTGCCTTCGGCTGCCTGGAAAATGAATCAATATAAGCAGAAATGGTATGCTGGAGACACGATCTCTGTCTCAATTGGACAGGGCTACAATCTTACTACCCCACTACAGCTCGCTTTTGCCACGATGATGATTGCCAACAATGGAAAAGCTTATTTGCCACGCCTGGTTAAACAAACACAAAATAGTCAAACCGGGCATATTGAGGAAAATCCTGCAGAACTGCTCTATAGCCTTAATCTAAAACCCAAGAATCTGGAAATTGTAAAAAGTGCATTGGTGGATGTCACCCGCCCCGGGGGCACAGCCGCAAAAGCCGGGCTTAACGCAGCTTATACCTTTGCCGGCAAAACCGGCACTTCACAAGTTATCGGCATCAAGCAGGGAGAACGATACAATGAAAAATCGATCAACGAGCGTCACCGTGATCATGCCATGTTTATTGCATATGCACCGGCGGAAGATCCCAGAATTGCTTTGGCAATATTAGTTGAAAATACCGGAACAGGTGGCTCAACAGCAGCACCTATCGCCAGACAAGTGTTTGATTATTTTTTGTTGGGACAATCACCAGAACCAGAAGCAACGATTGCAAAATTCGCTGAATCTACCGAGAATCATTCGCATGAACGTCTTTAAGACAGAATCGGGCAAGACGAGAAAGTCATAACTCGTCGATAAAAACCAAGCAGCAAACCGGTTAACAAATGATTGAAATTAAAAAAATTTGGTATTATTTTACCCGCTATATCGATGGCTTTCTTTTAGTTGGAATCCTTGCATTGATGTCAGTGGGGCTGATTGTGCTCTACAGTGCAGCTGGTGCAAATATCAACAAAGTCAGCCATCAGCTGATCAACATGTCAGTGGCGTTGGTAGTGATGTGGTCAGTTGCAAACATCCCCTTACAACACATCAGACGTCTTGCACTGCCGATGTATTTACTTGGACTGGTTTTACTCATTGGCGTGGCTCTGTTTGGCGAAATCAACAATGGCGCGAGACGCTGGCTTGATATGGGAATAACCAGAATTCAGCCATCTGAACTCATGAAAATCGCTATCCCGCTCATGATGGCCTGGTATTTCGATAAGCACGAAATTACTTTACGTCTGAGAGATTATATTGGAGCAACGATATTGTTAATGTTGCCAGTTCTTTTGATCCTGAAACAACCTGATTTGGGCACTGCAATATTAATTTCAGCCAGTGGATTTTATGTATTATTTCTCGCAGGATTATCTTGGCGCATCATTGCTGGATTAACAATCACAGCAGCAGGTAGTTTTCCGATATTGTGGACAATCATGCATGATTATCAGCGCCAACGTATTATGACATTGTTGGATCCTTCACAAGATCCCTTAGGTGCTGGTTACCATATTATCCAGTCATCGATCGCTATTGGCTCGGGTGGCATAACTGGCAAAGGGTGGCAAAATGGCACACAAACACAATTAGATTTTTTACCGGAACAAAATACAGATTTTATCTTTGCCGTTTTCTCTGAAGAGTTCGGATTAATCGGTAATACTTTATTACTCCTTTTATACCTCATCGTAATTGGACGTTGCATGATCATTACAGCGAATGCTTCCACCCAGTTTACACGCCTCATTGCAGGTTCAATTACCTTGACTTTCTTTACTTATATTTTTGTAAATATGGGAATGGTCAGTGGTATCCTTCCGGTAGTAGGTGTCCCCCTGCCACTGATTAGTTATGGCGGCACATCGATGGTGACAATGTTGCTTGGTTTCGGTATCTTGATGAGTATTCAAACACATCCTAAGCTCATAAAAACATGACAAATATCTATCCATTATTTTCAAAAGTAAGTAAACCTAATTTACCTGAAATGGCATCGCTATTCTCTGGATTAGCATTTACATGGATTTTTATATTGTTGGCAGCTTGTAACAGCACACCTCAATACACTGACAAGCTAAAACACAAGCATTCCTCTGCTCCTTCAGCAATTCATTCAAATTCTGACTCAGTTGCCAGAAGAGGTGGAGGCTATTATTTAGATGACGGGCCAGGCGATAATCCGCCTCCTAATCTGCATTTGATCCCGGATGCCGTACCTAAAGTTGAGCCGCTGCGTCTGGCCAATATGCAACCTTATGTCGCAATGGGAAAATATTTTAGACCCATGACCGAACTTAGTCCTTATAGAGAGCGTGGAGTCGCTTCCTGGTATGGTCGCCGTTATCACGGTAACCCCACTGCATCAGGAGAAGTTTATGATATGTATGGAATGACGGGCGCACACCCCACTTTGCCGTTGCCCAGCTATGCTAAAGTAACCAATTTGGAAAATGGCAAATCAATTATTGTTCGTCTCAACGATCGTGGGCCGTTTCTCTCTGATCGCTTAATCGACCTTTCTTATACAGCGGCTTATAAACTGGGAATACTTGCCAATGGCAGCAGTATGGTTGAAGTTGAGAGCATCTTACCTAATAGCAAAATGTCTCCAGTTAAACTGGCAACAGCTGAACCAGTTGCCACAACATTGCCTGCTAATGCTAGCAAGCTGGAAATGAATATGGTTTATCTGCAATTAGGTGCATTTGGGTCATCGGATAATGCTCACAACTTTCTCACGCATGTGCGCAAGACAGTTCCGTGGCTGAACAATTCTGTCAATATCACAAAAAATAATGGCCTATACAAAATACACGCAGGTCCCTACCCTGATCAAATCCTTGCAAAACAAGCCGCCAGCACAATCACTCAACACCTTGCTATCAAACCCATATTGGTAATGGATTAAATGACCAAAAAAATCCCTATTGCTTGCAATAGGGATTAAAGGGCCTCGTCATAAAATCATTCATCACAATCCATAAACTCAATGTAAAACATCTTCCTCAGCAAAGTATCAATCCATTTTTACATTTCGATTTTCGATACTCGAAAGATTGCGATAATCTGACTCAATCTAATACTCACTGACTGTTTTTGAAGATGCAAACAATAAACAAATATACCCTTATATCTAAATTATGACTGTGGTCTGTCGCACACTTCTATCAAAAATATCAAAGTGGAGCATTTACAGATCTACTTTTGAAAGGCTCAGTTGTATTTAAATAGGTGAATAGCCCACACATGGAATCACCGGTGACTACTTGTATAAGGACTGTAAGAGCGTCTTTTAATTGGTTTATATAGTGCTATACTCACAAAGCCTGTTTATGGATGAAAAAGAGCCGAAGCTACACTTAATTTTGATTAGTTTCTATACCAATCACAAATTAAAGTCCCGAATGAATATAGCTTTTTTCTATCCAGATGATTAGAATCTTCAGACTCTAAATATAATTATTAATGTTAGCATCCATTGTAGCAACACCTATTAATCATGTTTTACGTAGCGAGGGATGGGCATGTAAACGTTTGCAATCTTTTAGTGGCCAAACAGTTTGTATTCAAATACCACCTCTGGTTAATTTCAAAATACTTATTGATACAAAAGGCGAAGTACAGCAAGTGGATGATAGTGTTAGTGCGGATACGACACTTACCTTATCTCCTTTCATTCTAGCTAGCATACTTGCCCGGGAATCAACTGCACTTGAGCTGATAGAAATAAGCGGCAATCGATCTTTTGCTGATGAATTAATTCATATCAGCAAGCAAATCAATTTCAATATGATTCTTGAACATGATCTCAGTAAAGCAATTGGCGATATACCTGCATATCGTCTAAGAAATGCAACTGAGCATCTCATACAATGGCAAACAGAAAATTTTAACCGTCTATCTCAGGCCTTGTTTGAATACTGGACAGAAGAAAATGTATTTTTAACAAAGCCCGCAGCAATTAATCAATTTGCTCGGGAAGTAAAAAGCTTGCAGCTATATACCGAGCAACTCGAACAACGGTTAGATAAATTAACTCAACAAAGTACCTTAATAAGCGGGTCTTAAACAGAACACATTTACCTTCCACTTCAAGACAATAAAAGATCAATCTCTATAAAGAAACAAACTCGTGATGACTTATTGCTTCCTTTAAATTTTCTAATGCCAGCCAACGAATTTATATATCCATGCGCCTCTTACGCCTACTAAAGATACAGCTTGTTGCTTTTCAATTCGGATTAGACGAGTTTGTTCTTAGTCATAGTCGGTTGAAATTCTTACGAATAATTGTAAAAAGGCTAACTTTCTGGCGAAAATTGGATAAACCACGTGGGGAAAGATTACGCTTGGCTTTAGAAACATTAGGTCCTATTTTTGTCAAATTCGGCCAAATGCTGTCGACCCGCCGAGATCTTTTACCCCACGATATCGCCGATGAGTTGGCTAAACTTCAAGATCAGGTCCCCCCCTTCTCTTCTAATCTTGTATTCTCAACATTAGAAAAAGCATATGATCGAGGAGTCCATCAAGTATTTTCCAAGTTTGATGCGATACCCATAGCCAGTGCATCGGTTGCACAAGTTCATTTTGCTGTACTACCTGATGGAACCGAAGTGGCTGTAAAAATACTGCGTCCTAATCTGGCACCCATTATTATGCATGACGTTGCATTGATGGACACAGGCGCATGGTTAGCTGAAGTACTTTGGGCCGACGGCAAGCGTCTAAAGTTGCGTCAAGTGGTTTCAGAGTTTGCCCGGCATTTGGATGATGAACTTGATCTTATGCGTGAAGCAGCCAATTGCAGCCAGCTGCGCCGCAATTTTCTCAACTCTCCTCTGCTATTGGTTCCCGAAGTTTACTGGGATTACTGCCGAAACAACGTAATGGTAATGGAGCGCGTTAAAGGAACTCCTATTAGTCATGTCGATACGTTAAGAGAACAGGGTATTGACATTCCTCAATTGGCACGTGTCGGGGTAGAAATATTTTTCACGCAGGTATTCCGAGACGGATATTTCCATGCCGATATGCATCCGGGAAATATCTTTGTCGGAAAAGATGGTCGATATATCGCGGTTGATTTTGGCATTATGGGAACACTCAGCGATCAAGACAAGAATTATCTAGCGCAAAACTTTCTAGCTTTTTTTCGCCGTGATTACGGCCGCGTTGCACAAGCACACGTTGAGGCTGGATGGGCGCCTAAAGAGACGCGGATAGATGATTTTGAAGCGGCCATACGAGCTGTCTGTGAGCCTATTTTTGATAAACCATTAAAAGAAATTTCATTTGGGCGCGTTTTAATGCAGCTTTTTCAAGCCTCTCGCCAATTTAATGTAGAAATTCAACCGCAATTGGTATTACTGCAAAAAACACTGCTTAATGTTGAGGGGTTAGGGCGTGATCTGGATCCCGACCTAGATCTGTGGAAAACAGCTAAACCTTTTCTGGAACACTGGATGTCTGAACAAATTGGCTTACGTGGATTTACTAGCCGTATACAAAAGGAAGCTCCAAACTGGGCAATTATCTTGCCGGAATTTCCACGTCTGATACACCAGGCTTTCGCTGAGAATCGCAACTATACACTGGAGAAAAAGATAACTGATCTAGTCATTGAAGAGAAACGTCAGAATCGACTGCTGGCACTTATCGCCATCCTGTTGGCTGGACTACTGTTTTGGCAAATATTCGAGTGATTAGTTAGATTAAATATTGGTCAAGGAATGATCACTGCTCTGAATCCACTGCATACTCAGCTACATTTAGAACAATTATCACTTAAAAAAATAATATTTTTTATGACATTTCTATGAGCTATTATAGGTATCATGTTTTCTTCTGCACTAATCAGCGCGAAGGCGGCGCCCAATGTTGTAACAGTTTTGGTGCCCAGGAACTGCGTGATTATGCCAAACAGCGTATGAAATCTTTAAAACTGGATGGCAAGCACAAGATTCGTATCAATAATGCGGGCTGTTTGGATCGCTGTGACGAAGGCCCAGTCATTGTGATTTATCCTGATGAGGTATGGTATACCTATATCGACAAAGATGACATCGACGAAATTATTGATGAGCACTTAATCAAAGGTAATATCGTTGAACGCTTGAGAATTTAAGATTCATTCCAATTTGAAGCAGTAGGATAATTACTTGAACCCTATTCTTCAGAAGCTTTTCATAGACGGCCCTGCCGGGAAGCTCGAGGTGATTCTAGGAAAACCAGAATCAATGCCGAAGGGCATTGCCATTATTGCACATCCACATCCCTTACATGGCGGAACAATGGATAATAAGGTGGTATATACATTGTTCAACACCTTGTTAGAGCTTGAATTTATCACAGCCAAATTTAATTTTCGTGGCGTGGGCCAAAGTGAAGGCAAGTTTGATCATGGAATCGGCGAGATAGAAGATGTGATTACAATTACCCAAACAGTCCGCCATCAGTTCAGCAATTATCCAACTTACCTACCCCTACTGCTGTCAGGCTTCTCATTTGGTGGCGCAATTCAACTGCACGCTGCGAAGAAACTTAATCCTGAATTTCTCATTCTGATCGCGCCATCCGTTGTTAACTTGAGCGCACCGGCCGTGCCGGAAACTACTCAGTTTGCTTTGATTATTCAGGGTGATAAAGATGATATCGTATTGCCAGAAACCTTGCTGGCCTGGGCAACTCCTCAGTCACAACCAATTGTTTTTATACCAGGCGCCGAACATTTTTTTCATGGCAAACTGACGGTACTCAAGCAATTAATATTAAAAACTTTTACCCGAAAAATTTAATAAATCTTATTCCACTAACCGGTGCTGAATCGCATACCGAACCAATTGAGCGTTGTTCTTCATGTGCATTTTCTCCAGAATACGAGATCGATACGTACTGACAGTTTTGACACTGAGTGAAAGTTTATTGGCTATCGATGTTAAAGATTCTCCGGTCACGATGAGCTTAAAAACATGAAATTCCCGGTCCGAGAAGTTAACATGGGTTAATTTATCCGAATCTAAAACCGGGTTAAACAAAAGCTTCTCAGCCAGCTCAGGATTAACATATTTACCGCCTCTGGCAAGCCGGCGAATTACATTAATAAGCAGATCGGCTGGACTGTCTTTCGTCAAATATCCGGAGGCTCCGGAGCGAATCGCCCTGATTGCATATTCTTCCTCTGGATACATGCTTAAAACCAGAACACACGAAGAAGCATCCACTGATAAAATTCTTTTCAGAATATCCAACCCATTGACATCAGGCAGGTTTATATCCAATAAAATGATATTCCAATCGTATTTTTGTATTTTCCTCAGAATATCCTTACCATCCATTGCTTCGGCAATAATCTCGATATCACCGGTTTCCGTAAGAATTCTTTTAATTCCCTCGCGAAATAAAGCATGATCATCGGCAATCAGAACTTTAATCATAAATTAATTCCCAGCAAGTGTTGCAATAGCTGGTGGTATTTTCAGTGCTACCATACTGCCCTGTAAGGAAGTACCCGCTATCTCCAGCTTAGCCAAATTGCTGCGCTCTCTCATTCATGCTAATTAGTCCGAAAGATTCAGGATCAAATATTTGTGATTCTGTCATACCGATACCATTATCTTGAATGGTAAGGGCAATGCCGTCCTAAGTCTCAATAAGTTTAACATTTACGCAAGTGGCTTGCCAATGCCGGGCTAGGTTGATAAATGCCTCCTGAATGATTCTAAAAATACTGGCTTCATGATTTTTTATTGTAACAAAATAAATTTGATGTGAATGATTTTAATGAAATAGCTATCCGTTGCTCAAACTCACGTATTAGCCATTTAATGGCACCATGTAATCCTTGAATGTTCAGTATATTAGGCCGCAAATTTACCGCAACCCTACGCACCAGTTTCCATGGCTTCACCCGTTAGCTCATAAAGAGATTTGATTCGCCCATGTAATGGTCCTGCACTTATTTTTTAACAGCCAATTCAAATCCATTTTCAGCCACACAAATTATTTGATTAATATTAAAATTTTGTAGCTCATTAATTCTTACGATTTCGGAATAAATGGAAGGGGTCTATGCTGAGTTCGA
>CBFGXU010000051.1:0-15099 GCA_965652935.1 uncultured Nitrosomonas sp.
TCCTAGTACCTCTAAAATGAGAAATCCCCATTTCGTTGGCGGTAATCAAATAACTTTATTGCAAAATGGAGAAGAATATTTTCCAGAATTAGAAGCTGCGATAGAACAAGCACAAACTGAAATATATCTAGAAACTTATATTTTTGAATATGATGCGGTCGGTATCAGGATTTCAGAGGCCTTAAAACGCGCGGTACAGCGGAGGGTATCCGTACATCTGCTATTAGATGGTTTTGGTTGCCAGAATCTCCCCCGCGATGAGATACAAAACATGCTTGCAGCCGGTATCTACGTATTAATATTCAGGCCAGAGTTTATCTTTTCGATGCCGCATCGCCATCGTTTACGCCGAATGCACCGAAAATTAGTCAGTATTGATGCACAGATCGCCTTCGTCGGCGGAATTAATATCATTGACGATCAGCATAATCCGGAGAAATTGACACCGCGTTTTGATTTTGCCGTTCGGATTAAAGGTCCAATACTCACTCAAATCTACCGCAGTATGAGACACTTATGGGCGCAAGTGGCATGGATACATTTAAAGAAACATTGGATTCACCCCATAGTAATAAAACCAACGCATAAACCATGCGGAAAACAGCGTGCTGCCTTTCTAGTCCGTGACAATTTTCGCCATCGTCATGACATCGAGCGCGCTTATTTGCAAGCCATTAGCCAGGCACATACTGAAATTATTATTGCCAATGCTTATTTTTTGCCAGGAAGAAGATTCATTACTGCGTTGAAAGATGCCGTCCAACGCGGTGTAAATGTCGAACTTTTATTACAGGGCAGAATCGAATATCGCTTGCAATATCATGCGACCCGGGCAATGTATGAAAATTTGTTGCAGGGCGGAATTAAAATTTATGAATATAGGCGCAGCTACATGCACGCCAAGGTTGCTGTTATTGACCAGCATTGGGCAACTGTAGGTTCTTCCAATATTGATCCTTTCAGTTTGCTGCTAGCACGCGAGGCTAATATCATTGTTGAAGATCAAGCCCTTGCGAATGAATTAAAAGCCAGCTTAAAAACTGCCATTGTGCAAGAATCCTTACCTGTAGCATCAGCAAATAAAGGTTTTTTCTCGTGGCACATGAAAGCAATCGATTGGCTCAGTTTCTACCTCGTACGAATAATTCAGGGTATTCTGGGTTATGACTGGCCCGATAATCAACCATAAATTTACTTAAAACAGTTGATGCGCTTAATCAACTCTTTTAATTGAGTCGAACGGATAAATGGAACAAACACAATCTCCTGCAAACAAGTCAAACTGGTCGCTAGAACAGCCTGATCAGATTTCCACAGCCGTCCGCATATTATGCGAAGGCGGCACAGTAGCTTTTCCTACCGAAACTGTCTATGGTCTGGGGGCGGATGTCACAAACCCGGATGCCATCAACAAAATTTATAAAATTAAACAGCGCCCCATTGATCATCCGCTGATCGTACATATCAGTAGTATTTCTCATTTGCAGTATTGGGCGCAAACCATACCGGAATCCGCCTGGAAACTGGCCAGCCACTTCTGGCCCGGACCGTTAACTTTGATTCTGCAGCGCAGCCGCCATATATCTGATCGCGTTACGGGTGGGCAGGATACGGTAGGGTTGCGCATACCGGCTCACCCTGTTGCGCTGGCTTTGCTTAATGCATTGGGACCTGACAAAGCATTGGCCGCTCCATCAGCAAACCGTTTTGGAAGAATTAGTCCGACTACAGCAGCACATGTGCAAGAGGAATTGGGCTCGAGAATCGATATGATCCTAGATGGCGGTGCCTGTGAAGTAGGTCTGGAAAGCACCATCATCAGTTTCCATGGTCAATCGCCTCTGATACTCCGGCCAGGCGGGATTGCACTATCTGCGCTTGAATCGCTACTGGATAGCCCGGTCATGCTAGCGCACAATGTCAATCAGATAGTACGTACGTCTGGGTCATTACCAGCACATTATGCACCTGCAACTCCACTAAGAATTTTCTCGACAGCGCATATTGAGGTGGAGGCAGCTGCATTAGCGGCACAAGGCTTGCGGGTTCTGATCATTAGATGGTCCGATATCGATAAATCACAGCCTCTGGATTCGTTGATCCAACAATTCTGCATGCCTGCAGATCCAATTCCTTATGGCAAGCAACTGTATGCAAGATTACGCGAATTCGATCAAGCAACATTTGATTATATTCTGGTAGAAGCACCGCCTGATCATCCAGCTTGGTTAGCTATTACTGATCGCCTGCAGCGTGCCAGTTATCATTTTACTAAACAATAACTTAAACTATAAATTAATAAACTAAAATTCAATGAACACACATAATCAATTAAAAGCTGTACTGTTTGATGTTGACGGTACGCTTGCTGACACAGAGCAAGACGGTCATCGACTTGCATTCAATGCTGCATTTAAACATTTCAATCTCGATTGGCATTGGGATATTGATCTGTATGGTGAGCTATTGCAAGTTACTGGCGGAAAAGAACGAATTCGATATTACTTAGAAAAATATGCGCCTGCTGCGCTCGACAAAAGCGATTTGCCGGACTGGATTGCCAGCTTGCACAAAACCAAAACCAAATACTTTGAATCATTGATGGAACAGGGTCACATTCCATTACGTCCCGGCATTGCTCGGCTAATTAATGAATTGCGTCAAGAAAAAATAAAAATCGCAATTGCAACTACGACCACCATGGAAAATGTCACCGCTTTGCTAAAATCAACTCTAGGTGAAGAATCTATTGGCTGGTTCGATGTAATCGGAGCTGGTGATATTGTGCCCCTGAAGAAACCGGCACCTGATATCTATTACTGGGTACTCACCCAACTCGAATTAACTGCACAACAATGTATCGCAATAGAAGACTCAGAAAATGGATTAAAATCCGCGCTGGCTGCCAACCTTACTACACTTGTCACCGTGAGCGGTTACACCCGATCACAGGATTTTAGCGGGGCAGCGGCAGTCTTATCAGATCTAGGCGAGCCTTCTCAACCATTTACTCAAATCCAAGGCCTCCCATTTGACAAGCAATGGATTGATTATAAGCTGCTCGATAATTTGATTAGCTGACCGTTAAGCTTCGGTACCAGGATCGGTAAGCAAGCTAATCTATGTTAGGTCTTTTTTTATTACTTGAATTTTGTTCTATGCTTCCAGCATTTTGTGCTATAAGTAACACGTGCAAAATCTCGTTGAATTGATAGGGATTAGGCACCAACCCTGAAAAGGGAGTTGAGATCCTCTTTAATCAATACAAGAAGGAGTAACATTATGAAATTCATAAAAATGATTGTAATGATTAGCGTATTAGCGCTCTATTTCAGTTCACAAGCAATTGCTGGTACAAATCAGCATACCACTGAAGCCATAAAACACGCAGAAGAAGCAAAAACTCATGGTGAAGCCGGTCATGCCAATGTATTATTAGAACATGCACAACAAAGCCTCACTCATGCAAAAGCTGCCGAAAAGGAGCTTAAATCAGAAGCACGTCAGCATATGACTGAATCTATCAAGCATCTGGATGAAGCTATCTCGCATGCAAAACAAGATCATGCAGATGTAGCAGCAAAACATATCGACGAAGCTCTGAAACACATGCGCGATTCCGAAAAGTAGCGACTGAGATTAAAATAAAAAGCGGATATGTCTATCCGCTTTTTATTTATTGACTACCTGATTTTCGATTTTTATCATGAAGGGTTAGGTAAGTATTCCAGCGGATCAACCGGCTTACCGTGTTTCCGGATCTCAAAATGCAGCTGAATAGTATCTGTATCAGTACTGCCCATTTCTGCAATTTTCTGACCTCTTACCACGGCCTCTCCTTCTTTTACCAGTATCTTACTATTATGTGCATAGGCACTAAGGAAGGTATTATTATGCTTGATAATAATCAAGTTTCCATAGCCACGTAAACCATGGCCACTATAAACTACTTCACCTGCAGCCGAAGCCAGAATCGGCTGTCCAGCCTGACCGGAAATTTTTACACCTTTAGAATTTTTTGAAAAAGGCGATAGCAATTTGCCAGTTGTCGGCCACATCCATTGAGTATCGGATTGGTTAGCCGCCTCAAATTGCTGTGATTCTGGCTGGGGAGCAAGTTCGATCCTGGTATTTCTTTCTAGCGATGGAGAAGTCAGTTGCATCTGCACTGCAGATGGTGAATTAGCTGGATCTTTTAACCGTGCCACATTCTGCTCAGAGAAAGGTAACTTAATGGCCTTGGGGCTTGTTTTTAGATCTGCTTTTACTCTGCTTCCTTCGTCAATTCCATGAGGAATCGTAGCGAAAGGCTGTTCATTGGGTAGAGTTGTCTCTATGGGTTGCTGAGGTAAAGCAAACAAAGTAGGCTGTGAATCACTTGCTGGCACAAACAAACTGATTCTCTGGCCCGGTTTGATGTTTTTGGGATCAGTAATATTATTCCATTCTGCTAACTTCTTGAAATCAATGCCATGATTAAGTGCAATACTGTATAGCGTATCTCCTTTCTGGACGATATAAAACTGATTATAGGAACTAACTGATTCAACAGATTTATTGATGGATCCCGCTGCGTCAACTTTTGAACGATCGACTACAGGTACGGGCGATTGTGTAGTGCTACATCCAATCATCAGTAGGAAGCAAATTGCAGAAACAGATAGATTAAAAAATAATAGCTTAAAATGATCCATCAAAGAAAAAATTACTTTGATAAGGCAATTATTGACATCGCTATCTATCAGCCTCATTGGGTTGTTCGTCATTTTAATATTCCTCGTATCGTTATTTTTTTACGACACCAGATAATAAAGGTACAAAATTTACCTCTTCCAGCACAGTCTCGGTATAACCTTGGGAATTACGTTCGATAACACACAAATTCTGCTTCTGTATTCCCCTCGGGAAAACCATTCTGCCCCCCACCACTAATTGCTCCAATAGCGCGATAGGAACATGAGTTGTTACCGCTGTCATGATAATACCATCAAATGGTGCAGCTTCTGCTAGTCCACGTAAGCCGTCAGCATGCTTCAAATGGACATTTCTAATTTGTAATTCCTGTAATCGGACTCGAGTACGGGTTAATAAGGGCCCGATCCGTTCTATTGAATAAACTTTTTGTGCAATCTGTGTCAATACAGCCGTCTGGTACCCACACCCAGTCCCAATTTCCAGCACCTTACCCAGATCAGAATTAGCACGCAATAATTCACTCATACGTGCCACAATCCAAGGACTGGATATGGTTTGACCATAATTTATTGGCAAGGCTACATCTTCATAAGCACGGCTTGCCAACGCCTCTTCAACAAAAATATGGCGAGGAATGGCCCCCATTACAGATAAAACTACTTCATCAGCGATACCTTGTGCACGTAAACGCTCAATCATTCGCATTCGTGTACGCTGTGAAGTCATACCAATTCCAGAATGACGCCCAATCACCGATTAGCATCCATAAGACTTTAAATTACCTATACATAATAAGTATCTAATTATTTAGCCATCTTGTTATCAGATCCAATTGATCGTATCGGGTTAAATCAATCTGTAATGGCGTTACCGAAACCCGGTTGTTCTGTACAGCATAAAAGTCTGTACCTTTACCCGCGTCCTGTGCCGCGCCCGCTGCACCGACCCAATACACTCTTTCTCCACGAGGAGTTTGCGATTTAATAACTGGTTCCGCTTTATGGCGCCGACCCAATCGAGTCACTTCAATCCCTTCTAGTTGCTGATATTCGATATCAGGGACATTTATATTCAACAGAACTGGACTTTGAATATCATTTTCTCTAAAGCGCATTACCATATCAGCTGCAACACGGGCAGCGGTTAGATAATTTCCTCGGGATGCACCAACTAGGGAAACAGCTAATGAAGGAATTCCAAGTAAAAAACCTTCCGTGGCAGCAGCCACGGTGCCAGAATAAATTGTATCATCGCCCATGTTAGCACCATCATTCACACCAGACACTATCATATCTGGCATAATATCCAGCATACCGGTTACTGCCAGGTGAACACAGTCAGTGGGTGTTCCATTCACATAATAAAACCCATTATGGGATTTATGTAAGCTTAATGGACGATCCAAGGTTAGGGAATTACTAGAGCCGCTACGATCCCTTTCAGGCGCGACGACAATGATTTCTGCAATTTGGGAAAGTAACTCAGCAAGACATGCAAGACCAGGCGCAAAGTATCCATCATCATTACTCAATAAGATGCGCATTTCTATAAGGCTATGATAGTCATTGAATCAACAAACAATCTTGCGATTAGATTTGAATAGAGCGTTTAACTTACAAAATGGTCGGGGCGAGAGGATTTGAACCTCCGACCACTTGCACCCCATGCAAGTACGCTACCAGGCTGCGCTACGCCCCGAACAGGAAATTATAACAAACTACGCATCTTACTTTAGAAACTATTATTAAAAATATATTCTTTATGAAAGTAGAAGCGACATTACACTTTTAATTTCACCACGAATGTAGCTCAGATCTGCTATTGAAGGAGATATATTGACATGAGTTGATTTCACAAATGTTGATCTATCTTCACTATGGTCTAGCCGGCTACGCGCTCCGCTAATCGTGAATCCTTGTTCATAAAGCAATTCCTTAATACGTCGAATTAATAATACTTCTTGATGCTGATAGTAACGACGATTACCACGACGTTTAATAGGCTTTAATTGTGAAAATTCCTGTTCCCAATAGCGTAATACATGAGGCTTAACGCCACAGAGCATACCTACTTCTCCAATTGTGAAGTAACGTTTGGCTGGAATCGGAAGTAATGTATTATTTAGTTTTTGATTTTCCATGATAATTCTTCTCAACCAAATTCTTCAGTTTCTGGCTAGCGTGAAATGTAACCACACGGCGCGCAGTAATAGGAATTTCTTCTCCTGTTTTAGGGTTTCTACCGGGGCGCTGTGGTTTTTCCCGTAACTGAAAATTGCCAAATCCAGAAAGCTTGACACCTTCATTATTTTGCAAAGCATTTCGTACTTCTTCATAAAACGACTCGACCATATCCTTGGCTTCACGTTTGTTAAGTCCAACATTCTCAAATAACAAATCTGCTAATTCAGCTTTGGTCAATGCCATACTTCACTCCATTTAATTATTAATTTTTATAACTTATTCACCAATAGTTAGGTACATTAAGCAGTGGCACCTTTGATAGAAACAGATTAATAATTCATCTCATACACTAGGCTTCCGAATAATAAATCTGATCAATGCCTCAACGATAATCAAACGTATGATTTGCTCAGTGATCATCAGTTACGCAATGTTGCAGAGAATTTACTTTCTAATATTTTTATTAGACTTGTTACTGCAAAATCAGCTTCTTCATCTGTTAGCGTTTTCTCAGTATCTTGTAATAACACACGGAATGCAAGACTTTTTTTGGTGCTTTCCATGCCTTTTCCACGATAAATATCAAATAAAGAAATATCAGATATAATTGCTGATTTTTGTGAATTCATAGTGCTCAATAGTGAATGTACACTGATCTCACTATCCACAATAATCGCGATATCACGGCGTACAGGTGGAAATTTAGAAATTTCCCTAGCCACAGGCAAGGATTTAGGTAGTAAATTCTCTACCTTCAATTCAAACAGCACTGCATTCCTCTGCAAACCATATTTCTTCTGCCAGCGCGGATGCAATTCTCCCAACCATCCGATTGATTTATCCTCAATATAGATTTGTGCTGATTTTCCAGGATGTAATGCCGGATGAGAAAATTTCTTGAAAAAGATGACTTGGTTCCTACACAGTGCTTCTATATCTGCCTTGATATCATAGAAATCAGCATTTCTCGCGGGAATTCCCCATTGTTCAGATGCAATATCTCCATAACTTAGCCCAGCAAGCATCTCTATTTGATTATAGTCACTCTCATCATTTCTGAGAAAACAGCACCCCATCTCAAACAAGCGCATTCTGTTTTGCTTACGATTCAAGTTGAACTGCAGATTAGAAATCAAGCCGCCAATCAAAGTACTCCGCATTACACTCATCTGACTTGCAATCGGATTTTTTAATGTGACCGGCTTGCTATTATCCGCAAAATCCCGTTCCCAATCTGCATCTACAAAAGCGTAGTTGATCACTTCCTGATAATCGCGCGCCATCAGTAGGTGCTTTATTTCTGTATGAGAACGTTCTGCTTCTGATACTGGCAGCATTGCCATATAAGTACGCGGAAGATGGACAGGAATATGATCGTATCCAAAAATACGTGCCAGCTCTTCTATAAAGTCTTCTTCTATTGTCAGATCGAAACGATAGGTGGGAGGGGTAACGTTGAAAACATCCCCATGCACTGAAAATTCAAACCCTAGACGCTTAAAATAATCGTTTGTATGTTCTTTAGTAATATCAATGCCTAACACCCGTTTTATTCGTTCAGTGCGTACCTTGACAGCGTATCTCTGCGGTAATTGGTGCTTCACTTCAGTCACTGGACCTACCCTTCCGCCACAGATGGTTTGTATTAGGTAAGTAGCACGCTCCAAGGCATTGTTGGTTGCAGCAAAGTCTACCCCTCGCTCAAAGCGGTAAGCAGAATCCGAACTAAACCCCAGACCAAATGACTTGCCACTAATGGCAGCCGGAATAAAAAAAGCACCTTCCAAAAAAATATCTGTCGTACCGAGCGTTACACTACTTTCCAGCCCACCCATAATACCGGCTAATGCCAGCGGTTTATGCTCATCTGCAATTATCAACAAATCTGGATTTAAATCTACTTCATCACCGTTCAATAACTGTATTTTTTCATAAGCAAAAGCATATCGTACTTGAATAGCTCCGTTAATCTTCGCCAGATCAAAAGCGTGCAGGGGCTGACCGGTTTCCAGCAATACATAATTGGTAATGTCGACTACTGGATTAATAGATCGTAAACCACTACGCTCTAATCGCTGGGTTATCCATAATGGCGTTAACACATCAAGGTGTATGTCGCGTATTATCCGGCCGCAATACAATGGGCAAGCTTCAGTAGCGATCACATCCACCCCCAAACTATCTTCAGTATCAGGAGCAATGGAGTTTATCTCGGGTATCTGCAGATTATTTGCTGTTATTGCTGCAACTTCACGTGCCAAACCAAACATTCCAAGACAATCGGCGCGATTAGGCGTCAGGCTCAATGTAAAAATGTTATCGTTAAGTCCATAATAATTACGAAAATCTACCCCTACGGGGGCATCTCGAGGAAGTAATAACAAACCTTCAGCTGCATCACTGATGCCTAATTCTTTGGCTGAACATAGCATGCCAGCAGAATCTACACCGCGCAACTTAGTTTTTTTGATTACAAAATTCGGCAAATTCGCCCCAATCAATGCACAAGGTACTTTTATGCCGGCATTTACATTAGGTGCGCCACAAACAATCTGCAACAAGTCTTCCTCAGTTTTTCCTGTCTTGACATTGCAGACCTTTAATCGATCCGCTGTTGGATGCTTCTCAACTGAAAGCACTTCAGCCACGACAACCTTATCAAACAACGATGCCACTGGCTGGACACTTTCAACTTCAATCCCCGCCATCGTAAGTGCATGTGCAAGTTCATTACTCGAGCAGGGTGGGTTAACAAAAGTACGTAGCCAGTTTTCAGAAAATTTCATGAAGATATACTTTTAATTGCAATGGGTAAGTAAATTAATCAAGGTTAGTTAAATTGTTTAAGAAAACGCAGATCGTTTTCAAAAAATAATCTCAAATCATTGACGCCATATCGAAGCATGGTCAAACGCTCCACGCCAATACCAAAAGCAAACCCAATATATCGTTCGCTGTCAATCGCAACATGTTTTAAAACATTCGGATGAACCATTCCACAACCCAGCACTTCCAGCCAGCCGGTATGACTACATACGCGACAACCTATTCCCTCACACATTACACAGCCAATATCCATCTCAGCGGAGGGTTCAGTAAATGGAAAAAAAGATGGCCGGAATCTTACCGGTAAATCGTCTTGTTCAAAGAAATGCGCCATAAAATCAGCTAGCACACCTTTTAGTGCAGCAAAATTGGCACTCTCATCGATCCATAAACCTTCTACCTGATGAAACATCGGCGTATGTGTTACATCAGAATCGCAGCGATAGACACGCCCTGGTGCAATCACCTTTATCGGCGGTTCATTATTTTGCATATAGTGAATTTGGACGGGCGATGTATGTGTGCGTAGCAGATTGCCATTATCAACATAGAACGTATCATGCATTGCCCGCGCCGGATGATTTTCCGGAATATTTAATGCTGTAAAATTATAAAAGTCTGTCTCTATTTCGGGACCGGAAGCTACATTAAAACCTATTGAGTGAAATAAGGCTTCTACGCGTAACAAGGTTTGTGTTACCGGATGTAAACCACCGATTTCCAGTCCTCTACCAGGCAAGGTGACATCCAAGGCTTCCTCAGTCAATTTTGCTTCCAGCTCTTTTGCTTGTATAGCATTGCGTCGAGATTTAAGCGTTGCCTCTAATTGGTCCTTGGCTAGATTTATTTGATTACCTAGGATGGGGCGCTCTTCGGCAGGAAGTTTTCCTAATCCTTTAAGTAATTCAGTAAGCACACCATTCTTGCCGAGGTAACGTGCCTTCGCATTTTCCAGCTCGACAGGATTTTCAATGCTATTCATCAAGCTTACTGCTTCATTGATAATTTCTTCCAAGTCTCTCATGTAAGTTCAGCATCTATAAAGAATGAAAAAAGTCCTACCCTTGCATTCACAAGAAAAAGGGAGGTCGGGTATAACCTGACCTCCCAATGACTTTTTTATTATAATTAATTATATGGCAAGACTGGCTTTTGCTTGCTCGGCTATTTTCTCAAAAGCACTCTTATCGAATATAGCCAAATCTGCCAAGACCTTTCGATCTACCTCAATGCTTGCTTTTTTAAGGCCATTCATAAAAACACTGTATGACAGACCACACTCCCGGGCAGCCGCATTGATCCGTGCAATCCATAAAGCTCGAAATTGTCTTTTACGCTGCCGGCGATCTCGATATGCATATTGACCAGCCTTCATAACAGCTTGTTTAGCGATGCGATAGACATTCTTGCGACGTCCACGATAGCCTTTAGCCAAATCCAATATTTTCTTGTGTCGTGCATGAGCGGTTACACCACGTTTAACTCTTGGCATGTCGTTCCCCTTTTATGCGTACGGCATCATAGCACGAACTGAAGTTGCGTTCGTGGCGTGAACGCTCACAATACCCCGCAACTGGCGCTTATTTTTAGTCGTTTTCTTGGTCAATATATGGCGCTTAAAAGCTTGTGAACGTTTGATAGTTCCGCTTGCTCGAAATTTAAAACGTTTTGCTGCACCACTTTTGGTTTTTATTTTAGGCATACATACTCCTTTTTTAATATGAAACTAGGTGTTTTCATTATTGAAAATCTTACAAAACCTAGTGATCACTTATTATTTAAATAGGTGACTACAATAGAGATCTATGATGCTACAGTTGAGTTTTCCGCTACTACTCTAGATTTATCAGCTTTTACATCTTTCTTTTTAGGCGACAAGACCATAACCATTTGCCGCCCTTCCATTTTAGGAAATTGTTCCACTACTGCTAATGATTCCAAATCGCTTTTTACACGTTCCAATAAACGCATACCAAATTCCTGATGCGTCATTTCACGCCCTCGGAAACGCAAGGTTACTTTAACCTTATCCCCTTCATTTAGGAAATTAGTTAAGTTCCTTAATTTTATATTGTAATCACCCTCATCCGTATTGGGTCTAAATTTAATTTCTTTAATCTGAACTTGTTTCTGCTTTAGCTTCGCATCATGTTTTTTCTTACTTTCCTGATAGCGAAACTTACCATAATCCATCAAGCGACAAACAGGCGGTTGCGCAGTAGGAGCGATCTCAACCAGATCAACACCTGCTTCCTCGGCTAGGGTGTTTGCTTCAGCGAGGGTAACGATACCGACTTGTTCCCCATTGACTCCAATCAAACGTACTTCTGGCACATCAATTTCTTGATTGATGCGTGCTGTTTTTTCTTGAGCTATGGCAAATTCTCCAAGTTTAGTTTAATAAAAATTTATGCTTTTGAAGAAAGTTCTTGTTTAAGATGTTCTATCAGAGCTGGTAGCGTCATTTGACCAAGATCTTCACCCGCACGATTACGAACGGCTACTTTATTTGTTCGCACTTCTTCATCTCCTACAATAATCTGATAAGGAAGTTTCTTCAGACTATGCTCCCGAATTTTATAGGTTATTTTCTCATTTCTCAAGTCTAAACTGGCTCTAATGCCATGAGACCTCAATTGTGTAGCGACCTCTTGCGCATAATCAATTTGTCCTCGAGAAATATTTAGCACGATAACTTGTTCGGGTGATAACCACAAAGGAAATGCTCCCGCATAGTTCTCTATCAATATACCAATAAATCTTTCTAAAGATCCGAGAATAGCTCTATGAAGCATAACCGGCACTTGGCGTGAATTATCCTCTGCTACATATTCAGCACCCAAACGATCAGGCATGGAAAAATCAAGTTGCAATGTGCCACATTGCCATACACGTCCAATGCAATCTTTTAATGAAAATTCAATTTTCGGTCCATAAAATGCCCCCTCACCCGGCTGTAATTCCCATTCAAGCTTAGCTTTATTCAAAGCAGCTTCCAGTGCTGCTTCAGATTTGTGCCATTGCGCCTCTGACCCCACACGCTTTTGTGGACGAGTTGAGAGCTTAACCAAGAGCTCTCTAAAACCGAAATCTGCATACACAACTTTCAATAAATCAATGAATCGTACAACTTCATCTTGAACTTGATCTTCTGTACAAAAAATATGCGCATCATCCTGTGTAAACGCACGTACTCGCATAATCCCGTGCAATGCGCCGGAAGCCTCATTTCGATGACATGAGCCAAATTCAGCCAGTCTTATGGGAAGTTCACGATAGCTCCGCAGACCTTGATTAAATATCTGAACGTGACCGGGACAGTTCATCGGTTTTATGGCAAAGTCTCGCTCATCAGAATCGGTGATGAACATATTTTCGCGAAAATTCTCCCAGTGCCCAGAACGCACCCATAGATTTTTATCCAGAATTTGTGGTGTGCGTATTTCTTGATAACCGTTCTGGTTCAATATATTTCTCATATATTGTTCAATTTGCTGCCATAACACCCATCCTTTAGGATGCCAAAACACCATTCCTGGAGCTTCATCTTGTATATGAAACAAATCGAGCTGCTTTCCTAGTTTCCGATGATCCCGTTTTTCCGCCTCTTCTAAACGATGAAGATAGCTTTTCTGATCATCCTTATTTGCCCAAGCTGTACCATAAATTCGCTGCAGCATTTCATTATGTGAATCACCCCGCCAGTAGGCCCCTGCTACTTTCATGAGTTTGAAAACTCTTATCTTTGAAGTTGTCGGCACGTGCGGACCTCGACATAAATCTGTAAAATTGCCCTGCGAATAGAGTGATAAATCTTCGTCGCCTGGAATAGATTCAATAATCTGTGCCTTATAATGTTCCCCCTGTTGCTTAAAAAAATTGATTGCATCAGCACGCTCCCATATTTTTCGTTCTATCTTTAAATCCCGTTTGCTGATCTCAAGCATACGTTTCTCGATAGCAATCAAATCCTCGGGAGTAAATGGGCGCTTATAAGAAAAGTCATAATAAAACCCATCCTCAATGACAGGCCCAATGGTAACTTGTGCATCAGGAAATAATTCTTTTACGGCATGAGCCAGCAAATGCGCGCACGAATGTCGAATAATTTCTAATCCTTCTGCATCCTTCTCTGTAATAATGGCAAGTTCACAATCTTTATCGATTTGGCTATCTACATCTACCAATTTGCCATTTATTTTTCCTGCAATCGCTGCGCGAGCTAAGCCTGGTCCAATCGCTGAAGCTACATCTATAACCCTTACTGGCTGATCAAAAATACGCTCCGAACCATCTGGTAAGCGAATAACAGTCACAAATATCCCTTCTGTCTCAGAATTGTTTAACAAAAACCATTTCTAAATTATCCTCTAATTCCAAGAAGATTTTTCTTATTTCTTTAATGAGCGATTGTTTTATACCAGTTATTCATTTTTTGCAAACCATTTAAAAATCTTGGAGCAAAACCAATTGCTACTGCATCAACTAAGCAATACCAAGCAGCTACACCGCTGGGGGGATTTCCCTGTGTCCAATCGAAAACAGGCTCAATAGATGCCCACCTCCATGTTCCCGCTGCTGTACCAACGATCTCCAGCCAACTACAGATAAAAAAAGCTCCCAAATAAACCATTGGGGATCGCCCCTTAAAAATACAAATTACAAATATACAAAATAAAAATGCACCAACTTGATCTCCTTGTTCAGGTATACCACTAATACCCCACAACGACCATATGCCCCCTGCAGTTATCACAAAGACAGCTATTTTTTTTGCATTCATTAAGAAAAACCTTGAGCGCGCAAGTGCAACCGCTGTCAAATAAACCATTCCATGTCCTGGAGGCACATAGTGGGGCACATTTCCAAATCGATAGGTATATCCTTCCATATAAATGGATGCAAAATGCTCACCTGCAGTAGCAAAGGCCACGGCAATAACCACTTGCATCCTTACTTCTCTATTTTCGCCAATTAATAATCCAATCAAAAAGATCCACGCTATCACACCTAATAAATTCTGAATTTCAATACTTGCCCTACCATCAATCACTAGGCTGACTCCCACACAAAAGAATGTAAAGCCAGCAATAAAATAATCTCGATAATTATGTGGATAAGTGACATCAGTTTTTGGAAAATGATCGAACATCATATATATAAGCCTTACGATATAATAAAAAACCCGCTATTTGCGGGTTATCTAAATTCTCAGAGCTGCAAAATTAATAGCTTCTTGGTATTCACAGCTTCGCCAATACATAAAAAGACTATTGGCCTATAAAATTTAATACGATGAGCTAATTTAGGAATAGCCAGTGATTCAATCTTAACTTCGTAAATTCTGGAGATAGCATCTCCAGAATTCTTATTTTCACTCTGTCTAATATTGACT
>CBFGXU010000052.1:0-14892 GCA_965652935.1 uncultured Nitrosomonas sp.
TGGGTGTTAATTTTATTTAAACGATTTCTAATTCATTCTAGGGGTTTTCTGCTTTCTTTGTAATTTATTGTATTGAATCATTGCGTTAACGCTTTTGAAGTGCTCATCATTTTTCTTTATATATTTCCCATCAAACAGTAGATCAGTATTTTTTTTTATTTTTGAGTAAGATCTCTCTAAACAATCTCTTAAAGAGTAATTAAATATTTTTGTTAATACTGTTATATAAATTAGAATATAGCCAACATGAGGTTTTATATCATTACCACTATTTAAATTAGTAGCTAGTCCCCCTAAGTATTTCATCATTGTTATCAAAACATAATTCGGATCTTTTACTCGTATATCCTCTAAATCTTGGGTACATTCCAAGCTTTCATAAAGAGATATATTTTTCATTCTGCAAATAATTATTAGTGAAATCATGCAATTGCCTAAAGATTGGACACAATTAGCCTTCTCATTAATATTTACACTTAATTTCCCAAAATCTGCAATTAATATCAAAGTTTCAGTTTTTGCATCTGATCCCTTTATTAAATTCTTATTTTCAGCCCATGTAATTATTTGAAATATTTCGTCATTCAATTTCACTCCCCTTATTTTAATAAAGAATATACAGGTATTTACATACATGGATGGAATAATCACAGCGGGCGAGTTCTTTGGACATGAAAACCGCTCTCGGAAAAATTAAGTACTTGACAATGAGCGCAATCGGATAGCTTCGTCGAATTAATCAGACCGTATC
Organism: uncultured Nitrosomonas sp.; assembly: GCA_965652935.1. Classification (GTDB taxonomy): domain Bacteria; phylum Pseudomonadota; class Gammaproteobacteria; order Burkholderiales; family Nitrosomonadaceae; genus Nitrosomonas. Next base: position 752 of record CBFGXU010000052.1, read on the forward strand.
TCACTGCGCGAAATACGTCGCACCCTTTTTTATAAAGTCACGCTCCATCTTCACTTCTGCTAATTCTCGTTTAACTCTGGATAGCACTAACTCAAGTTCAGTTAGCGGCCTCTGGTATGCTTGCCTACTGCAGCGAGTTCTCCTCGTTTGTCAGCATAAACCCAGTTCTTTAGTGTCCCCTTGGGTAACGACAGTCGTTTTGCTGCTTCAACCAGAGTCAATCCATTTTCTTTGAAAAACTTAACTGATTCCTTCCGAAATTCCTGACTATATTGTGTGCGGGGTAATTCCATCTTCATCCTCCATTTCATGTCTTCATTTTATGAAACTTCGGACTCCATGAAAATCAGCATACCTCAAACCGTTCTGGTGCCACACCAGTGCCACGTTATACGTAAATTTTGATTAATTTTTGTGCATCATAATAATGTCAAAGCAAGCATAATATGCTGATTTAAATATATACATTAATATTAGTTAATGAGTAGAAATTTATGGAATGTCGGAATCATAATCCGTTAGCCCGTGGTTCAAATCCATGATTCGTCACGAATAAATCAATAAGTTACAGTTATCTTATTTACAGCTACCTTTTCAACTTACTAAATGTAACCATTTTGTTATCATATTTTACAAATTGGTGGATTCAAGTTTGAAGTGCACCTTGATAAAGTTAACAGGGAGTAAGCTGCGACATCTACGCTGTCAAAAGTCGCGATGCAAGCGGACAAGAGCGGCGTGGTGGTGCCATTCGCAACCGAATCTGCATGGATAGGCGGGCAGAGATCGTTGAGCAAAAGTTCGTATTGGTAATGGGGAAAGTGACACAATTATTGGCAAGAACCATCAGGGGGTACTGGTGACACTGGCGGAAAGAAAATCGCGTTATGTTCTGGCTGGCCAATTACTTTGTCACCATGTCGAGGGAGTAGCAGAGAAAATCACGGTCTGCTACATCCCCACAAGCACAAATGCTAATACAGCTGACATTTGACAATGGCAAAGAGTTTGCGGAACATGAAACCATCGCATCTGAACTAGAAGCAGATATTTACTTCGCACACCCTATCATTCCCGGGAACGGGGATTGAATAGGAAACATTTCCAAAGAATATGAAATTGACTGATGTTACGGAGGAACAAGTGCAATGGGAAGTAGTTCGTTTGCAATCACAGGCCACGCAAAGTTCTTGGATTTAAAACCCCGCATGAGGTATTCTTCGGGTGATGGTAAGTTACACCAAGCACCCATCAAAAGTTGCACTTCGAATCTGAATTCGCGAGGTATTTAAAACTATGACACGTGCTTTAAAATTAGCATCAATATTCGATCTCTATGAAAAGCTCCAGCGCGATGGTGCAGCTTTAGACGATGAAGTAACAGTTGAGCGTGTCTTCAATTTTGCCGCCACTGCATATTCCATGATTGAGTGGATCAAAAATGATCCCGCTGTTTCACCGCTAGTTAAAACTCAAGCTGCCATTGATGCACTCTCCAACGATCAATGGATCAAGCTTTGTGGAGATCTTATAACAGCACGCAAGCATTTCAAACTTAAGCGGGTGTCTACAGCCAGATTGGGATCTCCTAGCAGGGAAATTGGCTCAGCCAGCGTTAAGGAAGGCCATTATGAAGATGGAAAAGGTAAAAGTGAAATTCTTCTAAGTGATGGTACTAAGTTTCATAGCCACGATTTGGTAGAAAATGTTCTTTCAAGTTGGAAAAGTTTCTTTTCTAGAAATGGTATGCCTATGAGAGCTATACGTCATTTCAAGTAAGCCATACGCAAGTCCCGTTAATTCAGTACATCGGTTTCTTATAATTAACCTCATAAAATCTTTAGAGTTAGGAAATGAGAATAAGAAAAAGGCCAGGAAAAAGTAAGCTCTTGTAAAGGATCTGGCAGCCCGCCGTTGCACGGACATATCCTTTTCACGCCTGTCGCGGGCGCGTCCCATGGACGAGAGACAGTTTAAAACTAGTTGAGGATTCTTTGCCTAGTACCGTTAATGATTGCCTCATCAAGCATAAAAAGTTGCTCGACAGTAACAATCATATAACCGGGTACCAGTCCCTTGACTTCATCTTCATAATTTCTAAGAACATCCACTACAGCGAACACAGAGCCGTAGTCTGTTGCAAGCGTATCTTGGCCTTTTACCGTGGATGGCGCAATAACTAGATTTTTATTAATTTCAATGTGGGAATGAATGGGCACGATTATAAAATCTCTTTTTTTACTTAATAAAGTATGAAAAGTGCTAGCGCTAAATAAGAGCAAAGGTGTTTGATATTGTCGAGAAGCATAACGTGATAAAGATTCAGACAATACATGGTTAAAAGACTTCATAAGAACTCTCCTCCTGGTGAGCATCAAAAACCTTCCTTACTTACGTTTTAAAGCTCCGCAGGCTTCAAACCGATTGAAGAATTCAATGCGCCTATATGGCGGCAGTTACGTAATTCTCTCAACGAGTGGATGCTTTGGAGGTGGAAGTTGTTCGGTGGATCAGTGCTTTTTTGGGTGGATTCATGAGCCTCCCAACGAAGGAACGTGCCCCCACCCTTACCATTGACACTATTGCTTAGATGACAGCAGCGTATTAAGATGCTGAGTCCTCGGTGAAAATCTGGCGCGTATCATAACACTTAAATAAGCTCCGGTATAGTATCCCGTGGCCGGTGTAATGCCAGCGGTTCATTACTGGCCGTATCATTGCTCTTGCAGTATTTGATGGATGCGATACGCTACTTCATGTACTTGCCTCAATCTAGGAACTTGTAAGAAGGTGTTCAACCACAGCATTTCGAAGTTGTTTATCCAGCACATCAATATGCTGAGGCTCTGGCATCCTTTGACTATACCCCCCCTTTGCGACGCTTCTGCACCCGCTCAATCAGTAATCTCCAGAAAAGGGGATCTCTCCAGTCGAAACTATAGCGGAAAAGCGATTGAATTGAAGGAGCCAGCTTGCGCATCTCTTTTGGGCTGGCGTTATAGCTTGGGTCTCCATAATGGTAACTGAACGCTCTCTTATAATAGCCAATGGTGAGCATCGGCCTCGGCACATCGGTGTTATTTGGCGTGCCGCGGTGCCACATGCCTGGATCCCTTATCAGCACATCACCTGGCCAGAGCTCGACATACTTCGAGTCAATAAAGCTGGCCAGCTTGTCGATAGGTGGGTTTCTTGCGTCCTGCATCCATATATTCAGGCCCATGTTTAAAAAAATATCCTTGTGCCAGAATTGGCTACCGCCCGGCCAGATTTCTAAAGGGCCGTTGTTTCGGTGGGAGTGAACTGTAGGGATATTCACGATATAGCCCGACGGTCCATTTGAATAATGGCGCAAATCACGATGAGGAGCCTGAAGCATCGCTCCTTTCATGCATACATCGCTAGTCACTGATTTACAATAAAAAGCAGAACCGAGCACTGCGCGCAAAATCGGAAGGACGAGCGAGTTCGCGAGGATAGCAGGATCAGCAAAAGGTCCCACTAACTTCGGAAACATTCTCAAACGCGAGCCGCGCTCCCAAAACAAGACCCCAAATTTATGGGATTTCAAAATCTTCGGCCCTTTTTTCGGCATTTTGGAAGTCTGGCTGTCCTGGGTTTCCATGCAATCCTTAATCAGCTCATCCATTGAGTCATGTAAGGCGGCACTTAAGCTTGGTGCAAGGATTTTCCGAAGAATCACGTAACCTCTACAGTTTAACAGGAGCGCACCCAGCTGGACATTCTCATCGGAGAGAACGCCTTGCTCAACTTCGGTGCGAGTGACCGGCAATGCTTCAATATCCAAACTGTCTTCATCTGGCGAAACCTGTAAAACTGAATTCATATCGTCCTCATCGGGTGAAAAAATTCTACAGTTGATCGGTCTGTTTAAGCTATGAATCGTGTTAAGCCATGAAGATTATATCCTTAATATTTGAAGCGTGAGTTACGGAAAGACGGGTTAATTGAAGCGCGATCAGTTCCACATGCAGCAGAATTACAAGAGAAGAACAACCAGCTTCTCCCTGCGTTGTTAACTCACTGTAAATGCGGAAATTAATACAACAAAATACTGGATTCAAGAAATGAACGAATTTATTCTTGGCACATGCTCGCCAGCCCAATGATCCTAACTTAATTACACAAAGAAGGACTCAGAAAAAATGCTGAACCTTTTGTTTTTATAAAGTTAGATCTGATAGATGGCAAAATATCCAGATTCAAAATGAACGCTTAAGACATTGAATAATTATATTTATTTTAATAATAAGCATTTTTCATATGGTAGTAACGCAATTCAATAAGCGATCTATCTATATTACGTTGCACTCTTTAGGACACCTCGAATATTCATTCCAGCTAAAACGAGTTGCAATCCCGCAAGTGCCCAAGCAGAATGAGGAATAGACCAGATAAGCCATAACAAATTACTGAGCAAAAATAACCAGAACCCCCAATTACGATTATCCTTTCTTTCTGCTGCGACATACCATGCCGCCGCTATAGAAGTAATCATTGCAGGCCATTGAATTAAATTAATCCAGTCCATTCAAGAATACATGAGACAGGTTGCTAGTTAAATAATAAGAAAACACCTAAGCTCGCCTTCTTCTGTATTTACCCTAACAGAAGCACAAAGGATATTTACACCACGCCTTGGCAGAGGCTCCTGTGATCTTATATTAGCTGTGCACCGGGCTTAGCGGTGCACAGCTGATCCTCGAAAATCAGTTTACCTCTGCTGTTAAGAAACTTATCTGCTTGATGATGAAATTAAATGTGAATTGGAACAATTTATATCCAATTCTTTGCCGCCCAGGCATCAGTTTGAGCGTGGCATGACGTTGCCACCATCCTCGGACAAAATGATTTCAACCCGCCTATTCAATTGACGTCCCTCGAAAGTATCATTACTAGCAACCGGAAAGGTTTCCCCATAACCCCGTGCATTAATCCGGTCACTGCTGACCCCGTACTTGATGAGCGCCATTTGCACGGCATAGGCACGCCGGTCAGAGAGCTCCTGGTTGTAAGTGTGGCTGCCAGTACTATCCGTGTGGCCTTCGATCAGTACAGTGCGTTCAGGATATTGCTTGAGAAAATCAGCCAGCTTTTGCACAGTACGCATCCCACCCGGCTCAAGTTGAGCCATGTTGGTACGAAATAATATATCGCTCAGCGTAATCACTAAACCGCGGTCGGTTTTCTTGGCCTTCAGCTCTTCTAATTGCCGCCTGGCTTCATCAGCCTCAGCCGTTCTGGCTTCCAGCAACACCCGATCACGCTCTGCATTTGCATTCGCTACCTTTGATTCCGCTACTTTTGCCTTGGCAGTTTCCTGGGCGATAGCAACTTGCTGGTTTGCCAGATAAGCCAAGTGATCCACCTTGGCATCCTTTCCTTCCTTCAAGGCAAGGTCCGCTCTATTGAGAAATTTATTTGCTTCATCTAATTCAAGTGCCGCCATTTCGGTTACTTGCGGGTTCATGAGCGCACTATTGTAATTTCTATGCGCTTCTGTAAGCGAAGGATGTTGTGGTGTTGCACAACCCGAAATAAAAGCGACAGCGAGGAGAATTGTAGAAAAATGCCAATTATTTTGCATGATAGACTCCAGTAAAGATTATGGGGCTTGACGATCTATTTCTTGGCGCAGCACGCGGCTGGATTCCTGCAGAGCCTCTGCTGCTTTCTGCGCTTTTGCTGACCGCGCCATTGCTCCCGCTAATTGCGCATCAATCTGGGCCTGCTCGGCAAGCCGCTTGGCAAGTTCATAATCCTCTTTTCCCATCGCGCGTTCGGCAGCTTCCATTTTTTCTATGGCTGACTTAAGCGGTAGCGGCGCATATTCATTGCCTCCGGCACTAAGCGCATCATTTACCGCACTTTTGGAAGCGGCTATCTGATCAGTTGGCGCCGGAATGCTTTTGCAGCCAGCCAAAAGCAAAGGACAAATCATGAGTGCACCAACGATGTGCATCAATTGATGCGGCTTTCTAGAGTAAGCATCATTCTTCATTATTTTTGTATCCATTGAATTAAACCTCGAAAATGCTGCAAGGGTTGAAGTATCCTGATCGTTTAACGAGCGAAATTTAAGTCATTCAATTAAATAAATTTCATCCGTAATTTAGAACGATAATGAGTAAAGAACTGTTCGCTAACACACATTAATAGTGAGTAAGCGGCATAACAAGCGTGCCCAGCAATGCCGATTGCATTCAAACCTCATCAATGAAATCCTAACGAAATAGAGAGAATCCTTAACTAGGACGAAAAAATTTGGCACAGGGCTTGGTTAACTATCGTACAGACTGAGTTTTGTTTTCGCCGTTAAGGTTGCAGGTAAGTGAAGAGGATGTGAAGGACATAACCGTGCTGAACATTACTATCACTTTGTTAATAAACTAACTAAGGAGAATTAATTATGAATTGGGATCAAATTAAAGGAAACTGGACACAGCTGAAAGGCAAAGCACAGCAACAATGGGGCAAATTAACCGATGATGATTTCGCTCTGATAGAAGGCAAACGTGAGGAATTAGCCGGCAGAATTCAGGAAAGATATGGCATCACAAAAGACGAGGCTGAAAAGCAAATCGATGACTTCTGTAAAAGAATGTAGGAATTAAGAATAAGCCATAAGCCCGATTACAGGGTTCTGAATAAAATCCTGTAATCGGAGTAAAGCGAGTGTTCTCACCCCCAGAAATAACTCAATTATCCTTATTTTATGTTACTGAGGAGTCAGTGGAATTCACTTTCTCGGCGACAGGCTCAACTTCAATCTTAACAGAAGTCATGCCTACCTCAACCATATTCACCCTATCTAGTTTTTAGCAGCAGCATCGCTCATTGATCTTGACCTCCTGATCTTGACCTCCCCTTTTATCTCGTTACTGAGGTGGTAATCCCGGCTGCGGTTACCCATCGGATGAGCAGGCGTCATCTTGGTCTGATCAAAGGGGTTCACCACTAACCGTTCTTTTTATCTTGGAATCCTGGTCTATACCTGAGAAGCCACCCCGATCTCCGTGTGAAGTGGTCGAGCGAAATAAAATATGGCTGCACTCTAGCTGAGTAGCTGGTTCTGTGGTTGAGATATTTTATTTTGCTCGACGCGTTCTGAAGTGCAGCCCGAATACCAGCCACAAGCGCAAAACAAATAAGATATAGGCTCCTACCAAAAATCAGCCACTCATGCTTCTGGTTCCATTCAGTGGGCAATATTCCAAGAAAATCCGTCGCATCTTTATAAGCTTCATTCGGACTGTGACTGTTCAGGCATAGCCAAAGTCAGCTCGTTACGGACAGATTTCACGCCTGCTTGATCCTTTGCAACTTCTAACGCTCTGTTGATTTTATCCTGAGAATCCAGCGTGCCACTCAGCCAAACCGTGCCATTCTCTGTCGTAACTTTAATTTCAGACGCTCTAAGCAGTGGATCATCGATAATCGCCGCCTTTACTTCGCCCGTAATGGCTGAGTCATCCATGTATCGATCAGCATCTGCCATTTTATCGCTTATCGACTCCTTTGCCTCGTCAAGCTTTTGACTTGCTAAATCTGCTGCGGACTGTCCAGGCACACCCAGGGCCAGAGCATTTTGGACAGATTTCACATTTTCCTGATTCTTCGCAACTTCCAGCGCTTTGTTGATCTTTTCCTGGGAATCCAGCACACCGCTCAGACGAACCAGGCCATTATCCGTGGTGACTTTAATTTCCGTGGCTTTCAGCAACGGATCATCGATAATGGCCGCTTTCACGTTGGCTGTAATGACTGAGTCATCAATGTACTGACCTATTGATTCTCCTGCCTTGTCCAGTTTCTGGCCTGCTTGTTCTGATGCGGGCTCTTCAGGCACAACCAAAGTCAGATCGTTCTGAACAGATTGGACATTCTCCTGATTCTTCGCAACTTCTATCGCTCTGTTGATCTTTTCCTGAGAATCCAGCGTACCACTCAGCCAAACCGTGCCATTTTCTGTCGTGACTTTAATTTCAGATGCTTTAAGCAACGGATCATTAATAATCGCCGCCTTCACTTTGACCGTAATGACTGAATCATCAATGTATTGACCTATTGATTGTCCTGCCTTGTCCAGTTTTTGACCTGCTTGTTCTGATGCGGGCTCTTCAGGCACAACCAAAGTCAGATCGTTCTGAACAGATTGGACATTCTCCTGATTCTTCGCAACTTCTATCGCTCTGTTGATCTTTTCCTGAGAATCCAGCGTGCCACTCAGTCGAACTGCGCCATTCTCCGTCGTCACTTTGATTTCAGTGGCTTTCAGCAACGGATCATCGATAATCGCCGCCTTCACTTTGGCTGTAATGGCTGAGTCATCAATGTAATGGCTTATTGATTCTCCCGCCTTGTCAAGTTTTTGACCTGCTTGTTCTGCTAATTGCCCAATCTTTTTTCCGGCATTTTCAAGCGAACGATCAATTTCTTGCCCTGTTTTTTCGGCTGATTTTTCTTGTTGACAGCCTATTAGGCTGACAACAACGACGCATAAGCTAGCTATCAAAAAGGTTGCTCTTACTGAACTATGTTGTTTATTGCTTGTTTTCATATGTCTTGTCTTCCTTGAAGTAACCATTTTTAAATAACCCATAAAAAATAAATCTTAGGAAGCGAATCGCGCCTAGTCTGTTCGCTATCGAACCCAATTTCTAATTGATTCTACTCGTTAAAATGTAGTGCTGGTGAAACCCTTTCTATCTTGCCTTGAATGGTTCCAGTTTTATGTTTGTTACCGTACAGACTGTGTTTGATTTAAATAGTAGGGTAAGCGTTGTTTCTTCTTAAAGCTTGATGGAATGAGGATAAGATTGTAACTATCCATTTTTGCTTGATTATTTGCCTTAAATTCTTTAGGAGAATTTCATGCACCAGATGTCCTCCCATATTAACCGCGATATGCAAGCCTGTATAGCTGCTTGTACCCGATGTCACCAGATTTGTTTACAGACTGGGATGAGCCATTGTCTTGAAACCGGTGGGAAACATGTTGAAGCTACCCATTTTCGCCTGTTAATGAATTGCGCTGAGATATGTCAGACTTCAGCCAATTTTATGCTCAGCAGTTCCCAGCACTCCTCTTCCCTTTGCGGAATCTGTGCCGAGATCTGCGAAGCATGTGCAACGGATTGCGAGCGGATCGGAAATATGGACCAATGTGTACAAGCCTGTAAAGATTGTGCTGAAACGTGTCGGCAAATGGTGAATATGCAGCACTAACTCTATCTGTACAAGAGGAAGGTTATTGTAAGTACTTGTTCACGTTGAAATAATAAATATTCTTTCGGTATTCTGGTATCAGTATCGATAAAAAAATTAAGAATTAATAGGAGACTAGATCATGAAATACTTTGTTAAATTTTTCTTTGCATCTTTCTTGGCTTTGACATTATTGACAGCGACGGGATGCGGATCGACTGAAAAAAAAGAAGGAACCGGAGAGTATTTTGATGACTCCGTGATTACTACCAAGGTCAAAGCCGCCATTTTTAATGAGCCATCGCTGAAAGCCACTGAAATCAACGTCGAAACCTTTAAAGGGGTAGTCCAATTAAGCGGTTTCGTAAGCAACGCCGCCAGCATTAATAAAGCGACTGAAGTAGCACGCAGTGTTGCTGGGGTAAAATCGGTCAAAAACAGCCTGCAGCTCATCAAGTAGAACAGCAGACCATACCCGGAAAAGTCCCTTTTTATAGAAAGAACTTCAATAAGCATGGCTATTATGAATATTTCGGAAGCCTATTGAAATGCTGAATAAAGGACTTCTTCTGGGTTTGGCTTTGATACCGCTCATCCCGACGTGCGCCTTTAGTGTCGAGACAGTACCGGAGAATGAGGCGCTCGCGATCCAGCAAATTTCACAGCTCGTTGAAGAGAGTACTCGGGCCGAAGCCAAGCAGGGTCCTCTTCGCAGGAATGCTCACGCCAAGACCCATGGCTGTGTGAAAGCGCAATTTCACGTGCTCCCGTTACCGGATGAAATGCGCATTGGGATTTTTGCACAAGCGCGCGAATATCCAGCCTGGATCCGTTATTCCAATGGATCCAGAAAAGTACAAGATGATTCGGTAGGCGATGGACGTGGAATGGCCATTAAGCTCATGAACATTGAACATAGCTCGTCTGGCACACACGATTTTGTCATGTTCAATCATCCCGTATTTTTCGTGCGAAACGCAGCAGACTATGTTGAATTTCAGAAGGCTCTTGCTGAAGACAGTCTCACTCGATTCTTTTTCCCGGATTTAAATCCACGGAATTTTCGTTTACATGAACTTAAAATCGTCGCCATGATCCAGAGCAAGAAGATCAATAATCCATTACATACGCAATATTGGAGCGCGACTCCGTATCGCTTCGGTGATACCGCCATGAAATTTTCCGCCCGCCCCTGCGATAAGATCGCTTATTCCTTGTCCCGAGACGATCGTTCTCCCGATTACCTGCGTGAAAACATGCAGAAACATCTTGATCATGAGGATGCATGCTTTAATTTCATGGTTCAGCTACGTAAACATTCGTTAGAAATGCCCATCGAAGACCCTACGGTTGAATGGAACGAAAAAGACTCGCCCTTTATTCCTGTGGCAAAGATCATCATTCCATCCCAAGCATTCAATACGACAGAGCAACTGAATTTCTGCGAGGACCTTACTTTTACGCCTGGGCATACAACACTTGAACATCAACCCTTGGGGGGAATCAATCGGGTGCGGAAAGTAGTTTACGAAACATCTTCGCGGATTCGTCACGAACTAAATGGTATAGAACGCAATGAACCGTCAAGTTTCTGACACAGGGGTATTCAAGGGCATGCGTGAAGAGAATGTCCACCCCCTTCATGAACTTTCTATCTATTTGATAAATAATGAAATACTTATTTCAAACTCAGCAATTCCATTTCTTTCAATGGGATTTATGCGACCGGAACGGAATTGATTAGTGGATCTCATTCAAATTCCATGATATTCTTGCTGCATTTTTTAACTGGATAATGAATTATGTGCTAATTCACTGATTAAATTGCAGAATATTTTTTACTTACATTAATTGACTAACCTATTCAACGTGTTCCTCTAATATGAAGATATCTATTAACTTGAGCTTTCCTATATTTGCTCAAGTATAACCACTAATATCTATCCGCACTTCATTGACTCCTCTTTCACTTTGTCACCCGAAGATCTGCCAGGTCGTGGTTAAACTTATCTAGGCTAAGACACCTTTATATATTGAATGAATGAGTCATACTTTCTATGTGCTGACTATAAGCTATGAGACAGAATGGGTTCGAGAACATGTAATTGGCCATTAAAAAATAATGATTTTATTCATTCATAATTTGGAATTGTTTTTGAGCATTGATTTATAGTGCTTAATCAATTCTCTTAAACAAATTCAATAATTTTTTGGAGGATTTATGGAAGCAAATCGAATATGGCAATTAGTAAGCAAAACGGGCAATCATTTTGTTCAAATTTGTCAGAATGAGACGCTTCGGGCTGAAGCAATTGCGCGCTACATTCAAGAAGGGATTCTGAATGGCGAAGGAGTAATGGTTATCGCCGAAATGGCTCTAAGAAAAAATGTCATCTCCGAGATGGAAATCCTAGGCTTGGATGCGCAAGCTTTAAAGAATCAGGGTCAACTCAAATTTTTTGATGCTAAATTTCTGCTATCCAGCTTCTTAATTGATGGAGAACTTAAAGAAGAGGCTTTCGAGGAAGTGATAGGAGATCCCATTGATAACCTGCAATTAGAACATGGAAAAGTTCGCGTCGTTGGGGAAATGATGAATATCCTTTTGAAGCAAAAACAATACGATGCAGCTAAGCTACTGGTAAAATTGGGAAAGAATTTAAGTGAAAGACAGGAATACTCACATCTTTGCATCTACTCCTGCGAGGGTCTTGAACCTCATGCTTATGAGGAAGTTCTGGAGCGTATTTGTAATTTACATTCGCACCTGACTCCCACAGAAGATCCTGTTCCATGGGAAACGCTGGTAGGTGAAGAATTACTGGATGCCTTTGAGTCAGCTTGGAGTCGTGTAAAAAACAAATTAGCGGAATCCGAAAATAATTTGACGAATATTAAACCCCATCAAGCACCGCTTCTGAATTAGAAGAAAGAATTTGGTCGTTAATATGCTTAATCATTTAAAACAATTAATTATTAATGATCAGGCGACGAGTTCTTCCTTTATGATTTGATAGATTCGCAAGCTGTAGTTTTTAATTTCATCCTGCTCTTAAGTTCTGTACGGCCGCGATGATAATTGACTACCCAGCTTGCGATTATTTCCTGCTGTTTTGTTTCACCTTAAGCATCCTGTCTCCTTTGATCCCGAATAACGCTGGCGTTGAATGCTCCAATCTGATATCAACCTTCATCAGCTTCAAACTGAGCAACAGGAAAATCGCTTTCCCCCTCGTGAACCAGTGGTAAGTCAATCCTGATCCGACAACGACGCGGAATCAATGATTGGTGAAAGACCAGCGGATCACTCATGGCCTGATAAAAAACAGCAGCGCCAAACCAATGCCGCCAGCGGTTGCAAACATACCTGAGATGCACTGTTTAGCCAGTAAACGGCTACCGATGAAACATATGAGACCGAACTTGAAACCAATATTGGAAATTATTCCAAGCGAGATCGCCATCACGGTTTCGGTTGCTTGCAATTTACCCAGTTCATATAAACGCAGACTTGATAGCGTAATAGCATCAACATCGGTCAGACCGGATAGCAGCGCAACGGCGTATAATCCTTTGCTACCGGCTATATCAGATAACCAGGCGGAAAAAAACAAAACCACGCCGTAAATCAAGCCAAAAGCAGCGGCGGCGCCGATTTCTGTTGGATTTTTAATCTCAGGCACAGCTAATCCATTTTTCTGATTCAGTTGACGATACCAATAAGCCGTAACCGCCGCCCCAAGCACCAAGCCGCTGCCTAGAACCGGCAATAAATGGGGCAATATGGAAGGAGAAGCCACTGCACTGACAATGGCCAGGCGAATCAATACGGTCAGATTGGCAATCAGGATCACCACCACCGCCAGTTGTGTAAAGTCCTGGCTTTCAATGCTGCGGCGCGCATATACCAATGTTGTGGCAGTGCTTGAAACCAGGCCGCCAAATAAACCCAGCACAGCGCCATGTTGTTGGCCGATGAGATGCAATGCCACATAACCCGCCAGACTGACCCCAGAGATCAATACCACCATTAGCCAGGTTTGATACGGATTGATCGCCTCATAAGGTCCAAAATTCTTATCCGGCAGTATCGGGAGAATAATAAAGGTCAATACGGCAAACTGCAGTACGGAAATTAAATCCCGCCGACTTAGCTTCTCAGTGATGCCGTGCAATTCTGCCTTGAAATACAACAATACGGTCGTAATAATCGCCAGCATGATTGCCAGTGTGTCGTTGCCATACCAGATCGCAGCGCCTAAACCATAGCATACCAGGATAGCGGCTATCGTGGTGGTACCCGGATCTGCACTCTCATTTTTGACGCGAACATACGCAGCAATCATCATCAGGCCGACGATGAACAGACCACCCAACAGCAACCAGGGCGTAGTTTCTTCTGCTAGCATGGCGGTCAGCGTGCCAAATAACGCAACTAATGCAAATGTTCTCAGGCCTGCCCGCGAGCCCGGACTGCGTTCGCGTTCCAGTCCGATGAGTAAACCAATCGCAAGACTGGTCAAGAAAGAAGGCAAAGCAGCCAATTCTCCGTTGAGCGTGAATTCAGGAGACATCGCCAATTACCTGACCATCAGCCTGAAACCAATGCTCAAGCAGCAATTGCAAAGTAGCTTTCCCATTATATTCATTGACCTGCAGCCGATAAACAGCATCAATCCAATCAGGCAACGGGTCATTATGAAAAAATAACATACCCTCGTAACAATCGTTGGATTTTCGCGGCGTTATCAGCACCTCGCCTTGGTTACAGAAATCCAGTTTTCTTAATTTTAATTTCAAGTGCTTTTCACCCACGATACGCTGACTTTCGACATAAAATCGGGCACTGAATGCAGGTTGAGGAAAACCTTGTCCCCATACCTGCTGGTCGAGGCACCCTGCCAGCTCGATAT